>CAIYDY010000251.1 GCA_903925015.1 uncultured Acidobacteriia bacterium
GTCGAACTCCTCGCCCGCGTCCGGGCCCTCCTCCGTCGTGGCCAACCGACCCCCGAACGCCTCCAAGTGGCCGATCTCGTCGTCGATTGCTCCCGCCGCAAAGTGATCCGCGGTACCGAAACCATCGACCTCGCCCCCAAGGAATTCGGCATCCTCGAATACATGATGCGCAACAAGGGCCGCCCCTTGAGCCGCACCATGATCGTCGAGCACGTCTGGGATATGGACTACGACGGCCTCACCAATATCGTTGATGTCTACATCCGCCACCTGCGCAGCAAAATCGACGACCGCTACAACACCAAGTTGATCCACACTGTGCGCGGCATCGGTTACATGATCGAGGCACCGGAAAAGGCAGCTCGCGCGGGCGGCGACAGCCCATTCGACAACTAACACCCAGGAACCATGAGCGACCTGAAGCGCTTGGAGTCGATTTTCCTCGCAGCCGTGGAACTCGACGGGGAGGCCCGCCGCCGGTATCTCCAAGACTCCTGCGAAGGCGATCCCGAACTGCTGTCCGAAGTTCAGGAAATGCTTGCGGCGGACGCGCAGGGCGGCGGTCTCTTCGACCAGACCGTCCGCAGTGCCGTTCGGGAGGCGGTCGAGCCAACCTTGGAAGGTCTCCAACTGGGTGGCTACCGCATTGTCCGCGAAATCGGTCGCGGCGGCATGGGCACGGTCTACTTGGCCGAACGTGCGGACGACGAATTCGAAAAGCGTGTCGCCATCAAGGTCATCAAGCGCGGCATGGATTCCGCCGACATCCTGCAGCGATTCCGGCACGAGCGCCGCATTCTCGCCGCGCTGGAACACCCCAACATCGCGCAGCTCTTGGATGGCGGCTCCATGCCGGACGGACGACCCTACCTCGTCATGGAGTTTGTTGATGGCGAGCCGTTGGTGGACCATTGCAACAGGCTCCACTTGAACGCCCGCGAACGCTGCTCCATCTTCGCCAAGGTTTGCGACGCAGTCGCCTTCGCGCACCGAAACCTGGTTGTCCACCGCGATCTCAAGCCTTGCAACATCCTGGTCAAGGCCGATGGCACTCCGAAGCTGCTCGACTTCGGCATCGCCAAGCTGATCGAGCCCGGGACCGAGCCGGGCCAGACGATGATGGAATACCGGGTGCTGACTCCCGAGTACGCCAGTCCCGAGCAGCTCCTTGGTCTTCCCGTTACCACCGCTTCCGACGTCTATGCCCTCGGAGCAGTCCTGTTCCACCTCCTCGCTGGCAGCGGACCGCACGTTTTTACCAGTCGAACTTTTGAGGATTTCCGTCGCACCGTCTGTGAGACTGCGACAGAGCGTCCCAGCCGCCGCGCCGATCCGGTTCTTGCCGGCCAGATCCACGACGAGCTTGACCGAATCGTCATGATGGCTTTGCGCAAGGAGCCCGAGCGCCGCTATGCCTCCGTTGACCAGTTACGGGAAGACATCGAACGTCACTTCTCAGGGCGTCCCGTCCTTGCCCATGGCGATTCTGTCGGCTACCGTGCCGGAAAATTCCTGCGTCGGCACTCGTGGGCCGTGGCGGCGGCGGCAATGGTTGCCGCAAGCATTCTGGGCGGTTCCCTGGTTGCTGTCCATGAAGCCAAACTTGCAGCCGCAGAGCGCACCATCGCTCTTTCGGAGCGGGACCGCGCCGAGGTCCAACGCAGGAACGCCGAGTCCGAGCACGCCAATGCGGAAGCCCAGAAGGTTGTGGCGCTCGCCGAGCGCGACCGCGCCGAACGCGAGTCCAAGGATGCCCGCGCCCAGCGCCTCCGTGCGGAGGACCGGTTGCAGGACATCGTCCGCCTCGCCAATACCTCCTTCTATGATGTGGACGATGCTCTTTCCAGGGCTCCCGGCACTATCGAAACGCGCCGCGCCGTCATCTCCTCGGCCTTGGCCTATCTCGACCGGCTGGCCGCGGGAGGCAATGCGGACCGGAACCTCACACGGGCCATCGCCCTGGGCTACATGACCATGGGAGACGCCCTCGGCGCGCCTGGCAAACCCAATATCGGCGACGCTGCCGGAGCTATCAAGAGCTATGGCAAGGCCGCCGACGCGATGGCCCACCTCCCGATCGTCGACGACCCCGAGCTCTCGGTGCTCATGGGACAGATCCAAGTGCACTTGGCGCAGCGTTTGTTCCAATCCGGGGACCGACGTACTGCTGTGGAGATTGCGCGTACCGAGGTCAACCGTTCCATTGAACTGGTCCGCCGATTCCCCAAGGACGTCCAAGTGCTTCTTTTCCAGGGCACAACTTTCGAGGTCCTCTCAGACGTTCTGCAGGAGAACGAGATCCAGGACGCGGTCGCCTACTCCCGTCGCGCCGTGGCTGCAATTGAACAAGCGGCCGCGATCTCGCCTGCCGAGGAGGCTCGTGCCAACCACTTGGGTGAGGCCTACAGCAGCCTTTCACAGACCCTCACCCGCGCCGGTCAGCTTCCCGAAGCCCTGGTTTACGCCAAGAAGAGCTTGGAATTGCGTGAGAAGCGCGCTGTCGGCACGCCTGGCGACGTGTTCGTGATGCGCGGACTCATGATGAGCTATGTCCGGGTGGCCGAAATTGTTGGCGGCCCGGTTTTCCGTGGCTCCAAGCCGGACGACGCCACCGCCCGGGAGTACTACTGGAAGGCTCTCCTCAAGGCCGAATCCATCCTCAAGGCCGATCCCAACAGCACCACGGCCAAGGAGGACTACGCAATTGTCTCGATGCGTTTCGGTGCGTGTTACGCGCCAGCTGACAAACGCGACGAGTCGATAACCCAACTCCGGAAAGCCCTTTCCCTGTTCGACGAGGAGCTGAAGAGGGATCCCACCGCGCGCGAGAAGCGAATCAACCGCGTCATGAACCTTTACTACTTGGGGCGTACCTTGGACGAGGCCGGTCGGACCCAGGAGTCGGTGGAAAGCTCCAGAGCCGCCGTTGAGGCCGCCGACGCCGTCGTCGCCAGTTCCTTGGATTCGCTCGCAGCCCGCTCCTGGGCAATGCGTGCCTACGAATTGTTAACTCGGATGCTCGCCAAGTCCGGGTCGCGAACCGAGGCCGTCGAAGTTGCCCAGCGCTCGATCCAAGTCGCCACGGACATCTCCAAACGCGATCCGAAGGTCATGATGGCGGCCTACCCCGCCGCCACGTGGGCACGGGTCGCCGGTCTGTACGACTACATGGCAACGCTTCCGGGCCACGACCCGGTTCTGGAATCGAAAGCAGCCGCGGACGCCTACCGAAAAGCCATCCAGGCTCTCGAAGGTGTTGTCGATTCGCCAGCCATCAACGTGGCCTCCCGGCGCGACGCCTGGCAGAGGGCACTAGCTGCCGCGATCGCCAAATTAGGTGGCAAGTAGGTGAGTTGCTTTACGCAGAATCCGTGCTACAGTGCCTTCATGAATCGGAATCTGACGTTGACTTTGGACGAGGGGCTACTCCTATCGGCTCGCAAGGTCGCTTTGGAGCAGGGAACTTCGGTCAATGCCATGGTGCGTGACTACCTTACCGACCTCTCAACACTCGACCCGCCGCATGGAGTCCAGAGCCGTCATTCAGGAGTTTCTGGACGATGACCTGAACCGGCTGACTGGGATCACTTGGACCCGCGACGAACTCCATTCCCGCCAGGTCTGACGCGATGCCCAGCTTCCTGGACACCAACGTGCTCGTCTACGCCTTGGCTGGCGGTTCCGATTCCAAGGCGGTTGTGGCGAAACGGCTCCTGACGCGCCTGTTGGACGAAGCCGACTTCCGCACCAGCACCCAAGTCCTCCAGGAGTTGTTCGTTACCCTGACCCGAAAGTCCGTCCCCAGCATACTGTTTCTGCGGCAATTCGCATTGTGGATGCCCTTGCCGATTCGAATTTGGTTGTGCCCGGCATGGTTGATATCCGTGATGCAATGCGCTTGTCCGAATTGGCCCGGATCTCCTACTGGGACGCGCTGATTATTGTTACCGCGCGACTGGCGGAGTGTCCGGTTCTGTACACCGGGGATCTCAACTCCGGTCAACTGATCTTTGGCGTGCGCCTTGCCAACCCATTCCTGCCGTCGGTTCACTGAAGGAGTTCTCCCATTTCTCCGCTCGTTGGAAAGTAGTGAACGGTCCCGTTATAAAGTGGTTAACGAGTAAGATGCCGCATCACCGCCTCGTCCCTTCCCGTTTTGCAGCCCGTTCGGTACTCGCCGCCCTGCCAGTCTGCAGCCTTCTCTACCTCCAAGCCCAGAGCACCCCCGACTACGCGAAGCATATCCAGCCGATTCTCGAGAAGAACTGCTACTCCTGCCACGGTGAAAAGCTCCAGAGTGCGGGCCTGCGCCTCGACCGGAAGGAGTCCGTCGTCCCCAAGCGGGACCAGATCTACAGCCGCATTGCCGGGCTCGGAAACTTGCCCCGGATGCCACTGGGAGGCAAGATTTCCGATTCCGAGATGGCGCTGGTGAAGTCGTGGGTCGATGCCGGCGCCCCTTGGTCCGACACTTCCGTTTCCGCTGCGCCGAAAAAGAAGCACTGGGCTTTCGTCGCACCCGTCCGCCCAGCGCTTCCGACCGTCAAGAACACCAAATGGGCTCGCAACCCAGTTGATCGCTTCATCCTCGCCAAGCTCGAATCCGAAGGTCTCGCGCCATCTCCCGAAGCTGATCGGGCAACTCTGCTGCGCCGCGCATCGCTCGACATCACCGGCCTGCCCCCCACCCCCGCCGAAGTTGACGCCTTCTTGGCCGACCGCAGTCCGCGGGCATGGGAGAAGCAGGTGGACCGACTCCTCGCCTCCCCCCATTATGGCGAAAAATGGGCCCGCCACTGGTTGGATGGCGCCCGCTACGCCGATTCCGACGGCTACGAAAAGGACAAGCCTCGTTTTGTGTGGTTCTACCGGGACTGGGTTATCAACGCCTTCAACCGGAACATGCCGTACAACCAGTTCATTGTTGAGCAAATCGCCGGGGATCTGTTGCCCAACCCTACGCAGGATCAACGGGTTGCGACTGGTTACCTGAGAAACTCCATGATCAATGAGGAGGGTGGCATCGACCCCGAACAGTTCCGCATGGAAGCCATGTTCGACCGCATGGAGGCCATCGGCAAGGGCATGCTCGGTGTCACCATCCAGTGCGCCCAGTGCCACGATCACAAGTATGACCCACTCAAGCAGGAGGAGTACTACCGCCTCTTCGCGTTCCTCAACAACTCCCACGAATCCACGGCGGCGGTCCACACCCCGGCCCAGCAGATGCAAATCGCCGGTATCCTGCGGCGCACCCGCGAGATCGAAGCCGGCCTCCAGCACCGCACTTCCGACTGGAAGGACCGCATGGGCAAATGGGAGCAATCTCTTCCGACAAAACAGACCCAGTGGACCGTTATCCGTCCAGAAGTCGACGACATCTCCACAGGTGGCCAGCGTTACATCCTGCAGGACGACGGTTCACTACTCGCCCAAGGTTACGCGCCCACCAAGCACACCGTCAAACTGACGGCAAAAACGAATCTGAAAGACATCACGGCCTTCCGCTTGGAGCTTTTGACCGATCCCAATCTGCCGCTGGGTGGACCCGGCCGCTCCATTTTCGGCACCGGAGCGCTCAGCGAATTCAAGGTTGAGGCTTCGCCCGCCTCCGACGCCAAGTCGGTGAAAGTGGTGAAGTTCGCCAAGGCTTCGGCCGACGTGAATCCACCCGAGGCCCCGTTGCTCCCCAACTACTTCGACAAGACGGACAAGAAGCGCACAACTGGTCCCGTGGAGTTGGCCATCGACGGCAATGACAATTCCGCTTGGGGCATCGACGTTGGGCCAGGACTCCGCAACCAGTCCCGCAAGGCTGTCTTCAACGCCGCCGAACCGATCTCCACCGAGGGCGAAACCGTTCTCGCCATGTATTTGAAGCAAAATGGCGGCGGCTGGAACTCGGACGACAACCAGAACCAGAATTTGGGACGCTTCCGGCTCTCCATCACCACCGAGGCCGACGCCGTCGCCGACCCCATTCCAGCCAAGGTTCGCGAGATCCTGGCCATTCCAGCAGACAAACGATCCCAAGACCAGATCCAAGCCGTTTTTGCCTACTGGCGCACCACGGTCCCCGAGTGGAAGGACGAAAACGCCACCATTTCAGAGCTCTGGAAGACGTACCCGGAGGGCTCCTCGCAACTCGTTCTAAACGAACGCGACCAGATGCGCGAAACCCACCAGTTGACACGCGGCAGCTTCCTCACACCGGGCAAATTGGTCACGCCCGGTGTGCCCACGTTCCTGAATCCGCTGCCGGAGGGAGCGCCCGTCAACCGGCTCACCTTCGCCAAGTGGATCGTCTCCCGCGATTCCCCAACTACCGCGCGCGCCTTCGTGAACCGGATGTGGCTTGAAATCTTCGGCACAGGCATTGTGGAAACCGCCGAGGACTTCGGCACCCAAGTCTCTGCCCCCTCGCATCCGGAACTTCTGGACTGGCTGGCGGTCGAGTTCATGGACAAGGGATGGGATGTAAAGGGCACGCTCAGAACTATTTTATTGTCATCCGCTTACAGGCAGTCTTCTAATGCAGCACCTGAACTGCTGTCGAAGGATCCCTATAACCGGCTGTTGGCACGAGGCCCGCGCTTCCGCGTGGATGCTGAAATCGTCCGAGACATCTTCCTGGCCTCCAGCGGACTCCTCAGCACGCAGGTAGGTGGTGACAACGCTTTCCCACCGGCTCCGTCGTTCCTGTTCCAGCCCCCCACCAGCTACGGCCCCAAGGTCTGGAATGAATCGACCGGCTCCGAAAAGTACCGCCGGGCGATCTACACTTTCCGTTTCCGCAGCGTGCCGTATCCGATTCTGCAAACCTTCGACGCACCCAATGGCGAAAGCTCCTGCGTCCGCCGGTCGCGCTCGAACACGCCGCTCCAGGCGCTTGCGACCCTCAACGAGCCGTTGTTCCTCGAATCCGCCCAGGCCCTTGCATCCAAGGCTATCGAAAGTGGTGGCGTGACCGATGAGCAACGCATCCGGTACGTCGTAAAGCGCGTTCTATCCCGAGCCCCGACGGCACCCGAGCAGACGGAACTTCTCAACTTGCTGGCCCGCGAACAGTCCAGGTTTGCCGCTACCGGGCTCGACCCAGCCAAATTCGCCGGAATCGCGCTCGCCAAGGGCGGCGACCCCGTGAAGGCAGCCGCGTGGACCGCAGTTGCCCGCGTGGTGCTGAATCTCGACGAAGCGATTACCAAGGAATAGTACATCTAACCTGGCCCCGCCACTCTTCCTGCAATTCCACTGTAGGGCAGCCATTCTTGGCTGCTGCGACCTTTCCAGGTCGCCATAACCGGGGTTTCCGGGCTAAAGTAATTGTGAGCTGCCGTCGGTCTCGACTGATCCTCATTGTTATGCCAACTAGGCCGCGAGTGGGGCCCTCAGTCCTTGGGCGGCATGCTCCAGCACCAAGTTCACCTGCTCCTTGGTGACCCCGGGAAACCACTCGGTAAACTCATCTACGGTTGCACCACCGGTCAGGTTCGTGAACAGGGCGGAAACCGGCACGCGGGTGCCCCGAAACGCCCAAGCTCCCGCGAGGCGTTCCGGGTTCCGCTCCACAGCGAGGCAGGCGGACCAATCCGCACTTCTATCCATGCCCTCATCGTATCCAAGACGCCGCATCCGGTCTCACTGCTTCCTTGTGCAGAGGTAAGCCAGTGTCGTCCGGCGGTTGACCACAAGGATGGCGGAGCCGGTGAATAGGAGGACGAAGGAACCGGGTTCCGGGGCCGTGTTGAGCAGGAATCCATGGGTCTGGCCGTTAGGGTTGATACCGTAACCGACGATTTGGCCGGAATCGTTAATGGCGTTGGCGGCTTCGAGTACCCAGCCGGAGTTTGGAGGCAGCAGGGTATTCAGGTCGATCATGGCACCATTGGCGTAGAGGAAGGCGTGGTCGGCCCCCGTGCCTGTTAGCGACTCTCCTACAATCTCGCCATACGAGCTGATGGCGTTTGCGCGGCTAGTTGAGCCGCCAAGGGTTCTGAGATCCAGCATGCTGCCGCCCGCTGCGTAGAGGAATGCATGCGCGCCAGCGAATGATGAGTTGCTGTTATTTCCGGTCAGAAGGGACAGTCCAACCACGTCACCCCTATCGTTGATTCCGGTGGCTGCACTCAATCGTGGTCCGCCGAGGGTCCCAAGGTCGGTGACGACGCCATTACCGAAGAGAAATGCATGTTCGACTCCGCCATCAGCATCCGATACGTAGGATGTTCCAGCGATTTGCCCGGAACTATTGATGGCGTTTGCGTATCCGATCCCGCCGCCGAGATTGGGCAGCTCAGTCCAAGTTCCGCCGGGGTAACCGGAATACAGGAATGCCCGAGTACCGGCAATAGGGGGGGCAGGTACATACGCACCAGCGGCCACCTGTCCGCTGTCGTTGATCCCAGCGGCACCTGACTCGGTCCCACCAATGTTCACCATCGTGCCGCCCGAGTATAGAAAGGCCTGATGACCACTCGGTGACGTGTCTGACTGGCCCACTATAGTCCCGCTTGAGTTGATTCCTTGGGCATGACTGTTCGCTCCACCGAGGGTTAGAAGGTCTTGCATCGGGCCGCCTCCGGACCACAAGAACCCATGTTGAGTGCCAGTGGCGGTATCCGCCCAGCCCACTACCTGTCCGCTGCCATTGATCGCGTACGCGATGCTGGAATCCCCTCCCAGTGTCCCCAAGTCGACGATAGAGCCAGCCGCCACCGCTTTGGACGCGGGCAGGGCTGGTCGCGATGGCGTTTCCTGCCGTCTTCGATGGCTGCTCGGCAGAGGACGCGGTCCAGGATGTCCTGCTTGCCTACCAGCAGGGCGACCTCCCGTTTGATCCCGAACGGGGCACTTTGGAAAATTACCTCTGTCTGGTCCTGAAGCGCAGACTCCTGGACCGCCTTCTCCGCAGCAAGCGCATGCGCACACTGGACGACCCTGCCCGACCGATCTTGTCGTCGTGCGGCGGGAATCGTCCCAGTCGTTCAACCGACACCCGTCAAGCGCGTACCGTCGTATCGCTAAGGGAATTGGCGTCCGAGGACCCCGAAGTGGCTGTATTGCTACGCGCCGTCGAACAGATTGACGACAACCAGTTGGGCAACGCCGACCAGGCAATCGCCTCAGCAGCAAACCGCACGGTCGAATGGGTGCGGAACACCAAGCGGCGCGTCAAGCGGACCTTCGCCAACCGGTATCGTGCGATCGCCACGGCCTGAGGCCGATCTGGAGGAGCCTTGACACAAGAGCGCAGTATTCGAAAGCGGCTGGATGCCATCGACCGCCTCGCAGATCACCTGTTGCAGCACCATCGGGAACGATTCTCGGCAATCCTTTTGAACCGGGTTACGGCAAGGGATACCCTTGAGATGGTCAAGGATCGGTCACCTGGTCCCTGCTTGCAGTATGATCAAGATCGGGATGTCGGAGATGGCGCACACGAGGATGTCATCCGTGCGCGGAATCTCGACGAAACGATCGCTAAGGATTAGGCCATGAACATCGGTACCCAGATTTCGCGACGATGGTTTTTCGAGCAGTGCGGCGTCGGCCTTGGCTCCGTCGCCCTCCAAAGCCTCTTGGCCGATTCCGCGCAGGCAGCCGTATCCTCTTCTCCCGCCTCCGACCCCCTCGCGCCCAAGCCCCCGCAGTTCGCGCCAAAGGCGAAGAACGTTATCTTCCTTTTCATGGCCGGGGCCCCCAGCCACCTCGAACTGTTCGACAACAAGCCCGCCCTCAAGAAATTCGACGGCACCCTCCCGCCCCCGGAACTCCTCAAAGGCTACCGCTCGGCCTTCATCAACCCGAACTCCAAGCTCCTCGGGCCCAAGTTCGAGTTCAAGCAATACGGCAAGTCGGGTGCGGAGCTCACCAACCTGCTCCCGCATCTCTCCACCATCGTGGACGACATCACCATCGTGAAGTCCATGGTGACCGATGCCTTCAACCATGCGCCCGGTCAGTTGCTAATGAACACCGGATCCATGCTTTTCGGCCGCCCCAGCATGGGTGCTTGGGTGACTTATGGCTTGGGTAGCGAGTCCCGCAACCTACCCGCGTTCGTCGTTTTCAGCTCCGGCAAGAAGGGACCCAGCGGTGGTAGCTCCTGTTGGGGCAACGGCTTCCTCCCATCGGTGTACCAGGGCGTCCAGTTCCGCTCCTCCGGCGACCCCGTCCTCTACCTCTCCAACCCCGCCGGTGCCGATGACCAGATCCAGCGCGATTCCCTCGATTCCATAAGAAAACTGAACGAAATGCGGCTGGGTGTCACCGGCGACCCTGAGATCGCCACCCGCATCAACTCATACGAGATGGCGTTCCGCATGCAAGCCAGCGCCCCCGAGCTGATGGACCTGGGCAAGGAGTCGAAGGAAACGCTCGAAATGTACGGTGCCGAACCCGGCAAGCCGTCGTTCGCCAACAACTGCCTCTACGCCCGCCGTCTCGTCGAAAAGGGTGTCCGTTTCGTCCAGCTCTACCATGAGGCCTGGGACCAGCACTCGGCCCTCGTCAAGGACATCACCAGGAACTGCCTCGACACCGACCGCGCCGCCGCTGCCCTCATCAAGGACTTGAAACAGCGCGGACTCCTCGACAGCACCCTCGTGGTCTGGGGCGGGGAATTCGGGCGGACACCCATGGTCCAAGGCGGCGACGACGGCCGCGACCACCACCCCAACGCCTTCACAATGTGGATGGCGGGCGGCGGCATGAAGGCCGGTGCCGTGGTCGGCGAAACCGACGATCTCGGCTTCAACGTGGTGAAGGACAAGGTCCATGTCCACGACCTGCACGCGACGATGCTGCATTTGCTGGGCTTCGACCACACCAAGCTCACGTTCAAGTTCCAAGGCCGCCCGTTCCGCCTGACCGACGTCCACGGCCAACTGGCACCCCAATTGCTGTCATAGGGCTCAAACCCGCCATGCCCCTGACCAGACGTGAATTTGCCGCAGTCGCAGTCACTGCCGCCACGGGAGCCGCCGCGACGGCCGCTTCCGCCCAGCCGTCCCCCGAAACCGTGATTTGGTTTCGCGAGTCGGCCAAGGAATGGACCGACGCCCTCCCGATCGGCAACGGTCGCCTAGGCGCCATGGTTTTCGGCAATCCGCGCAAGGAACGCATCCAGCTCAATATCGATACCCTCTGGTCCGGTCGTCCCCGCGACTGGAACAACCCGGATGCCCGCAACCACCTCCAGGAAGTCCGCAAGCTGATCTTGGAGGACGAAAACTACGCCGCCGCCGACGTCGCCATCAAAACGATGCAGGGTCCGTTCAACGAGTCGTACGAGCCCCTGGGAAACCTCTATATCGAACCATCCTGGGGCGACGGCCTGCCGGGAACCTACCGCCGGGAACTCGATCTCGACACGGGCATAGTAAAGGTTGCTCCGGGCTCCGTGTCCTGGGAGCTGTTGTCCTCGGCCCCCGACCAAGTTATTGCCATCCGCCTTTCCCCCGGCATCTACACCCTGTCGATGGACAGCCCGCTTCGGTCCGCCGTGGAGCCCACCGCGACGGGTCTGCGCCTTTTCGGCAAAGCGCCCTCCCACTGCGATCCCCCGAACCACGGCTCGGCCACTCCCATCCAATATTCGGATGCCGAAGGCCACGGGATGCGTTTTGAGGCGCAATTGCGTGTCGTCGGCACCCAGGTCCAGCTCAAGTCCGACGCAGCCGGAATCACGATCGACAGCAAATCCGGTGCCACCGTCCTGATGGCAGCCGCCACCGGCTTCCGGGGTTTCGACCAGCTGCCAGACCGTACGGCCGCCGACCTGAACGCCGAGTGCATCAGGATCCTCGCCGCCGCTTCCCAATACACGTGGGAAAAGCTCCGGGCACGCCACACCGCCGACCACCAGGCGCTCTTCCGCCGCACCACCCTCCGACTGGCGGGAAGTTCGCCGTCCGCTACCCTTCCCACTAACGAACGCCTGAAGGCGTTCAAAGGCGACGACCCGGGCCTGCTCGCGCTCTATTTCCACTACGGCCGATACCTCCTGATCGCCAGTTCGCGTCCCGGCACCCAACCAGCCAACCTCCAGGGCATCTGGAGCGAAAACATCCGTCCGCCGTGGAGTTCCAACTGGACGGCGAACATCAATGCCCAGATGAACTACTGGCTGGCCGAAACCTGCAATCTTTCCGAGTGCCACGGCCCCCTGCTCGACATGGTGGAGGACTTGGCCAGGAACGGTCGCGCTACAGCAAAGACCAACTACGGTGCCAACGGCTGGGTGTCCCACCACAACGTCGATCTTTGGCGGCAATCCGCACCCGTTGGCGACTATGGCACGGGCTCCCCAACCTGGGCCAACTGGATGATGTCCGGCCCTTGGTTCTGCGCGCACTTCATGGAGCATTACCGCTTCACGCAGGACCGCGAATTCCTCGCCAAGCGCGCATGGCCGCTAATGAAGGGTGCTGCCGAGTTTTGCCTCGACTGGCTGATCCCCGCCAAGGACGGGACACTCACCACCTGCCCCTCGCTCTCCACCGAAAACACTTTCACCGCTCCGGATGGCAAGAAATGCCAGACCAGCGCGGGCTGCACGATGGACATCGCGCTCATCCGCGAGCTTTTCGACAACTGCCTCGAAGCCACCCGCATCCTTGGTATCGAGACGGAATTCCAGTCCCGCATCCAGGCCGCGAAGGCGAAACTCCCGCCGTACCGCGTCGGCAAGTTCGGCCAGCTCCAGGAATGGTCCAAGGATTTCGTCGAGTCGGAACCAGGACAGCGCCACATGTCGCACATGTACCCGCTGTATCCCGGTGCCGAAATCACGCCGAAGGGAACCCCCGGCTTGGCCAAGGCCACCCGCATTTCCCTGGAGCGCCGCCTCGCGGCCGGAGGTGCCTACACCGGGTGGAGCCGCGCTTGGGCCATCGGCTTTTGGGCCCGACTCTCGGACGGCAACAAGGCCCACGAATCGCTGGTCGCTCTGATGAACCACAGCACGGGTCCAAACCTCTTCGACACGCACCCTTCCGGCAAGAGCTCCATCTTCCAGATTGACGGAAACTTTGGTGCGACTGCAGCGATTGCGGAAATGCTCCTCCAGAGTCATACCGGGGAGATTTCTTTGCTGCCCGCGTTGCCGAAGGAATGGCCCGCCGGTTCCGTAACCGGACTCCGTGCACGCGGCAATCTGGTGGTGGATCTGGAGTGGTCCGCAGGCCGGGCCAAATCCGCCACGCTGACCGCTCATTCCGCTGGCGAGTTCGTCCTGAGGGCACCCGAGGGCCAGAAAATCTCTGGTTCCGCCAAGCTGCGCCTCCGCAAGGGGGAAACGCGGCGCGTCTCCTTTGCCTAAGTGCGTTCACCTGAGTATGAACACCTTCTTAGCCAAACTCCGCAACAACGAGGTCGCCCTCGGCCAAATGGTCATGGACCTCTTTAGCCCCGGAATCGCCCCCATGCTCGCAGCTTGCGGTCTCGATTTCGTCATATACGACATGGAGCACGGCCGGTGCGACATCCGTTTGGTGTCCGAAATGATCGCGTCCTGCCGGGGAACTGGAATCACGCCCCTAGTGCGTGCCTCGGATCTGGAGGCCGCCCCCCTCTCCCGCCTTCTCGACGTCGGAGCGATGGGCGTGATGGTGCCCCGGATTGAAACCCGTGCCCAAGCCGAACGCGTGGTTGCGGAGCTGAAGTATGCGCCACAAGGCAAGCGCGGCGTCGCCCTCGGTTTTGCCCACGACATGTACCAGGCCCAGGGAGCCACCTACTTCCCCAAGGCGAACGCCGAAACCGCCGTCATCGTGCTGGTGGAGACCGCCCTGGCCTTCGAAAATCTCGAGGAAATCATCTCCGTCCCCGGCGTCGATTGCGCATGGCTGGGCCACTACGACCTGACCACCTCGATGGGCATCCCCGCCCAGTTCGACCATCCACGTTTCATTGAGGCCAAGAACCGGCTGTCCCAGGTCTGCGCCAATTACAACGTTGCAGCCGGTTTCCTTCCTCCCAACCCAGCTGCCGCACAGGATTGGATCCATGCCGGATACCGCGCCATCAGCCTCAACAGCGATGTTGGCGTCTACATGGATGCCCTTCGAACGTTCCGCCAAGCGGTGCTGGCGTAGACTTGAAAACAGAGTGACGATGCGATTCAAACCGTGTATTGCGGCCCTTGTTTTCACCGCGATACCCCACATCCAAGCCGCAGTCCAGCCCGTCGATTTCGGTCGCGACGTCCGCCCCATTCTCTCCGACCGCTGTTTCTCCTGCCACGGTCCTGACGAAGCCAACCGCAAAGCCGGACTGCGTCTCGACACGGAAGCCGGGGCAAAGGCGATTCGCGGGATCCGGACCCCGGTCGTTCCCAATGACCCCGCTGCGAGCGAAATCCTCAAGCGCATCGCACCCGAGACCCCCGCGCGCCGGATGCCGCCGCCCTATTCCGACCGCAAGCCCCTCTCCGAAAAGGAGGTCGCCACCCTACGGGCTTGGATCGAGCAGGGTGCCAAATGGCAGGGCCATTGGAGTTTCAACGCGCCCGTCCGTCCCGCCGAACCCTCTGTAAAACAAGCAGCTTGGGCGCGAAACCCAATCGACCGCTTCATTCTGGCCCGTCTCGAACGCGAAGGCCTCTCGCCGTCTCCGGAAACCGACAAGGCCCGCCTGCTTCGGCGTGTCTCCTTTGACCTGACCGGCCTTCCCCCCACCCTCCCGGAGTTGGACGCCTTCCTCAACGACCGTTCCCCGGACGCCTACGAAAAGGTCGTCGACCGCCTCTTGGCCTCCCCCCGCTACGGCGAGCGCATGGCCGTCGACTGGCTGGATGCCGCGCGTTATGCCGACACCCACGGCTACCAGACCGACCCCGCCAAGGAAATATGGCCATGGCGCGACTGGGTCATCAACGCCTTCAACCGCAACATGCGGTACGACCAATTCACCATCGAGCAATTGGCGGGCGACCTGCTCCCCAACCCCACGGTGGAACAGAAAATTGCCACCGGATTCCAGCGCAACCACCGGATCAACTCGGAGACCGGCAGTATCGCCGAGGAGTTCCACGCCGAAAACGTTGTTGACCGGGCGAGCACCGTCGGCACCGTCTGGCTCGGGCTCACCGTAGGCTGCGCCCGTTGCCACGACCACAAATACGATCCCATTCCGACCCGCGAATTCTACAGCCTTTTCGCCTTCTTCAACAGCGTCGACGAGGCGGGGAACGGCGGTTCCGCCGACGGCCGTGGCAACTTCAAGCCCTTCATGAAGCTGCCCTCCCCAGAATTGGAGGCGCAACTTGCCTCCAAGGACGCCGAATTGAAAACCGCGCGCGCCAATCTGGCCGAAATCGACAAGGCTCTGGCTGCCAAACAACCGGCATGGGAAGTGACGGCCCTCACCTACCAGCCGAAATGGGAGGTTCTGTCGCCCGCAAATCTGAAGGCAGACAACGGCGTCACCTTGAAAGCACTCCCGGACGGATCCATCATCGCCGGAGGCGCAACACCGCCCGCAGCTATTTACGAGCTCACCGCCGCCACCAAACTCCGCAATATTACGGCCTTCCGCCTCGAACTTCTGCCCGACCCATCCCTCCCCGGGGGTGGCTCCGGACGCGGTGCCGGCGGGAAAGGCGTAGTTACGCTTTTTGAAGCCAAAGTTGGTACACGCAAGGTAGACCTGGGTCGGATCACAGCGGATTTCAAGTCCGAGGAATCCGAATTGAATCTGGTTGTCCGTCCCGCCGACCAGTTGAAACGCGGCTGGGGCCTGAACCCGGAAACCGCCAAGCCCCACTTCGCGGTCATCGAAACCACCCGCATGTTCAATCCGGATAAGGAAATCACCTTCCGGATCGGTAGCGAATACGAAGGGGCCGGGGTCGGTCGTTTCCGCATCTCCGTTACCGATTCGGAGTTCCCCGAAGTCATTCCCGACGAAACTGCCGCTATTCTCCGCACGGGCGCTTCGGACCGCTCCCCCAAGGACGCCGACGCGCTCACCAAGTACTTTGTGACGCACCCCTTGGATCGCCGTACGGCCAGCGAGTCAGTGGTTGCCCTCGAAGCCGAACGCCGAACGATTGAAAACAAGATTCCCTCGACTATGGTCATGTCGGAGATGGCCAACCCCCGCGATACCTTCGTCCTGATGCGCGGAGCCTATGACAAGCCGGGCGAAAAGGTGACCCCAGCTGTCCTGTCCTTTTTGCCGCCCATGCCCGCCGACGCACCCCGCAACCGCCTCGGTTTGGCCAAGTGGCTCATGGATCCGGCGAATCCCCTCACCGCCCGCGTTACCGTGAACCGCTACTGGCAGATGTTCTTCGGAACCGGGCTGGTGAAAACGACGGAGGATTTCGGATCGCAGGGCGAGGCGCCCAGCTATCCCGAACTTCTCGACTGGCTCGCGACCGAATTTGTCCGCAACGGGTGGGATGTCAAGGCAGTCCAGCGCCTGATCGTCACCTCTGCGGCTTACAGGCAATCGTCCATGGTGACTCAGGCCTTGCGCGAACGCGATCCGGAAAACCGACTCCTCGCACGTGGCCCCCGTGTCCGCCTCTCCGCCGAGATGATCCGCGACCAATCGCTCTCCGTTTCTGGCCTCCTCTCCACGAAGATGGGTGGTGTCTCAGTGAAACCGTACCAGCCCGAGGGTCTCTGGGAACAGCTCTCCGCATTTCCCGGGCGCAAACTCTTCGAACGTTCCAAGGGTGAGGATCTTTGGCGTCGGAGCGTGTACAGCTACTGGAAGCGCACCGTGCCGCCGCCTTCCCTCACCATCTTCGACGCGCCCACCCGGGAAGCCTGTGTCGTCCGACGCCAGATGAGCTCGACACCGCTCCAGGCGCTCGCGCTCCTCAACGACGAAATGTACATCGAGACATCCCGGAAATTCGCCGAGCGCATCCTCAAGGAGGGTGGCCAGACCCCCACCCAGCGCCTCGCATGGGCAATCCGCTTGGCAACCTCGCGTCCGGCGGCCGACCGGGAGCTTAAGATCCTGTCCGATGGCCTATCCAAGCGACTCGTCCAATATAGGTCCGACCCCGCCTCGGCAGAAAAGCTTCTAACTGCCGGAGAATCGCCCCGCGACAAGTCCTTCGACGCGGGCGAACTGGCCGCGTACACCACAACCGCCAGTGTGATCCTGAATCTCGACGAGGTCATCACCCGCCAATGAATCCGATCCGTGAACGCCAACTGATGTTGACGCGCCGCCAGTTGTTCGGGCGGGCCGCCACCGGAATCGGAACAGCCGCCTTGGGCTCCCTGCTGGCCCCACAGGCCCGAGCTGCCAAGGGACTTCCCGGTTTCCCCAATTTCCCGGGCAAGGCCAAGCGCGTCATCTACCTCCACCAGTCCGGTGCGCCGTCGCAAATGGACCTGTTCGACTATAAGCCGGGGCTAGCCAAACGCTTCGCCGAGGAACTTCCGGAATCCATTCGCCAAGGCCAGCGACTCACCGGCATGACGTCCGCCCAGAAGAAGTTCCCAGTGGCACCGTCCGTCTACAAGTTCGCCCGCCACGGCCAGGGGGGCGCATGGTTCAGCGAGCTCCTACCGCACACAGCCAAAATTGCCGACGACATCTGCGTTGTCCGCAGCCTATTTACCGAAGCCATCAACCACGATCCTGCCATCACCTTCATACAGACCGGCAGCCAGGTTGCCGGCCGCCCGTGTTTTGGTTCCTGGGTCAGCTACGGGCTAGGGTGCGAAACCGACGAGCTGCCAGCCTTCGTCGTCATGATCTCGCGCGGCACAGGTCGCAAGGTCGATCAACCTCTGTATGACCGTCTCTGGGGCAGCGGTTTTCTCCCCACGGCCTACCAGGGCGTTAAGTTCCGCTCCGAGGGTGATCCGGTCCTCTACCTTTCCAACCCGCCCGGCATCGACTCCACCGGTCGCAGGTCCATGCTTGACGACATCCGCCAGCTCAACGAAATCAACGAAAAGCAGTTCGGCGACCCCGAGATCGTCACCCGCATCCGCCAGTACGAAATGGCCTACCGGATGCAGAC
>CAIYDY010000252.1 GCA_903925015.1 uncultured Acidobacteriia bacterium
GACACGCCTTCACAGAAGACTGGAGGCAGGCTCTCTCACGCAACTCTGTATGGCGGCTCTTGCATTCGTACCCTCCGTTAAAAAGGGAACCGCCCGGCCTGGCGGCAGTGAGCCAGGAAATAGCACGCGGTCATCCACCTGCAGCCGCGCCGCAAGCGATTTCAGATCGGTATTCTGTTCCCCGGAACCGAACAACTGGACCCGTACGGGCACGCCGCGCCGCTTCAGGATGGCGATCGAACGGATCAGCAAGTCCAGTCCCTTCAAATGTTTGTGGCGGCACGCGGCAACAATTTCCAACGGGACGCCCGATTCAATCGCCCCGCATTTGCCCTCGAACGTCTCCGCCGGGATCACATCATCGGTTTCATGGCCCGGCTGCCGGATCGCGATCCCATTCCGTGTCGACAGCCGGTAGCGGGCGACCGCCGCAGGCGTGTGGAGGAACGTCAGGCTCGCCGTGGACGCGCTGCGCTTCGCGCGCTCCGCCAAGGCGTCGACATGCCCTTGGCGGCGGGCAATTTCACGTTGGGATCCGCCGAGGCGCACAAACTCCCACTCCAACATGTCGTTGAAGTCCTCGGCAATCACAAAAACCGTTTTCTTGCCCTTGCTGACGGCCAAGTCGTGCGCGTAGGACAATCCCACGTATGGTTCGAAAAGATTCGAGGTGTGTACCAAGTCCGCGGCTTCAACTTCCCGGGCCAACACGGAACGGATCTTGGGCCACTTCCAAAAGTCCACCCGGCGGCTGATAGGCGGAAAACCCGAAAATTCGATCAGTCCGTTCTTTGACAGCGTTGCGGCGCTGGGCCCCCATGTGCGGATCGCCGACTCCGATTCCAGTTCCGGGGCGCATACCCGCACCTTCCACCCGGACTGGGCGATTCCATCCAAATCGCGGGCCCAAAGGCTGTCCAGCACCACGTCGCCTGAGGCGTTGCGTGCAAAGGGAATGTGGGTAACCAGCAGGTACCGCAGTTGTTTAGCCATTCAATGGCCTCTTTTCCAGAATTCGGGAGTAGAGATCGATTGCCGTCCCGATCTTGGCATCCCAGCCATAGAGCCGCTCCGCGCGGGCGCGCCCCGCCACCCCCTTTTGCCGCCACAATTCGGGACTGCGGACTATTTCCTCAAAGCTGCGGACCATGTCCCGGATCAACGCCTCGGCACCGAGCATCGACATTGCCCGACCAATCTCCTCATCGACAATCTCGGCCGGGCCCCCGTAATCGGCGGCCAGCACCGGCAAACTGGCGGCCATCGCCTCCAAGACCACCGCACCGCCGGATTCCCGTATAGACGGCAGACAGAACACGTGGGACCGCTGCATTTCCGCCGCGACCTGCGGCAATGGAAGCGCCCCGGTAAATCGGACGATTGCCTCGACCCCGGCCTTCCGGGCCGTTTCCGTCCACTCCGCGCGCAGGGGTCCGTCACCAACCACGGTCAATTCGATGGCAATCCGGTCCTTCACCCGTCGCACGGCCTCGATCAGCATCGCAACGCCCTTGAACGGCACCAAACGCCCCACAAACACGACCTTGAGCGGGTTGGTGGTCGACGGCGGATCCCACTTGGCGGGCTGGAACAGGTCCAAATTCACGCCGTTCTCGATCATCCGCACGCAGCGGTCGCGGCTTGAAACGGGAATCGCGGCTTCCGTCGCCTTCGTGGCAACCAAGATGGCGGATGCCGTGGATGTCGTGCTGAAAGCCCCGTCCAGATACCGCCCGATGTCGCGGATCCGGTAAAGCCAGCCCACGTCGTCCTTCATGATCTCGGGGAAGGTGGTTGGCGAGGGCAGACCTCCGTTCCACGGGCCCAGGACAACCGGCAGGCCCAGCGTGTGCAGCCTCGTCGCCCCGGACGGGGACACCGGCGTCACCGCATGGACCAAATCCCATTTGGTCTTCGGCTGCAGCAGCTTCATCTTGGCGATGGCATCCCGGTCGTACACAAAATAGTCCACCGAGGACACCAGGAACGCGGAGTGCTGGCTGCGGGGGAAGAGCTTGGAGGCAAACCGGTAAGTCGGCCCCGCGAACCATTCGGTATCGATGTAATGAACTTCGGAACCCTTCAGCGGGGCTCCTGCCTCCTCCAGCGCCTTCCGGTTGCGGATGTGGGTGAGCAGCGTCACCGGCACACGCTTGGCCAACCGGGAGTACCACTCCCAACCGATTTGGGATACTGACCCCATTCCCGGGCCGCATTGGTATGCCGAAAGCAAAATTCGTGGTGTCATCCGGTTAATCCCCCGTCCCGATCTTGACCGCTTCCGGCTTCGGGGGCAATGCCTTGGCCGGAACCCCGGCCACCACCGCGTTGGCAGGAACATCTCGCGTCACCACCGCGTTTGCACCCACCACCGCGTTGTCGCCGATCTTGACACCCGGCAGCACCGTCACTCCCCGCGCGATCCAGACATTGCGGCCGATTTCGATTGGCCGCGCGTCGTGCCCGGAATCACGGATCGTCACTCCGGCTCCGAAATTGTGGTTGGCGTCGCGGATGCTGGCGTATTCACCGATCATCGTGTTCTCCCCGATCACGATCCGCGCAAACGAAACAATATGCGCCCCGCGCGAAATCACAACGCGGTCGCCGATGGTGATCGATCCCTGCCCCTGGGTCTCAAAGTACAGGTCGCGGTAGAGGTACAGTTCGCGTCCCAAATGGATCCGACCGGTTCCATGCACCTCCGGCTCCCCCTGCAGCACCACGGACGGGTCCAATGGATTCTGGATCCGCGCCGCAAATTTCGCGTGCGCCCACACACGCCGCACCGGGTCCAGAGCCACGGAGGCCTTCGCAAACGGTGAAAGCAGCGCCAAGGTCAGCTTCTTCATCGCTATGCAGCCCCCTTGTACTCAATCAGCCCGCGCGATGTGCCCTTCCTGCGGTCCAATTCATATTGCAGCTGGCCAAAGTAAATTGGCAATTGCTGGAAATGGGAATGGATGCCGTACCCCAGCAGCGTCCAGACATTGGACGACTTCCAACGGGCCTTCCAAGCGCTCCGCACCACCAGCAGCGCGTAAAAAGCGGCAACAACCAGCGCGGGCATCGGGCTCATGAACAGAACGGACCCGATCACCGCCACTGCGGCGGCCGCGATCATGGTCAGCGCCCGGTTCCGGTTGCGAACAACATCGTCCTCCCAGAATGGCAGGCCAGTTCCACGGAACCTGGACGAAACCTCGGCATACGCGTACCCTGCGCGTGTCGCCCGCTTCCAATACTGGGACCATTTGGTCATCGCGAGATCGTGCCCCGTCATTGGCCGGTCCACGTGCAGGATGGTGTAGGCAAGTCCGCGCAGACGGCGGCACATCTCCGGTTCCTCGCCGGCAATCAGGCTCTCGTCGTAGCCGTTGACGGCCTCCAGCGCAGAGCGCTGGAAGAGCACATCGCCGCCGCAGAATTCCGTCAAGCCGGGCTTGTAGATCCAGTCGAGGTCGAGCAGGCGGTTGAAGATGGAGGCATCGGGATGGATCTCGCGCCTGTGCCCCCAGACGGCGGCTACATTTCCCTTCAGCTCCGGCAAGGAGTCCGCCACAAAATCCGGGTGGAGAATGGTGTCCCCGTCCAGGAACAGAACCACGGGAGCAGTTGCTGCGCGCCAACCGGCATTGCGGCCGAGGGCCGCCGTGGGGCGTTTGGGCTTTACGGCCAAGACACGGGCCCCAAAGGACTCCGCAAGCGCAACGCTAGTGTCAGTTGATGCGGAGTCAACATAGATCACCTCTACGTCCCCGCCCGGACTGCGCATGTCCCGGACCGACTGCAAACAGCGGCGCAAACGTTCCCCCTCGTTGC
>CAIYDY010000253.1 GCA_903925015.1 uncultured Acidobacteriia bacterium
ATGGGCGCACCGGCAGCGACCAAGGCCGGGAAGAGTTCGCCGCCAATGTCGAATTGCTTTCCGGCCGGGATGAAGTCGAACACGGCCGGCTCGAAGATGTAGATGCCGGTGTTGATGGTGGTGGAGACGGCTTCCTCAACCTTCGGCTTCGCCTGGAAGCGGGTGATGCGTCCATCGGGCTCGGTGGCTACAACGCCGTACTTGAAAACCTCCTCGCGCGGTACATTGCGCAGGATGATAGTCGCGATGGCGCCTTTTTGGCGGTGGAATTCGACTGCCTTCCGGAGGTCGACGTTGATCAGTGCGTCGCCGCAAAGGACGGCAAAGGTATCGTCGAAAAAGCCGGAAAACTCTTGGATGCGCTTCACGCCGCCAGCCGAGCCAACGGCCTCGCCGACGATTTCGCCATCGACAATGGTGCCCTCGAACGAGTAGGCCATCTCGACGCCGAAGCTGGAACCGTCGCGGAAATAGTCCTCGATCATGGGCGCCAAGTGGCTGGTGTTCACCATGATCTGGTTGAAACCGCAGGCTTTCAGGTGCTCGACGATCGACTGCATAATCGGCTTGCCCAGAAGCGGAATCATGGGCTTCGGCACTAAATTGGTGATTGGCCGGACCCTGGTACCTTTTCCAGCCGCCAAAATCATCGCTTTCATGTTCGTTCCTCCTTCATGGGCCGGTCTGTCGAATCGGACAACTCGGCCGACATGGTGAATTCGAGCGCCATTACGGACACGTCGTCACGGAAATCGCGCCCATCCCTCCAAGCGTCCAAATCCGGTTCCAAGCCACCGATCACGTCGTCGAGCGGCTTGCCCGCCGAACTTTCAAAATACTTCATTACGCGGTCGTCGCCATACATGTTGTCCCTGGAGTTGGCGCATTCGCTAACGCCATCGGAATAGAGGAAGAGGCGGTCGCCGGGGCCAAAGGATACATCAATCAAATCGAAATCGATATCGGGCCACAGGCCGACCGGCATGCCGCCTGTGCCCAGTACGGACACTTTTCCGTCTGCGGTCATTAGGAGCGGGTTCGGGTGGCCCGCCTGGCCGAGCTTGAGACGGCGCGAGCCGGTATCGACGACGCCGTAGATCATGGTGAAATAGCGGTCGTCGGTGGTCTGGAAACGCCGGTTCAGTTCACGGATTGCCTCGTCCGGGTCCATGGCTTCGAATTCGCCTGTGGCTGAATTCAGCCGTTTCAGCGGACTGCCGAAGGTTGCTGCGGGCGCTAGGACCATGCTGAGGGTAACCGAAAGCATTGCCGCAGGCACACCGTGGCCGGAGACATCCAGCACATAGAAGCCAACTTTGCCACCGCCCAGCGGAAAGAAATTCAGCGTATCGCCCGCAATATAGCTGGATGGTCGGAAATACCAACGGCAAGCGATCCCCTCGGCACTGAGAATCCTGGCCGGGAGCAGGTTGGACTGCATCCACGCTGCCGATTGGAGGTCCTCTTCAATCAGCTTGTATGCCGTCGCCAGTTGCCTGTTGCGTTCGGCCAGGCCCCGTTCCAAAGTGAGAATCCGTTCGCCGGCACGGATGCGGACGCGGAACTCGGCGGCGGCAATGGGCTTTGAGAGAAAATCGTCGGCACCAGCCTCCATGCCCTCCACCAATTCAGCCTTGTCGCTCTTGGCCGTGCAAAGGATTACGTAGACGTAGTGGTCGAGATTTGCGCTGCGGATTCGGCGGCACAAATCCAAGCCGCTGAGGTTCGGCATCATCCAGTCGGTAACCACAAGGGAAATTTCGTGGATTTGCAGCAAATTCCACGCGTCCTCTCCGTCGCCAGCCGAAAGAACCTCGTGGCCAAACCCGGAAAGCAACCGCGCATACAGGCGACTTGCTGCCGGATCGTCTTCTACGAGAAGAATCTTCACAATATTGCGCTTACCAACGATAGTCTAGCAGCACTAGTGAACGGTGGCTTGCGGATGCCGTACTCAGGCGTCTGCCATCACTACTTCGGGATGGTAGAGGTTGGGGATAACGATACGGCCCACCGCGACCAAGCAGCCATCGGAGCCAACCGCCTTCACGCATCGGGTGCCCGAAGCCACAACAAACGGGGAAACGTTGAAATCGCGGCCCTGCCGGATGTGGCGGACCGTCAGATCATCGACAAAAACCTTGGGGAACATCGGAAGCAAGTCGGCCATGGGCAGAAGCGCGTTTTCCAAGTGGCCATTTCCCTTCATTTCCTGGAGTTGGTCCAACGTGGACGCAGCCTCGATGCGGAACGGCCCGGAGGCGGTACGGCGGAGTTCCTGAATGTGCGCGCCGCAGCCCAGCACCTGTCCCAGATCATGGGCGATGGAACGAATGTATGTCCCGGGCGAGCAGCGCACGAAAATCCGGGCAAGATTTCCCTCGACTGAAAGAAGGGACAATTCGAAGATCGTAACTTGCGACGCGGCAAGATTCACCTCGATATTCTTGCGGACCAACTTGTAGGCAGGCACACCATTGATTTTCCGTGCCGATACCGCCGGTGGAACCTGTTCGATCTGGCCCCGGAACGCGACCAGTGCGGCTTCCAACTGCGATTCGACGAGCCCGGTCTCCACCGGTTCCGAAGTGGGTTCGCCGTCCCTGTCGTAGGTTGTGGTGGAGAAGCCGAAGCGGATGAGCGCGTCGTAGGCCTTCTCGGAATCCTCCCAGAACTTGGCCAAGCGTGTCGCCTGCCCGATCATGACGGGAAGGACGCCGGTGGCCAACGGGTCAAGGGTCCCGAGGTGTCCCACGCGGCGGGTTCCAAAAATGCCTCTCAATTTTGCAACCGCGTCATGGGATGTCCACGTCGCGGGTTTATCGACTATAACGATTCCTTCCAAACTCACTTCTGCGATTCCAGACCCTCGATAACCTTGAGCACAACCGTCCCAAGAATCTTGAAGCTATTGGCCGAAAGCTTGTCCATGGTGTCTTGCGGCGTGTGCCAGAAGGAGCCTTGGGATTGGAAATCAATCAAATCCAATGCCCGGACGCCCGCGTTTACAAACGGAATGTGGTCGTCGGCGATGTTGCCGCCGTCGCGGGGAAAGAACTTGGAGTACCCAAGCGCGTCGGCGGTATCCCAAACGAACTTGCGGAGGGACGCGGCCGAGTTGGTTTCCCACACGATGCTGAAGTTGCGGTCGCCGATCATATCGACGTTGATGAGCGCCTTGAGCCTCCGGTTTGTGCCGTCGGCAGTCCACGCAGCGGCCAAGTGCTTGCTGCCGTAGATGCTATCGGTGTCGGTCCAGTCCTTGACCGCTTCCTCGCCGTCAAAGAAGACCAGGTAGAGGTCGTCCACGCGGGGATGGCCCTGAACAGTGGCTGCGAGTTCCAGAAGGAAACCGGTGGACGATCCGCCGTCGTTCGCTCCTACGAACTTGTCGAGCCGCTTGGTGTCGAAGTGGCCGGTAATCGCGATTGCCTTGCCGGACTTGCCGGGGAATTTGGCGATGATATTTTCCATCTGAATGGGGCCAACGGGGGTTTGAGCCGTGAACTTGTCCGTGGTGACCTCTGCGCCGCGGGTTGCCAATTGCTGCCGAAGCCAAGCGCGGAGCTTGGCATTCTCCGGGGTACCCGAAGGCCTGGGACCGAAAGCAACCGCCTTTGAGGTGTAGCCCATCGCAGCTTCCCCGCTGAACTCATGGCCCTTGGCTTGGGCCGAAAGCTGGCCGGCACATGCCAGACCGCACAAGATCGCGGCAATTGAATTGGGCTTGAATGGTGGACGCATCCCCACTAGGATAACGCGGGGAGGGCGGCTAAATGTTAACTATCAATGAAACAACAACTTGGCTCTTGGAGCCCGAGGTGGATGGTGTACCATTAGTCGCAGAAGGTTATGGCGATAGCACAGGCCGGAATCGGACCCGCTTTAAGAAATGAGAGAACCCGCCAGCAACTGTCGTTGGACGACGTTGCGCAGGGCACACGGATATCGCAGCGCTTTCTCCAAGCTATTGAATCCGGTGACATGGCGAGTCTGCCGGGCATTGTCTTCGCACGCAACTTCGTACGCCAATACGCGGTATTCCTGAAGTTGGACCCGGAACCGCTGCTGACTGGAATGCCGAGATTCGACATTGATTCTGCACCTCTGCCGAATCCCCCGGCCAAGATAGCGGAATCGCGGTGGACCAGTTGGATGACCCCGGGGGTCTCGGTTGCCGTATGGTGCGTTCTGGCAACTGGTGCGGCCGCAGGGGGATGGTGGTATTTCGAACTCCCCCGGACGCCAGCCATACGCGCAATGGCAAGTCCTGCCGCGAAACAGCCGACCCCGCCGCCTATGGATGCGCAAGCTGCACCGCCAGCGGCAGATCCGGCTCAGATTCCGGTCCAGGCAGTCGGCCAGACCGCAGACCGGCCCCAAGATCTCGCCAACGTGCAACCGGTAGCCGACGGCGTCGGCCAACAGGTTCCAGGACCGGTGGCGCAGAATGCCCACGACGGGGCCAAGGCCGTCCAAGTGGTACTGACGGCGCGGGAATCATCCTGGGTTCAGGTGACGGCGGACGGACGGACCGCGTTTGTCGGCATGTTGAAACCGAACGACTCGAGGTCGATTGCGGCGGATTCGCTTGTGAAAGTGATCGCCGGCAATGCGGGTGGTTTGCAGATTTCCCTCAACGGCAAGGCGCTGGATCCGATTGGCCAAGTTGGCCAGGTGCGAACGGTCAGACTGACGGCGGAAGGTCCTGAGTTCGTGCAGAGAATTCGTCCTGAACAGGGTCCGCTTTAGCCCTTTCGATGCTCGAAATTTGGGTTGCCCGCTCGGCTCGCCTCCGAGCAAGTTCCTCACGCCGCTTGGCAATCATGGCCCGGCGGCTCCTGCTCTCTGCATCCAGTAATTCAGCGCGGCGACGCTGCTTGACACCTACGTCCACCTTCCGCCAAAACTTCAGGAAGTAGGCGACGGCAGACCAGAGCGAGAAAACTACCACGACGAACAGGGACAGCGTCGCCCACTTCAAGACCCAGGGGTGGTGGATGCCGATCATCAGCAGGGAAATGGCCACAACCTGGAATAAAGTCTTGGTCTTGCCCAGCTCGCTGGCCGCGATTGTGTAGCCTTCTGCGGCGGCAATGCTCCGGAGCCCCGAAACCGCAAATTCACGGCCTATTAGCAAAACAACCAGCCAACTGGGCACCATCCGCATTTGAACGAGAGCGATCAATGCGGCGGAAACCAGGAGTTTATCCGCGATGGGATCGAGCAAGGTACCGATGGTGGTGACCTGTTTCCAGCGGCGCGCCAAGTACCCGTCGAGCAGATCTGTAGCGGCAGCGACCCAAAAAATCCCCAGTGCGACGACGTCGTTCGTGATGATAGTGCCGTTCCAATGGACCGAAATGCTCTCTTGGACCAACACCGCAACCAGCAGGGGCACAAAGAAAATGCGCGCAATTGTGAGGTAGTTGGGGATGTTCAACGCACGCCCCCGATTGTGGAAATCTTATGAAAACGCGCTTCTATTGAAGGTGTGGAAACTTCCCTATTGCAATTCCCCCGGAGACGTGATAAGCCCTTGATTCGCACCATGTTAGGGCCGTTGCCACGTTTCGGTTCAAAGTCGGGAAAGTTGCGTGTCGACAATGGGTTGCAGACCTCGGAGTTCACTTCTGCACAGAGTTTTCCACAGGTTCGGTGGATTTCCCCACCACGTAGCGGCGGAGCCGCAGACGGAGCGAGGCAGGAGCGTCGGCATCAATGATGCAGAGGTTTCCGCTGTAGTCCTCGGCGCGCACTTTGCCAAACTCGTGCAACATGGCGATAGCGCCGCCATCCTTCATAGGGATCCTGAAACGCACCGATTCCACCTCGTCGAACGCCATGGAGCGGTCGATCATCGCCAGCAGATCGTCCAAGCCGGCACCCGTCAGGCCACTGGCCAGGACCGACGGAACCGAGAGCCGTTGGCCTGTGGGGTCCAGCAAGCGTGCCCCCAAGATGTCGGCGTCCAGTTCCAGCATACCCCCATCGGATTCGATGCGGTCGGATTTGTTGAGCACGAGGATCTGGGGTGTATCGGCGGCCCCGATTTCCCTGAGGATTCGGAAGACCTCTGCGACATGCGCAGCCGCTTGGTCGGAAGACGCGTCGACGACGTGCACGATAAGACTGGCTTCCGCCACCTCCTCAAGTGTCGCCTTGAACGCTTCGATCAGCGTAGTCGGCAGGTTGCGGATGAAACCCACCGTGTCGCTCAGCAGGACGCGGCGCCTCGAGGGCAGCGTAATCGATCGAACTGTCGGGTCGAGCGTGGCGAACATCCGCGCATCGGCAAGAACGCCTGACGTGGTCAGCCTGTTGAACAGGGTGGATTTCCCGGCGTTGGTGTAGCCTGCAAGTGAAATGGTCGGGATGGGCAAAGCGTCCCGCTTTTCGCGGTGCAGTGCCCGGCCTCGGCGGACGCGCTCAAGATCGACCTCAATTTTCTTGATGCGGACGTCAATGCGCCGCCGGTCGGTTTCCAGCTTGGTTTCTCCGGGTCCACGGGTGCCAATTCCGCCGCCGAGACGGGACATGCTGATTCCCTGCCCGGACAGGCGCGGCAGGAGGTATTTCAGCTGCGCCAGCTCGACCTGCAGACGGCCTTCGGCAGTCCGCGCGCGTCTGGCGAAGATGTCGAGAATGATCTGGGTACGGTCGATCACCTTGACGCCGATACCAGCCTCCAAATTGCGCTGCTGGGTTGGAGTCAGGTCGTTGTCGAAAATGACAACACCGGCTTGCGACGCCTCGGCAAGTTCCTTGAGCTCGATGACCTTGCCATGGCCGACGAGTGTTGCTGCGTCGACGGACGGACGGGTCTGGAAACTTTCGGCGACGGCTTCCACGCCCGCGCTTGCCGCGAGCTCTCTGAGTTCGGCAAAAGATTCGGAAGCCGCGACGGACAGGGTTCCCTTGCGGCGTTCGAATCCGGCCAATATTGCCTTTTCCGGTGTTTGTGCGAGATCTATCGTGTTCGTGATCCTGACGGTAGCGACCGCCTTCTAATCATGGTGCCCCCCGGACCCAAGGGGCGGCAAAGGCAGACCCGGACCCGAATGGCCTCCATGGCCGACTGGAGCAGCATGTGCCGGGGGCACCGCAGGCACACTTGGCGCAAGCGCTTGGGGCGGCGGCAAGTGGCTGACCGGACGCGTAGTGACAACGGTCGAAATGGCGTGCTTGAAAATCAACTGTTCCTGATTATTGGTTTCCAGAACCAACGAGTACTTGTCAAAACTCTTTATCCGCCCCGACAGCTTGACGCCGCTCAGGAGGTAGATGGTGACGAGCCCCTTCTCTTTACGCGCATTGTTGAGAAAACTGTCTTGTATGTTCTGCGCTGGCTTGTCCATGATGAATCCAACCCCATTAAAAACCCGAATCCCGGGCTGCGAGGTCACAGCCTGCATTGTAACCCACTGGACACAGTCCCCCCAACCGACGGTGGGCTGGAGAGGCGAGCAACACAATCCGTATAATGGTGGAAACCATGACCACCTTTGCGCGATTCGAACACGAGGGCCAAGCCCGCTACGGAATAGTGGGGGACGGCAGCGTCAGCGAAATCGAAGGCGGCCTGTTCGGATCGCACGAGCGCACCGGCCGGGTGTTTGGGCTGGCCGAGGTGAAGTTGCTGGTACCCTGCGAACCCAGCAAGGTTCTGGCGGTCGGGCTGAACTACAAGAGCCATTTGGGAACCCGTCCGGCACCTTCAAATCCGGAAATTTTCTACAAGCCGGTGACCTGCCTGCAGAATCCGGGCGACCCGATCGTAGTACCCCCGGACGCCATAGATTGCCACTTCGAAGGCGAGTTGGTGGTTGTGATCGGCAAGACGATTCGGAACGCCTCGTTGGAGGAGGCGGCCGCAGCGGTTTTTGGGGCGACCTGCGGAAACGACGTGAGCGACCGCAACTGGCAGCGTGGGGCCAACGCCGACCGGCAGTGGTGGCGCGCGAAGGGTTGCGATACCTTCGGGCCTCTTGGCCCATGGATCGTGACAGGCCTCAACTACGGGGACCTGGCGCTGGAAACACGCGTCGACGGGGAGTTGCTCCAAGAACAGCGCACCAGCGACTTGATCTTCAACGTGCCGGAAACCATCGCATTTCTGAGCCGGTACATCACACTGACGCCCGGTGACGTGGTCTACACCGGAACTCCCGGCAACACGCGGCGGATGTTGCCTGGCGAAACGGTGTCGATAACTCTTGAGGGTATTGGCGTGCTGAGCAATCCGGTGGTGGCGGGAGTGTCCTCCATAGGCTGATAAAATCGGGCTTATGGCTGATATTGTTCGTCGCAGTTCCGTAGCTGTGCAAGTGGGTAGCGTGAAGGTGGGGGGCGGCAATCCGATCGTCGTCCAATCGATGACCAACACGGACACGGCGGACGTGACTGGAACGGTCAACCAAGTGATGGCTTTGGCCCGGGCCGGGTCCGAGTTGGTGCGTGTCACGGTGAATACCGAGGCTGCCGCGGCCGCTGTCCCGAAGATTGTGGACACGCTGCGGATGCTCGGGGAGAACGTGCCGATCGTCGGGGACTTCCATTACAACGGCCACCTGCTGCTGAAAAAGTACCCTGCTTGCGCACGCGCCTTGGCGAAGTACCGAATCAATCCGGGCAATGTCAACATCGGCAAGAAGCACGACGACAACTTCCGGACGATGATCGAGGCTGCGATCGAGTACGGGAAGCCGGTGCGGATCGGCGTCAACTGGGGCTCGCTGGACGGCGCTCTTTTGACGCGGATGATGGACGAGAACAACCTGCTGCAGGAGCCCAAGGACGCGCGCACGGTCACACTGGAGGCCATTGTGCAGAGTGCAATCCTCTCCGCGGAGGCCGCCGAACAATACGGTTTGGCCCGGGAGCGGATCATCCTCAGCGCCAAGGTGAGCGGCGTCCAGGACTTGATCGACGTCTACCGCGCGCTGGCCAAACGCAGCAACCACGCCTTGCATTTGGGTTTGACCGAAGCCGGTTTGGGGGCCAAAGGTATTGTGGCCACCACCGCGGGCTTGGCGGTACTGCTCCAGGAGGGCATTGGCGACACGATCCGGGCCTCATTAACGCCGTTGCCGAACGGAGACCGTACCGAGGAAGTGATCGTGAGCCAGCAGATCCTGCAATCGCTGGGAATCCGCAGCTTCACGCCGCAGGTTACGGCCTGCCCCGGATGCGGCCGGACCACCAGCACGTTCTTCCAGGACATGGCCGACCAGATCCAGAACTATCTGCGCGACCAGATGCCCGTCTGGAAGACGCGGTACGACAATGTGGAAACCATGAAAGTGGCCGTGATGGGCTGCATCGTGAACGGGCCTGGCGAATCCAAGCACGCGAACTTGGGAATTTCATTGCCTGGCACGTTTGAGGAGCCAGTCGCCCCCGTCTACATCGACGGCAAGTTGGCCAAGACCCTGCGCGGCGACGCCATCGTGGCGGAGTTCATGGACATCCTGAACCACTATGTGGAAACCCACTACTCGCCAGCTGCGGAATTGGCGTCGGTGTAAGGAAAGCCTGTGCCTCGACTGTTCACGCTGTCCGAAGCCGGATTGATGCTGCCGTTCGTCGGACGGGTTCTCCGCCATGCAATCGGTGCGCAGGAAGAGCATGACGAGGCCACCCGTCTTCTGCACGGACTGGGGCAGCGCATCCTGCTGATGGGCGGGATTTCCGTCAACACCACCCAAGTGGAGAACTGGAAATTACAGCTGTCATCCAGCGGGGAACGCCTGCAGTCGTCTTTGGGGAAACTGGAGGATGCCGGTGTGCTGGTCAAAGATCTGAAAACCGGCCTCGTGGACTTTCCCACGATGTTCCAAGGTGAAGAGGTCTATCTCTGCTGGCGGCTGGGCGAAGGCAAGATCGACTACTGGCACGGGGTCCACGAAGGTTTCGCGGGACGGCGCGAGATCAACAAGGACTTCATCGACAACCACCACGGCGGCGAGTTGGCCTGAACCGGCGTTTAAACTGAAATCATGTTGGTTATCGGGTCTCGCGGTTCCCAGTTGGCGCTGTGGCAAGCGAACTACACTCAAGAAAAGCTGGCGGCCAGAGGTATCGAGGCCCGGATCGAAATCATCCACACCAAGGGTGACCGGATTCTGGACTCGCCCCTCTCCAAGGTCGGCGGCAAGGGAATTTTCACGCGCGAGATCGAGGACGCCTTGCTGGATGGGCGCATCGATTTGGCGGTGCACAGTCTGAAGGATCTTCCCACCGAATTGCCCAAGGGATTGACGGTGTCCGCCGTACCTCAGCGCGCCGACCCACTGGACGCAATTGTGGGCGGCAAATTGCGCGACCTGAAATTCGGAGCCACGGTCGGCACCAGTTCGTTGCGCCGGATTGCCCAGTTGCAGCGGCTGAGGCCGGACCTCGTGATCAAGGATATCCGGGGCAACGTGGACACTCGCATTAAGAAAGTGGAAAGCGGTGACTACGACGCAATCGTCCTGGCCGCGGCGGGTCTGCGCAGGCTTGGGTGGCAGGACATCATCAGCGAGACGTTCCGGGCCGACAAAATGCTTCCGGCAGCGGCACAGGGCGCGCTCGGCATCGAAACCTTGGAGAGTGGCGCAGGCCGCGAGGCCGTGATGCCCTTGGACGACCCGTGGTCGAGGTTCTGCGTGACTGCCGAGCGCACCATGTTGGAGGAACTGGGTGGCGGGTGCCAAGTCCCGATAGGCGCGTACTCGACCATGGAGGGTACCGACCTGTTCCTCACCGGCGGCGTGTTCGCGCCCGATGGCAGCGAAATGATCCGGTTCACCGCGGCGGGCGACTGCACCAAGCCGCAGGAATTGGGGCGTAGTGTGGCCAAAGTGCTGTTCCAGCGGGGTGCCGGGCGATTGCTGGGTGTGTCGCAGACAAGCCATGAGTGACGTCGGCGACAAAAAAGTATACCTTGTCGGAGCCGGGCCGGGCGATCCGGAACTGATTACACTGAAAGCGCGCCGCGTGCTGGAAACTGCGGACTGCGTCATCTACGACCACTTGGCCAGTTCGGACCTGCTCGACCTTGCTCCGGCGGGTGCCGAACGCATTTATGCCGGGAAGAAAAAGGCCGACCATTCCCTCACCCAGGACCAAATCTGCGCCCTTCTGGTGGAGCGCGGAAGCCGCCGCATCAACGTCGTGCGGCTGAAGGGTGGCGACCCTTATGTTTTCGGCCGCGGGGGCGAGGAGGCCGAGGCGCTCGCCGATGCCGGGATTCCGTTTGAGGTGGTGCCCGGGGTAACGTCGGCGCTCGGCATCGCGGCCTATACCGGCGTTCCACTCACCCATCGGGACCACACGTCGGCGGTCACCTTCGTCACCGGACACGACATCGCGAAAATTGACTGGAACCGGGTGGGCCTGTCGGATACCTTGGTGGTCTTCATGGGGCTGTCGCACATGGAGGAAATCGCGTCGCGGATCATTGCGGGCGGACGTCCCGGAACAACCCCGGCGATGGTGGTCCGATGGGGAACCCGCCCCGACCAGGATGTGATCACCGGGACTTTGGAGACTCTTCCGGGGCTGGTGAAGGCGCACGGCATGCGGCCGCCCGCGTCCATCATTGTGGGGGATGTGGTTCTGCTGCGGCAAAAGCTGGACTGGTTCGGGAAACTGCCCATGACGGGCCAGACCGTAGTTGTGACGAGGCCCAGGGAGCAGGCAGCGGCGCTTTCGGTGCCATTGCGCCGCTTGGGTGCCAATGTTGTGGAGATTCCGACCATCGAAATCCGGCCCGCTCAAGACTTCGGGAACCTCGATCGCGCAATCGCGGAGCTGGAAGCCTACGACCTGGCGATCTTCACCAGCGCCAATGGAGTACGGTATTTCCTGGAAAGACTGGACGCCAGTTCGAAGGATTTACGGGCGCTGCGGGGAAAGCTTTGCGCGATCGGACCGGCCACGCAGGAGGCCTTGGAGCGATTCCATCTGAAGGTGGACGTGGTGGCCCGGGAATACGTGGCGGAGGGACTATTGAAGGCCTTGGCGGGCGAGGATCTGGTCGGCAAGCGCGTTCTGATTGCGAGGGCGGCGGTGGCTCGGGACGTCCTGCCCACCGAATTGCGTGCAAGGGGTGCCTTGGTCGATGTCGTCGAGGCCTATCGGACAGTACCACCGGAGAATTTGGCCACACGAACCCAAGCCATCGCACAGGGGAAGAACAGGTGGATCACGTTTACCAGTTCGTCGACTGTCCAAAACTTGGTGGACGCTATGGGAGCCAACGAGTTCAGGGGTTGTCGTGTAGCCAGCATTGGGCCTGTGACCAGCGCAACTCTAAGGAATCACGGGATCGCGGTAACGGTTGAGGCTGCGGAATACACCGCCGCAGGGCTGGTGGATTCCATACTGGCCTACACCGTGGCCGCAGCAAAAGCGCAGCCGGTATAATCAGGTCGTGAGACTCCTACGAACCGGCCTTGCAGCCCTGCTGCCCCTGATGGGGCTCCTTCTGTCCGGCTGTGCCAAGAATATTGACACCATGGACGCGGTAAAGCAGGGTGTTATTAAGGGCATCCCGAAGGACATCAACATGGGTGCCATGGACGTCAACGTCGTATCGGTTTCGTTCCGGGGTGCGGAAGCCGACGCCGTGGTGTCGTTTGCGGCCAAGGGCGGTCCGCCCATGATGACTATGAACTACACCCTCGAGCGCAGCGGCGACGAGTGGAAGATCAAGAAGAGGGCTGCCGGCGACTTGCAGAAGCATGCGGGTCCAGTACCAGTTCCGGGGGCGGAAGCTCCGGCTCAGGCGTCGCCGACACCCGGCGGCATGGACCTGCCTCCCGGCCATCCCGGCATGGACGCGCCTTCGACCCCTGCCGGACCTGTACCAGGCGGAGCACTTCCTCCCGGCCACCCCACAACCGGCGCGGCCAAATAGCCCGGTCCAATGACGGTTGGCATACTCGGCGGAGGACCAGCTGGAGCCTTTGCGGCGGAGCGTTTGGCGTCCGCAGGGGTTAAGACCCTTCTGCTAGACGAAAAATTAGCGTGGGAGAAGCCCTGCGGGGGCGGACTGACGTGGAAAGCTTACACGCAGTATCCGTTTCTGGTGGAGTCTGCGACGCGGAGGAAAACCATTTCCTCGACGGTTCTGGCCGCACCGGCTGTGAAGCCCGTCGAATTCCGGTTGGACCGGCCAATCCTCATCTATTCCCGGCGTGAACTGAACGGAATGCTGCTGGATCGGGCAGCCGCTTCCGGCGTGCGGATCCAGCAAACCCGCGTCCTGGGAATGGATCGTGACGGAACGGGCTGGCGGATCCGGACAAAGTCGGGGGAACTTGCCGTCGATTACTGCATTGTCGCCACCGGTGCGCGCAACCCGCTGCGGGACTTTGGCACTGCGCTGAAACCATCGGACACCATGGGTGCGCTTGGATACCATGTTCCGGGCGACCGGGAGCGGATCGACCTGGCGTTCCTGGAAGGTCTGGAAGGCTACATCTGGGTCTTCCCCCGTTGCGGGCACATGTCGGTGGGTATCTGCGGCAAGGGGGACTCGGCGGGGGCGCTCCGCGAACGGCTCCATGAATACATGGACGCGCAGGGACTTTCCCGCGTTGGTGCAACGTTTTACAGCCACCTGCTGCCTTCCCTGGATTTCGAATCTTGGAAGGTCAATCGCTTTTCCGGGGACGGTTGGCTGGCAGTTGGGGACGCCGCAGGTCTGGTGGACCCGATTACAGGCGAGGGGTTGTACTACGCGCTCCGGTCTGCGGATCTTGCGGTCCAAGCGATTTTGGCGGGAACCGGCTCTGCGTCTCGGGATTATTCAGGGAGTATAGCCGCGGAAATTGTGCCCGAAATGGAATTCGCGTCCCGGATTGCCACGCGGGTGTTCGGAGGCTCATTCCTAGGCCGGTCGGTGCCACAGTGGATGGTAACCGCCACACGTCGGAGCCCGACTTTCCGCTTGATTCTAGGGGACCTCTTTGCCGGAACCCAACCCTACGTGGAATTGAAACGGAGGCTGACGGACAACGGTTTTCAGATACTTCTGGAACTTGTGCTGCAGTTTGCATCACAGTCCTAGCGGTACTATAGTAGATGGATCGCCGGAAATACCGGCGGTATAGAACTCCTTCCCGGATGACTCAAGAAACTCTCCAAGATTCGACTGGTCGTTACCCGACGGCAACAGCCTTCGAATTTTCACCCTACCCAACCTTTGCGCTCCGCGGCGACGGCGTGATTGTTGCTTGGAACCGGGCTGCCGTGGAGACTTTCGGATATACCCGGGAGCTGGCTGTCGGCCAGACTGCGGCGCAATTGCTGAACGCGACGTCCGCCTTGGGCAGCAAGCGAGCCGCAGATACTCCGTGTTCCCTCACAGATAAAGCCGGCACCAAGTTGAAGGTGCTTGCGTCAACCGTAGCACTCCCCGACCCCGATCCAAGTGGTTCGTCCAACGCGATTGCGTTTGTTGTGACGGTCCGCATCGACATCGGCCACGATTGGGAGGAATTGACCCGGAGCCGCGACGCATTGGCGCTGAGCGAGCTGCGACTACAGGAAGCACAGGCTATCGCGGGAATTGGAAGCTGGGAGTTCGACCTGTCGACCGGCGCAATCCACTGGTCGCCGGAAACTTTCAGGCTCTACGGCATCGATCCCTCCGAACCAGAGCCGGCGTATGGTCCGTTGCTGCAAATGATCCACCCGCTCGACCGCGCCTTCTTTCAAGAGAAGGTCCGTCGGGCTGTGATGTTTGGGGAACCTTACGATTTCGACAATCGAATCGTCCGCGCGGATGGAAGTGTTTGCTACACACACGCCATTGGGCGTCCGATGCGGGACGAGAGCGGAAAGATCGTCGGCCTTGCGGGCACGGCAATGGATATTACGGGCCGAAAGAAGGCCGAGAGTGCCTTGCGGGAGAGCGAAGCCAGGTTCCGGGCGGCGTTTGACAACGCTTCAATCGGCATGGTACTCACTGGTCTGCCGAGCCGCAAGTTCATGCAGGTCAATCGGGCATTCCGGGAGATGACGGGATATTCGTCGGAGGAGCTGGCGGAACGCGGCTTCATCGATCTGACCTATCCGGAGGACATTCCAACCGCATCGGCCTACGTTTCGGCAGTGCTTTCGGGAAAAACGCTGGGCCACAAGATGGAAAAGCGGATCGTCCGCAAGAACGGCCAGATCGTATGGACCCGCGTCAGCATGGCCCCCATCCGCGCAGAGGAAGGTGCCGGGGGCGAACAGACCCGTCCCCACCTACTGATCACGCTAGTGGAGGACATTACCAGCCAAAAGCTTGCTGAGGAGCGTGCAACAGCCGGGGAGGAGCGCTGGGAGTTGGCACTCCAGGGCACCAACGATGGGTTGTTCGACTGGGACGCCCGCAGCAACAAGATCTTCTTTTCGCCGCGCTGGAAGGAAATGCTGGGATACCGCGACGACGAACTTCCCAGCGAGGTTGGGGTCTGGGAGTCATTGGTGCTTCCGGAGGATCTTCCGGCTGCCCAGTCCGCCGTCCAGAGACACTTGGACGGCATCACGGAACACTATGTGGCGGAATATCGGATCCGCTGCAAGGATGGCTCGATCAAGTGGATTCTGGCCCGCGGCAAGACGGTTCGTGACGAGGCTGGAAATCCACTGCGAATGATCGGGGCCCATTCCGACATCACCGCGCGGAAAGCAGCTGAGGAAAGGCTCCGTTTTCAGGCGCTGCACGACGAAATGACGGGGTTGGCCAACCGGAGCAGATTCCTGGAGCGTGTGGAGGAGGAAGTACGCAACGCCCGCGAGACCGGAGCGCCGTTCTGCCTCTGCGTCTGCGACATCGACAGGTTCAAGTCCGTCAATGACCGGTACGGACACCAGAGCGGCGACGAAGTTCTGGTCTTCTTCGCAGGCCTTCTGTCAACCTACTTGGACGGGGACTGCATGGCGGGCCGGATGGGCGGAGATGAATTCCACATCGTGTTTCCGGCTACCCAGTTGAACAAGGCTATTTCCAAGCTGGAGGAAATTCGGGGCAGGTTGGCCGAGCGGACATTCCATTCATCGAAAGGACCATTCACCGTTTCCGCCAGCTTCGGCGTAGCACAAATGGAGGCTGCAATGGGAGCCTCCAGCTTGTTGGAAACGGCGGACCAAGCGCTGTACCGGGCCAAGGAACGCGGTCGGAATTGTGTTCACGGATTCGCGCCCGCAGTCGACGATTTGGGTGCCCCTTTAGGGTGGACGCCTTCCCAATGGGAGACAGAGCTGAGGTCGGCGCTGCAGAAGGGTCTGCTCGCGGTGGACTTCCAACCCGTCTATCGAATTCTAGACCGTCGACTGGTCTGTTTTGAGGCACTGGCCCGATGGAACCACGAGAAACTGGGATCGATTCCTCCTTCCCGCTTTATTCCCATTGCCGAAAGAAGCGGCCTGATTGCGGGGTTGGGGCTATGGGTCATGGAGCGCGCGTGCGAGGTCGCTGCGTCCTGGAGCCACGATTCGAAGTTCGATGCCGAGATGGTGGGCATTGCGGCCAACGTCTCGGCGGTGCAACTGTTCCGGGAAGACTTCGTGGCCAGCGTTCGGGGTGTCCTGGAACGGACCGGATTGTCTCCGAAGCGGCTGAAGCTGGAACTCACTGAGTCGTCCCTGCTGGCGGATATTGAGGAGACGATTCGGAAGATGCATGAACTCCGTGCGATGGGCGTGGAATTACTGATCGACGATTTCGGTACCGGCTACTCGTGCTTGAGCTATTTGGGGCGGCTGCCATTCACGTCGCTGAAGATTGACCGCTCGTTCGTGCATGAGTTGAACCATGGCAGCCAAGCAGGTCGGATGGTTTCGACGCTGGTCGCCCTAGCAAAGGAATTCGGGATGAATGTGATCGCCGAAGGAATTGAGACGGCTGAGCAGTTCGACGCGATCTCCGCGTGCGGCTGCGACGAGGCCCAGGGTTATTGGCTGGGACACCCGGCTCGCAATCCTGGCGATTACCTCAAACGGGGCGAATTCGGGTCGGCTTAAGGCCGACCGCCACCGCTATTTCACTGCGACGGTGATGCCCGCTTGGCTCTTCGTGTCTCCCACCACAACTTCCAAGGCTTGGTCTCCCGATGGGGTTCCCGCCGGGATCCGCACGTTCACCTGCATCACACCTGCGATTAGCTGCGGAGCGGCACCGGAATACAATACCTCGGCGGGAACACCACCGATATTGACCGCAACGGGAAGAACCGGTTTTGCATAGACGGGACCGTCGGCGCGCTGTCCATCGGCTCCTCCTGGGTTGGTCTGGCCTTCGCCAGTCGCATAGATGACCACGATGGATCCGGGGGCTGCGGGATTCTTGGAACTGTTCGGCGAAAGGTCCTGGTTGAGAACGGCTCCCTGACCGGAGCCGGTCAGATTGGTCGAGAAGATCGACGGGCCTGCGGGTGCCACTGGAAGCGCGACGGCATCTGAGGTTTGGGTGCCGTTTTTCACAACGACCTGGGTGCCGGTTTTTCCGGCGAGGGAATAGGGGGCAACAACGGAAACTTGGCCGTCGGTGGTGTAAAGCAGCGGTGCAGCAACACCGTCAAACGTCACCTGCGCACCGTTCAGGGTGCTAGCATACTTGCCGTTGGAGACCTGTGGACCCGCCAGACCGGTTGGAGCCAAGCGGTTTCCGTAAAGCACCAAGACCTTGCCGGGAGTTACGGCACCACCCTGGGCACTGGCGGCATCGACGACGCCAGCCGAGATGAAGAGCGGCTTGTTCCCAACCGGCGGGGCGCTTTTCAGGATGTACGCCGTCATCGCCGTTTTCAGGGAAACAGCGTCCGACGGGTTGTGGGGAACCACGTTCAGGATCAGACTGCCCATTTCGTCATAGGAGTTCTCACCCCATTTCACGCGCTGTGGCGGGTTGAACGGATTCCGTGCGTTGGCTGTGGAGTTGTCATAGATAAGCTCTCCGTCGATCCGGGTGTTCTTGGGTAACGAAACGATGTCCTTGAACAAGTAGGTATCCTGCCAGCTAAAATCCCAATCCTTGATCCAGAGGAGAATTCGCACCTCGCCCGTGGGCAGTGTGGCGGTCAGACGGCTTCCCTTCCCCAAATAGTGGGCATGGGCGGAAACGCTGAAAGCGTCCACGTCCACGGGCAAAGTGAAGGAACTGCGGACCATGTAGTCGCTCTTGCCCGCCGGGATGTCCAGGTTGGCCTGAATACCGAAAAACGCAGGGGCCTGGACGCTGAAGATATCCGTTGCTGGCTTTGGCGCAAAATAGAGTGCTACGGTCAGAACAGGCTGCTCGGACTTGCCGCTGGGGTGGAAATGGCTTTGCAGGATCAGGTCAGCGCCGTTGGGCAGCGTGTAGGCGAGTCCCGTGGGCAGAAACTCCGGGCTGGCACCGGGAACCCAGCCGCCGAGCCCGCCGGCCAGCGCATTCGTCAAGGCCGTGGTGGGATTGCTGGAACCGAGGGTAAACACCGATCCGAGACCGGGGAATCCCGGCTGGCCGTCGGCCCCGTCGAGTTTGCGGCCGTCGCCAGTGGTGTCGGAATAGAACAGCACGTGGTGCATCACAGTCGGGGCTGTGGACTTGATTTCCAGTGCGCGGATGTACTTTTCGGATGTCAAGCCCGTACGGAGCACGAAATTACGGTAGATATCCGGACCGTCGGCTGGCACCGTGAACGGGGCTGGCATCTGCAGAACCAGATCCGGGGTACCGAGCTGCCAGTCTGTGGGGAATGTCGGGAGTGCGGGATCCTTCGCAGGATCGCCCTGGGGCATTCCTCCGTCGACCCATTTTCTGATGAGGTCGATCTGGGCCGCAGTCAGCCGACGCTCGTCCCGGTACGTCACCCAACCAGGCTCCGCCTTCCATGGCGGCATATAGCGGGATTGGGTTACGGCTGCGATGGTCGGCGCGTGCTTTGCGACCTCGGCGTAACTCGTCAGCGTAAACGGCGTTACCTGTCCCGGCCGGTGGCACTTGGTGCAGTTGTTGTAGATGATGGGGGCGATGTGCTCCGTATAGGTGATCGCCTGGCCGAAGGCCGGGATGCACACAAGGGGCAGTGCCAGAGCAGCCGAGAGGAGGCGCAGGGATACGACACGGAGCATTTTCATATTGTAGCTAGAACAGCTGCTCCTGCTTTTTCAGTGTTCCAACAGACCCCAGGTTGGCAACGGAGAATGACAGCAAGTACTGGTTTTCGTTGCGGGTGCCGAAACTCAATCGGCGG
>CAIYDY010000254.1 GCA_903925015.1 uncultured Acidobacteriia bacterium
AGGGACCGCCCAAGAGGTCTGTGCACGGCTAGGAATTACGGACGGCACCAGTGGTAGTGCCGTTGTGGTCGCCTTTTCCAGCTACTTTGGAAGGGCAAATACTCAGATCTGGGAATGGATCGCCTCGCGAATGGGGAGCCCCTCGCGTGGCTAGTCCGAAAATGGTCAAAGAAGGTCCTCCGCGCCACTTTGCAGAAACCACCCCCCAACTCCCAACGGGAGATTACAGCTACACACTAGAGATCGTCATGCAGATGCAGCGGTCCATGGGAAAGCTAGAGGAGGCCGTGGGCGCGCTCAAAGATCAGTTAAAGGCCCACGATACCAAATTGGATGGCGTCGGTAAGGAAGTGCAGGGGATAGCCAAAGAGGTTCACGGTGCCAACGTCGCGATCAGAGTGGCAATCGCGATAATGACAGCGGTCTTCGCCGTTGCCGGATTTGCCCTCAAGGCATACTTGGACTACTCGATAGCAGCCCTTCAGCACAAGCCGTAACGTGGTAGAGTTTTCAAACTGACCCATTACCAAAAACTCGCACCCATCGAACTCGCGTACTCTTGACAGCAGTTTTTTCAGCAATGGTGCTGCCGAGTACTCAAGGCGTCTAAAATCGGCAGACTTGGGCGCAACTCGAAAATCTAAGCGAACACCCATCCCTTTGTCCCCAAACAGATCCCAGAGTTCCGGCGAATCCTTCAGCTGGGTAAAAGAAGCATAAAACAGGTCTCGAGCCTCAGCCTCGCACTCGTCTCTTCTCGCGCTGGCAGCGTTCGGATCGTACCCGAAGGAAGCGAAAAAGCTGGTGAGTTCATCTTCCTTGAACCGCTTGAGGATGGAGTAGAGACGGAACTCCCGCGTGCGGAGGATGCTGTCAAATACGGGAAATTTGGTGTAGTGCGACACTGACTCTGTACCAATCGCGGGAAATGTTGATTCGATCACCAATCGTGAAAGCTTGTCACTCAGGAATTCCTCGTAGACCGTCTTGCCGGTGTGATGAAACGCCCCCAGTTGATAGTCGTGCTGAATCCCGAATTCATCTAAGACACCAGTTATGGCAGCGTGGATCTCTATAGGGAGCGTCTGGCGACGCTCAAGCGGTCCGGGAGCGCTAGGATGCAAAGAGCCATGAACGTCTTCTATTCTACTCATCCGGCGCGGATTCAACAGGCGAGCTAAGTGGCTTCCAACGCCAACTGAATGCTACCAATATCTAGCAAGACAGGGTCCGCGAACCGGATGGAAGACGTGTGTGACTGTGTCGGACACCCAAGTTCACGCGACCAATCGCCTCGAGTTCGAAGTGCGCTAAACTGACCCTGAGGAGCACCCATGGTTGACACAACGGAGGCGATTCCGGACGTTGAATCATCCCCAGCTACGTTTGACGCTCTGGAAGAGGCCGAAGTAGTGAAAGCGATTCGGATCGGGATCGCGGCGGTAGAGGCCGGTCGTGTGTGGCCCGCGCGGCTGGCATTGGCAGATCTCGGAAAACGACTTGGAATTCCTGGTTGAGATCACCGAGCCGGCGCTGCTGGATGGCGAGGAGTATGTCCAGTTCATCCGGGAGGTAAAGGGGGAGCCGGACGCCGCCGAGCGTTGGTTCCGAGGGCTGATGGCTGCGATTTTCTCCTTGGAGGAAATTCCCGAGCGGTGTCCGTTAATTCCCGAACGGGCATCTTTCCCATTTGAGGTCCGGCACCTGATCTACTTCTCGCACCGGATCCTCTTCAAAGTTGAACCTGACATTCGCAGGGTTGTCGTCTACCGCGTTTACCATGGTTCGCGTCTTCGGCTTCAGTACCGGGATTTGTTTTAAGAAGTCCGTGAACGTAGCGTTGACTCAATCCGCTCGCTAGCTTCAGACTTCGACGATTCAACCTCTGCCAAGTCCCGCAGCCGAAAACCCCTTCGGCTCTATCCCAACTCCGCCACCGCCCTCGACACCGCAGCTCTGAGAAACTCGCGGACGACCTGGCCGCGATCAGTTTCTCCCGCACTTGATGCCGTGCCCCGCGCGGCCCGTCCGCTTTCAAGGGTGGCAACTGAAGTTCCGGTGCGGGGGTGGATGTCCTCGCCGCTGCGGAAGGCGTCGAGCAGGACGGGGTCCTGCGACATGTGGGCGAGGAGCCGGAGTTCAATACGATGGCCACATCCGGAATCCATCCACACTGTCGTACTCATGCCGGATCACATTCCCGAGACCTCGAATCTGGGGCCACGGGATTTCCGGACGGAGCTCCTCTGCCAAAGATCCGACAACCCGGCTGGCCTCGCAGATCCGCTCCAGACAGCGTTCGACCGCTCCGTACGTTTTCGGGTCGGCACAAACGCAGCCTCATCAAGGCCGAACTTAGCCACCAGATCAACATCCGCATCTGAACGCCGGTCGCCCCGCGCGGTCGAGCCGAAAACGGATAGCCGGACGACTCCGTGCTCTCGCAGGTTCGCGATGACCTCGTCGCGCGTCATGCCTGGATTATCGCGCAACGGGCGCGCGCCCAATTTTCCTAAGTTGCACATGAATAAGGGGCGGACTCTAAAGCTGCCGTCGCGTACGCCATACCCCCGGCTGCATCCCCCACCACCAACACGTTATCCTTGAACATCCGTCCATCGCTATGGTGCCCGCGACCGAATCCCCCAGCCACTGGCTGAAAACCTCCGCCCTCTTCTGCTCCGTCCCCGAGGAGGATTTGGCCGCCCTGCACCCGCCTCCCGAATTCATTTCCCTGATATCCGGCCAAGTTCTCATCCGCCAAGGGGACTGCGACACCGACTACTACCATTTGGTGACCGGTCAACTTCTGGTCCAGAGCGAACAACCGGGCCGCGAGCCACAGTTCCTGGCACATATCAAACCCGGCGAAGGCGTTGGGGAGATGTCGCTGCTCACCGGCGATCCCCGCTCCGCAACCGTCATCGCCCGCCTGGACTCGACGCTGGTTCGTGTCCGTCAATCGGCCCTGCTGGACTTGATCGCGCGCAATCCTGCAACAGCCCTGGAAATTGCCCGCGTGGTGATTCAGCGCCTGAAGCGCGCGCCGAAGGTGCCAAACTACAAGTGCATTGCGGTCCTGCCCCTGCATCCGGGTATCGATTGCGCCATGATCGCCCGCGAACTCGCCGAACATCTGGGTCCTTTCGGGCGCAGCCGCTGTTTCCCAACGAGGAGTGAGGTCCCGGATCTCCAAAGCGACCTTGCCGACCTCGCATATGCGGTTTTTGACGGCACGGTCATCGACCGTGGCAATCCCACCCCGTGGTCCCGGCATTGCCTCCTCCAGGCAGACCTGATTCTCTTTGTCACTGCCGCCGGTACCAAGCCCGAATCCAATTTCCAGACCCAATTTCTCGGTCCGGGGATCAATCCGGCACTCCTCGGACGCACGGACCTATTGATCGTCCATCCGGGGCGGTGGCTCCAGAACTCTGGCACCGCAAGCTGGATCTCCGCGCTACGGCGCAACGTTGCCCCTAGGGAGCACCACCACCTCCGTACAGGCGTGGGCACCGACTTCGCCCGTTTGGCGCGCATCATCGCCGGCAAGTCCGTAAACATTGTGCTCGGCGGCGGCGGTGCCTTGTCCTTCTCGCAGTTCGGAGTTCTCCGTGCCATCCAGGAAGCCGGAATCCCCATCGACCGCGTAGCCGGCTGCAGCATGGGTGCCTTTATCGGGTCCGTCCTTGCGACCGGGGCAAATCTGGATGACGCGATAACACTGGTCGGCGAGCGCCTCAACCGGCGTCGTCCCGCCCGGGACTTCACCCTGCCTGTCCACTCCATCTTTCGGGGTCGCAGGATGGAGCAGTTCATGGTGGATATCTGCGGCGATTGGAGGATCGAGGACCTGCCCCTCCGATTCCTGTCCATCGCCGTGGACCTGAACGCGGCGGAGCTCCTGGTCCATACCGACGGCCCGGTTCGGATGGCACTCCGCGCCGGTGGGGCGGTGCCGGTGCTGGCTCCGCCGTTGTTCATCGACGGAAGGGTGCTTGTTGATGGCAGCACCCTGAACAACCTTCCTGTGGACATCATGCAGGAGCGCCATTCGGGCAGCGTGATCGCCGTGGACGTAATGGCGGACCCGGAACTGAAATCGCACCCGAAGTGGGACCTGACGTGCCCCTCGGGTTTTGCCATCCTCTTGGACCGGTTCAACCCGTTCAAAAAGAGCTCCGAGATACCCGGTATCCTCGACATCCTCCGCCGTACCCTGATGGTCAGCTCCCAATCCCGGCTCGGGGATGCGAGGGAGAAGGCGGATTGGCTAATCCAGCCGCCGGTCGCCGGGTACGGGTTGGTGGAATTTGGCAAGTTCGACGAGTTGGTCGATCTAGGGTACCGGCATACGATCCGCCAACTGGAGACGACGGACCTCCGTGAAAAGCTTCTACTCCGTCAACCCCCGCAATAAGCGTAGCGCTGGCCGGGTATTGTATTCCTTCCGCCAAGCCTCATGCGCCGGGTCCGAAGGAAATCGCTCCTTCGCCGGATATGGGTAAACCGACATCCCGTGGAAGGGCAGCGGCTCCACCGAGGTCGAAAATGCCGTATTCGGGTCCCGGTCCTTGGCCCAACCGTCAACCTTTAAGAGAAAGTCGCGGGTCCAGCCCGGTTTCACGGCCGGGAGCTCCGCTGCCCTGAAGCGCAGCGAAACCTCGTCGCCCGAACCCATCAGCACCAGCTTGTCATCCACTGTATCCAGCAATTCCCGGACGTCCCCGAACCGCGTGTACAGCCCCGGAGTGGGATTCCAGAATGACGTCGGCGACACCTTTCCATAGAAGTAGGTATCCGGTTGCTTCCGCAACGGGTCGATTTTGGAATCGGAGAAACCCCGGAAATGCAGGTCCGCGGACGCCGCGCGCAGTTCCGTCAACACCGGTTCTGGCCCCGGAACCGCTTCCGAAAGGAAGATCTCGTCCCAATAGACGCACAGGTTCGTCAAGATCCGCACCTTGCGGCTGTCCGAAAGGAAATGCACCGGCACGGCTATGGTCTTGGGCTTGCCCGCTGGCATCCCCATATCGGGATTCACGGTCTTCCATGCCCCGGACCCGTCCTGCACCTGCAAGACAGGCGTCTCCAAGCCCGACTTGATTTCCTGCGAGGCCGCGCGGAACGTGCTGCCGTCCGGCCAATCCACCCAACCCCTGAGCAGCAGTACCGCATCGGACCCGCCAGTCTTCGGGAATTCGAGGTCCAGCGCATGTTTTTCGGCGATGCCCGATTCCGTGCGCCGGAAATTGTCCGGGTAGACGCCATCGGCCTTCAACACCGAGGCCAGGACATCCTTCCCCTTCGATACTGCCGCCACCGGGTAAATCCGCCTTGCGACCGGGTACAGCCGGAAGTCGGGATAGGGCGGAGCCTTGAACTTCTCATTCGTGAACACCTCCACGCCCGCCGGATGGTCCACCGCGATCAGCCGGATCTGGTCCAGATACGAAACCTCGCTCAATTCCTCCGTCACGCGGACGTCGTAGAACCCGTTTACGGCCTTCAGCGCCCGCCCCGGAATTGAGACGTACTCGTCGTGATCCACCGGGAAGAAGGACCCGTCGCCATCGGCGGCACCCAGCGGAGCCACGCCCAGCACGTCCGTGATGAACTCGAATTCCTTTCCGTTCCATGTCCAGATCATTGGGCAGGACCCCGACAACCGCTGCGCCTCCTCGATCCGGTGCGATTTCCCGGCAGCCTGCTTGGTCTCGTTCTGCACCAGGCCGTTCATCCAGGTGATGCGGACAGTGTCGGCTTCGGGGTAGTCCCCAAGGTCGAACGTCATTGGCACGCCTTGGTACATCGCCTTGCGGTAAAGCGTTCCGGCCTTGATCTCCACTTCGGCGTCCTGGCCCGTCTTCAGGCTTTTCACTCCGGCCAGTTGCACGCGAATCCAGTGGCGGGTCGATTTTGCCTGGTTCCGCAGCCGGTGAACGGTTCCGTCGTCGGCGATCCGCACCTTATCTATCTGGCCGGCGCCGTCGAAATCCGCCTGGATCTCGTTTGCAGCCACTGGTTTGCCGTCGAAGGCGCCCACGGTGTAGTGTCCGCCCAACTGGTCCAGATAGATGGCCGGTTTGCGATCCGCATAGAAAACCGCTAGGTCGAAGGCCTTTGTGTCGGGCACCGAGCGGAGCTTGTAGGCGTCCAGCACCTTGCCGGGCTGGAACGGAAGATCCGCCGTACGGTCCGCGAACCCAGCAGAGCCTTGGTTGCGGATCAGGGCGGGGGAGTCCCCGAGGAGGACCAAGTCCAAGTCGTAATCGTGGTCGTAATCCACCCAAACGGCGCGCTCGAAGCGGCGAGCGGGCAGATCGGCTGCGAACTTCACGAACTTGCCTCCGGTATTGCGGTACAAAGCGGCTCCGGATTCGGTCGTGACCGCGAGATCCATCAGGCCGTCGTTGTCGAAATCGCCCGGTGCCACATGCAGCACCCCTTTCAAATCCCCCAAACCGGAATCGCCAACCGCCTGCGCGCCGTCGCGGTACAAAAGGATGCCCTTTACCGACCACACCAGCAGATCCGTGCGCCCCTTGCCTGTCGAATCGATCAGGGCCATCGCGCCGGTCTTGGCATCCACTGACCCCGTCAGAGCCGTATCGGCCCATACCGGTGCCGGGTCGGCGGGCAGGGGAGTCGAGGGTCGTGGTGGATCGTAAATCTCCGCGTAGTTGCACCAATCCACATCCTCGGCAACCGCCGCCCCCTCCTGCGACTTCTTCAGCGCTTGGAAAGTCTTCAACTGGTCCGCCGCCTCAGCGGATTTCCCCGACTGCCGGTACAGATTGTAGAGCTGGAAGTGGGCCCCGGCCAGCAGCGGATTCAAGCGGATGGTCTCCTCGAACTGCGCTGTCGATTCCGCCGCCTTCCCCAACTGCTTGTACAACGCGCCCAACTGGTAGTGGACAACAGGCTCCTCGGGGGTAAGCTTCGCCATCGTCTCGAACTGCGTGACAGCCTTCTCCGCGTCGCCGTTCTTCCTGTAATAGATGCCCAGGTTGAACCATGTGTGGGGTAGTTTCGGCTCGGCCTTCTGGACGTCGGCCAACAGCACGATCCCCTGGTCCTGCTTCCCGGCATGCATCAGGGCCAGCGCGTAGTTCAGCTTCTCGCGGTTGGACTTCGGCGCCAGGTCCAGAGCCTTCTTGAACTCCGCCACCGACTCGTTCGCAGTGGTCGGATTTTCGTAGAACGCCTTCCCCAGATTGCGGAATTGCTCCAGCCGATCCTCGGTCGAAATGGCGGCGGCGGGGGCGCTTGCGGTGAAAAATCCGGCCGCGCCGAGGGTGGCCAGCGCGCCCGCAACCCACAATACATGGTGTCTGGTTGTCATGGAAACAGTTGCTTCTAGAATATCGATTCCGGTTGCGCTAGATTGGTCTAAGACTAAATGACCATGCCGTCGAAATTTCTTTTCGCCCTTCTGTCTTCCGCCGCCTTCCTGGTAGCCCAGACACCCCAGCTCTCGGATGCCGACGTGAACACCGCGCGCACCACGTTTGAAAACCGGTGCTCGGGCTGCCACGGTTCAGACGCCAACGGTGGCGAACTCGGCCCACCGATTGCCGGCAAGGTCCGCAGCCTAACCGACGCCCAGATTGCCACGGTCGTCACGCAGGGTCGGAAGGGCATGCCGTCCTTCAATATTCCGGCTGCGGAGTTGACCAAGCTCTCTGGATTCCTTCGGATGCTGGAACCGGCCGATGTCGGTTTCAAGAAGTACAAGCTGAAGGCCCAGCTCGCGAACGGCAAGTCGGTCGAGGGCACGGTCGTCAACGAGAGCATCACGGACGTGCAAATGGTGGGTGACGACAAGAAAGTCCACCTGCTGCGGAGACTGGACGGCGGCAAGTTCCGCGAAGTGACTTCCGAAGTCGACTGGGCCACCTACAACGGCTCCATCACCGGCAACCGCTTCACCTCCATGACGCAGATCAGCAAGCTCAACGTCCGCCAGGTGGCCCCGCGCTGGAGCTTCACCCTGCCGACCGGTTCGGCGCTCCAGGGTACGCCGCTTGTTTCCGAAGGTTTGATGTTCGTCACCAACGCGAACGAATGCTATGCGCTGGATGCGGGTAACGGTCGCGTGGTCTGGCACTACCAGCGCCCTCGCACCCGCAATCTGGTGGGGAACGCGGCTGGCGGCAACAACCGCGGCGTGGCCGTGTCGGGCGACAAGGTCTTCATGGTTACGGACAACGCGCACCTGATCGCGCTCAACCGGGTCGATGGCTCGCTGGTCTGGGACAAGGAAATGGCCGACTGGCACCAGAACTACAACGCCACTTCGGCTCCGATCGTGGTCGGCGACATGGTGGTCAGCGGCACCGCTGGTGGTGAGGAAGGCGTGCGCGGCTTCATTTCGGCCTACAAGCAGTCCACCGGCGAACGCGTCTGGCTGATCTGGACCGTTCCCGCGCCCGGTGAAAAGGGCTCGGAAACGTGGAAGGGCAACGGTATCACCCACGGCGGCGCGGCAGCGTGGTTCACCGGCGTCTACGATGCCGAAACCGACACCATTTTCTGGCAGACCGGCAATCCCGGCCCGGATTACAATGCCGACGAGCGCGGCGGCGACAATCTCTATTCCGATTCCATGCTGGCCCTCGACGCCAAGACCGGCAAGATGAAGTGGTACTACCAGACCACCCCGCACGACCAATGGGATTGGGACACCACCGAAACGCCCATCGTCGTCAACGCCACCTGGCAGGGCAAGCCCCGCAAGCTGCTGTTGCATGGCAACCGCAACGGCTTCTTCTACGTTTTTGACCGCACCGATGGCAAGCTCTTGCTGGCAAAGAAGTTCATCAATGAGATGACCTGGTCGACAGGCGTCGGGCCGGATGGCCGCCCGGTCCGTGTGGTTGGCCAGGAACCGACCCCCGCCGGGACCCGTGTCTGCCCGTCACAGGACGGCGCGACGAACTGGTACTCCCCGTCGTACAACCCGGCCACCGGCCTGTTCTACATGCAGACGAACGAGAAATGCTCCATCTATAGCCTCCGTCCGACCGGCGGCTGGGAAGCGGGACGCCCGTTCCTGGGCGGTGCCGAGCGCACCGACCTGAAGACGAAATCCCAGCGGATCCTGCGCGCGATGGATATCCAGACCGGCTCAGTGAAGTGGGAACTGCCGCAGTACGGCCGCGTGGAATCCTGGGGCGGAACCTTGGCCACGTCGAACGGCTTGGTCTTCTTCTGCGACGACAGCGGAGCGTTTGCAGCCGCCGACGCCGTGACCGGAAAGCTCCTGTGGTCGTTCCAGACCAGCCAGAACTGGAAGGCGTCGCCGATGGCGTACCAGTTCGACGGCAAGGAACGGATCGCGGTCGCCGCCGGCGGGACGATTTTGTCGTTCGGTCTGCCCGAGTAAGTTGCTAGGGCTGCCCTGCTCAGGTAGGGCAGCCATTCTTGGCTGCGGCGGGCTTTTCAGCCCGCCATAACAAAGTGCCGGTATGACAACACCCAACTACATCTTCCAAGACGAGGACGGCGTCTTCGTGGCCGTCTGCCCATCGCTCCCCGGCTGCGTCAGTCAGGGTCGCACGAGGATGGAAGCCGAGTTGAACATTCTTGAAGCCATTCAAGGCTGCCTCGAGGTTCGTGCCGAACGGGAAATCGCCGTGATCCGCTGAACCATGCCCACCTTCGACCCCATCGGCGGCACCGCAACCTGCTACCGCCTCGCAGAAGCCTTCTACGGCAAGGTCGACAAGGACCCCGTCCTCCGGCCCTTCTTCCCGGGCAAATCCCTACATTGCGCCATCGAGGAACTCTCCGCGTTCCTCGTCCAGCTCCTCGGCGGACCCGATACCGATTCCCAGCGCCGCTGGCATGTCGGACTCCACCACTCCCACCTTCGCTTCCGGATCGGCGAATCCGCGCGTCAAGCCTGGCTGGCTGCGATGTCCGCCGCCATTGACGACATCCAACTTCCCGAGCCCCACCGCACCCGGTTGCTGGGATTCTTCGAACACGCTTCCACCCACATCGTCAATCAAGGGGATTCGCCCGCCCCAACCGCCGCGATTCCCGTCGAATACGCCCAGCGCTGGAATCTCGAACTCACCCTCGACGAAATCGTAGCGGCTCTCTCCACACAAAACGACACCCGAGCCGTCGAGCTGGCGGCCACCGTTTCCACGGCAAACGTCAGCTTTTCCGTGGTGAATGGCCTTCTGGCAAGGCTGCTGCGCACCCAACGACCCGAGCCGCAGGCACACATCCACGCCCGTCTTCGCCGCGAACCCGCCATCGCAACGGCCCGCTACGGCGGTCGCACGCTCCTCCACGAAGCGGCCGCGCTGGGCGATTTGCCCACGGTGCTCCTGCTTTTGGAACTGGGAGTTGACCCCAACATTCCCGACGCCAGCGACCACGCGCCGCTCTATTCCCTTGCGAACGGATGCCTGGTCGGAGGCGGCGAGATCGTCCATGCCCTCGTCCGTGCCGGTGCCAACGTGAACGCGCAAGAGGGAATCCAGCGTTGCGCCCCGCTCCACATGGCGGCCCGGCGCGATAGCGTCGATGCCGCCAAGGCCCTGCTGGAGTGTGGCGCGACCGTCGACATACGCGACAAAGCCAACGACACTCCACTCCGCCGGGCCGTCAACTGCAACCAGCCCGGCATGGCCCGCCTACTCCTCGCCGCAGGTGCGAATCCGAATTCGCGCGGCAGCAAAGGTCTTACGCCCCGAACGGCCGCTAGGACGGCGGAAATGCGCGCCATCCTGGGTGCCTAATTCGGGGCATTTAAGCCCGGCAAATCCTACTCCGTCCGATCCCAAACGCTCAGCACCGGACACGGCGATTCGCGCATGATTCCATACGCGTGCGTCCGCATGCCGCCCGCAAAATCCCCGATCACACCGCGGCCAATCACCACCAAATCCGCCTTGTGCTCCACCGCCGCCTCGCGGACCACCCCGGCCACCGCGCCCACCTCAACCACATAGTGGAAATCGGTCCCGGCCCGCTCCTGTAGCTTGTTGATCTGCTCGCGCGCCACATCCTTTAGGAAACTCTCCAGCGGCACGTCGAAGTACATCTCCGGCCGCGCATCGGTCGTCGGCACGGCATGGACCAAGTACACCACCGCTTTCCATTCCTCGGCCAAGTGGGCCACATACCGGACGAGGCCAAGATTTGTGTCGCCATCCAAATCCAGTCCGCAGATGATTGTATGGATGTCCGTGTGGTCCGGCGGCGCGCTTTCCATATGTGCGCCCGTCCAGACGGCGCAGTGGGCGTCGTTCAACACCTTGGCGGTTGCCGAACCCAGCAGCGCCCGGCGGAAGAGCCCGCGCCCGTGCGTCGGCATCATAATAAGGTCCGCGTCCCAATCCTTCGCCAGCCCGGCGATGCAGGTTCCCGGATCACCGCTGTCGACCTCGAAAGTGACCGCCGGCGGTCGCTCCGGGCTCTCCGTCGCAAACGCATCCGCGGCGAAGATCGCCAAACGATGCTCGGCTTCCTCCTTCATTTGAGGAATGTCGAACTCCATCGCGTACCCGCCGTCCGCTGCGGCAGCCCAAGCCGGAGGCGTTTCCACAACATTCAATAAGGTCACGGCGGCTTTCGTCCGCGCCGCCATGGCTTTTACGTAGGGTGCGGCGTTGTCGCAGCGCTCCGAGAAGTCCACCGGAAAGAGAATGTGCCTGAAACTCATAAACTGCCTCCACCCCCGTACCATGCAACGGGATGGCCATTGCAATCTCCGCCCGCCGCCCGCTCCCCCACCCGAAACTGCGCCAATTCGCGCAGGCCTGTGCCAAGGTACCCCAAACTAGCCTCCATTTGCGCCGGGCATCTCGGAATCGCCATTGAAAACAATGCTTCCTGTTTGGCCATCCGAATGCATTTGTCCCGGCAGGGAACCCATATGACACTACCGACATCCAAAGGATCCGCAGTCAAAGCCGCTAGGCTGTTGATCCTGCTGGTCGCAGCTTTCGCCCTCACCGGCGCTAAGAAATCACCCTACGGCCCGCACGACAAGGCCGCCTACCTGAATTCCGTCACCATCGATTTTCTCCGTCCCGGCCTCACCATTCAGATCGCCTCGGGCACCATTGCCACCGATGGCACCGTCACCGTGGTCTACAACCTGACCGATCCGGCTGGACTTCCACTCGACATCAACGGCGTCTATACACCCGGCCCCATCACCGTCGGCTACGTCATCGGGACGATTCCGAATGACAAGGACCAGTACACCTCCTACATCACCAGCCAGGCGACAGGGGCTGCCGGAACCTTCACCCGCGCTGCTGCCGATTCCGGTGGTGTGTTGACCCAGCTCGATTCCGGCAAGTATCAATATGTATTCAAAGCGAAGGCCCCGACAGGCTTCGACCCCACTGCCACGCACACCATTGGCCTCTACGCAGCCCGAAACATGGCCGCATTCTCCATCCCGAACAACAACGCTAGTGCGGTCTTCAGCTTCGTCCCGAATGGGGCAAAGGTCACACACGTCCGCGACGTGGTCCGCACCTCGGCCTGCAACACCTGCCACGACCAGCTCTCCGCCCACGGCGGCCGTCGCCGCGCGGTGGAACTTTGCATCATCTGCCACCAGCCCCAGACCACCGAAGCTGGCGGCGGCAAGACCGTCGATTACAAGGTCTTTATCCACAAGCTGCACATGGGTTCCCAGCTTCCCAGCGTCATCGCAGGCGGCAAATACGGCATCGGCACCAGCGACTGGTCTTCGGTGGTCTTCCCCGCCGACCCCCGCCGTTGCGAAACCTGCCACAACCAGAAGTCCGGCGCGGTCCAGGCCACCAACTACCTGACCAAGCCGAGCGCCGCCGCTTGCGGCTCCTGCCACGACAACGTCGATTTCGTCAGCGGCAAAAACCATGCCGGTGGCCCGCAGGTCAGCGACAATCTTTGCGCAACCTGCCACATCCCCAAAGGCGAGATTGATTTCGACGCCTCCGTCAAGGGTGCGCACGTGGTCCCGGCCGATTCCACCATGCTTAGCGGCGTGGCGATCACTCTGGCCAAGGTCGATGGCGGCACTGCCGGCAGCAAGCCGACCGTCACCTTTACCCTGAAAGACGCAAGCGGTGCGCCGATTGCCCCCGCGACACTCGGCAGCCTCTCCTTCACGATGGGCGGACCGACCACCGATTACGGCTACACCAGCTTCGGCACCGACGTGACCACACCCGGCTACGTCACCGAATCCGCCCTCACAGCCGCCAAGTGCGGCAGCGACGGCACTTGCACCTACGCCTTCACCCACGCTGTCCCGGCCAAGGCGACAGGCACTTTCGCAATCGGCGTCGAAGCGCGGCGCACGGAGACCCTCTTGCCGAAGACCACCAAGGAACAGGCCGTCACCTACGGTGCCAAGAACCAAGTGACGTACTTCTCCGTCGATGGCTCCGCAGTGGCCCCGCGGCGCAAGGTTGTCGATGTCGCCAACTGCCAACGCTGCCACGTGAGCTTCACAACCATCCACGGTGGCCTCCGCAACCAGACCGAATACTGCGTAATGTGCCACAACCCGTCCAATACGGACGGTGCGCGGCGGCCCGGAGCCACGGTCGCGGCGGACAAGCTGCTGCCCAACCAGGGCATCAACTTCAACCTTCTGGTGCACCGCATCCATACCGGTGAAAACCTGCTGGCGCTCGGTCGGGAATACACGGTGGTTGGTTTCGGCGGGACCCACAATGACTTTACCGACGTCCGCTACCCGGCCATGTCCTCCACCGGCTCGGCTGGCGACACCCGCAACTGCTCCGTCTGCCACACAGGCGGCAGCGAAGCCAATCTACCCCTTGGTAAGAACCAGATCCTGGATCCCCAAGGGCCGATCAACCCGGTGAACGCCATCACAGGCGCTTGCACCGGATGCCATGCGGACATCCCGGTTGCTGTCCACGCCCTGTCCCAAACGGACCCCAAGTTGGGTGAAAGCTGCACCATCTGCCACAAGACGGGGGCGCAATTCTCCATAGGGTCAGTCCATGCTCAGTACTAGGGTAGTCTTTGCGGTGATTCTCGGAACGGCTCTCGGCGCACCAGCGCCGGGGGCCGCTCCCGCTTCCAAGCCCGGAGCGCCCGCTCCAGCAGCCAAACTGGGGGCAGCGGCGCACAAGGCCGGAACACCGTTCGGTGACGATTTCGTCGGGTCCGGCACATGCCAGATGTGCCATGAGGATATCTACAGGAATTTCCGCAAGTCCGCCCACACGTTTGTGGAGACGGACAAGCGGGGCGGGTGGAGCGAACACGGCTGCGAATCCTGCCATGGTCCGGGTGGCAAACATGCCGGGTCCGCATCGGCGGACGATATCAAGAATCCGGCCAAGCTGACCGCCGTTGAGACCGACAAGCTCTGCCTCAGCTGCCACCTCAACACGGCCAAGCACTCCGAGCGCATCTCCAGCAGCCATATGAAGGATGCGGTGGCCTGCACCTCCTGCCACTCGATGCACTCGAATGGCCCGGCTGGCTTGGTTCCCCGCGCGCCCACCCAGGTGAACGCGCTCTGCTCCAGCTGCCACAAGGATGTCGCGGCCCAGTTCGCCAAGCCGTTCCGCCACAAGATTCCAGAGGCTGAAATGACCTGCGTCGATTGCCACAATCCGCACGGTTCCAACCGCAAGGCGATGGTCCAGTCCGCAGGTGCCAATGATGTCGCGTGCACCAAGTGCCATGGCGACAAACGTGGCCCGTTCACCTTCGAGCACGGCCCGGTCCGGTTCGAAGGCTGTGCGACTTGCCACGAGCCGCACGGATCCACCAACCCGCGCATGCTGGCCCGCCAGGAAGTGAAGTCGGTCTGTCTCGAATGCCACGCGAACATGCCAGCCGTGAAAACGCCTGCCGCAGGATCGCCCATCGGCGTCGTCCCCCCCGCCTTCCACGACCTACGCTCGCCGCGGTACCAGAATTGCACTGTCTGCCACCAGAAGATCCACGGCAGCTATGCGGATCGGAACCTGCTCAAATGAGAGCGATACTTCTATTCCTGATTGCATGCCCGCTGCTCGCCCAAGATGCGTCAAAGCCTGCGGCAACGGCTGCGGCAAAGCCTGCGGACCCGACGCCCGAAGCCCCCAAGAAGGAAGACCCGGCACCCACCGCCGCACCAGCACCGGCAGCCGACGCCTCCCCCTTGCCCTCCAGCGAGTCCTGGATCACGGGGTACATCGAAGCAGGCTACCGCTGGCGCTCCGGCATCGGCGGCAGCGCCGACACCTGGCGCAGCTTGGTGAACCTCGGCTCCGGCCCCAAATTCACGGGTACCGATTTCACCATCCTCGACCCCAAGCACCGGCTCTTCGAGCGCATCCGCGTCCGAGCCTACGATTGGGGCGACCCTTGGTCCAGCCTCCACATCTTCGCCGAAAAGCGCGGTGTCTACAAGTTCTTGGCCGACTTCCGCCAGCTGGCGTACTTCAACAACCTGCCCTCGTTCGCCGACCCGACGCTCTTGATCGACCAGCAATCCTTCGACACCAAGCGCCGTGTCGGGTCCTACGACCTCGAACTGTTCAACGGGCATTTCATTTCGCCCTACCTGAGCTACGAGCGCGATTCCAGCTCCGGCCGCGCTGTCACCACATTCCAGACCGGCGGCAACGAGTACGCAGTGCCTTCGCTGATGCGTGACACGACCGATCTTTTCCGGGGTGGGTTCCATATCTCCGGCAGCCGCTACCACGTCACGCTGGAGGAAGGCGGAACCATATTCCGCAACGATCAGGACACGTACACCAACAAGCTCAACCTGGGCGACAACAAGACCCCGTTCTTCGGCCAGACCCTGAGCCTCGGAACCCTCTCCCAGGCCTACGGTGTCCGCGGCAACAGCACCCACAGCAAGGTCATCGGCACCGCTTCGCCTTTCTCTTGGATGGATCTGCACGCGAATTTCCTGTTCAGCCAGCCGAGCAACAGTCTCAACTACGAGCAGTTCGACACCGGCAACCTGGTGGTTCTGAACACCCTGCTCTTCTTCACCAGCGAGCAGTACCTGGTTTCGGCCACGGCCAAGCTGCCCCACACCACGGCCGACGCCGGTATCGAGATCCGCCCATTTTCCGGCCTCCGGGTCTTGGAATCCTGGATGACGGACCGCCTCCACAATTCCGCCTCCGCCAACCAGGTGGACAAGATTGTGTCGGCATCCCTAACCACAACCACGCTGCCGCAGGCCTATCTGGCCTCGAATTACAGCCAGAGCGAGACCAGCGTGATCGGCGAACTTTCGAAATCGCTCACCTTGCGCGGGGGCTACCGGTACGCCTGGGGCGATGTCCGCGATGCGGTGCTGCCGCCGCAGGCCCTCACTACGAATCCCTCGGCCACCATGCGCCGCCATGTGGGACTGGGCGCGATCATGTACCGGCCATCCCCCAAACTCTCCTTCACAGGTGAGCTGGAGGCTGGACAAAGCACCGGCGAATACTTCCGCACCAGCCTCTACAACTACACGAAAGTGCGGATGATGGGCCGTTACCGCCTCACCAACGCCCTGCGGTTGACCGGCGATTTCCACTACCTCGACAACCGCAACCCCACCAACGGCACCTCCTACCTGTTCCGCAGCCAACGGGAGACCTTGGCGCTCGACTGGACTCCGAAGGGCGACAACTGGACCTTGGAAGCCAACTACACCCGTTGCGCGGCGCATTCCG
>CAIYDY010000255.1 GCA_903925015.1 uncultured Acidobacteriia bacterium
CAGCCTCCTCAAGGATGTCTTCGAGCCGCAAACCGACGCCATCATCGTTTGGGACCATTGGGGCACCCTGCGCAAGAAGCTTTGCTACGTGTTCCGGTACGCAGTGCTACAGCGCAATTCCCGCTATAGCGTGGATTACGAGAAAAAGGAACAGACGGTCCCCGGCTACCACGGCCTGATCTACGTGGAAAAAGGGCCGAACATGATTACCCGCCTGACGCTGGAACCGGACATGCCCGAGGGATTCCCTGTCCAGGAGATCCATCAGGTGATCGACTACGACTTCGTCGATATCAACGGTCAGCCCCACCTCCTGCCCCTGTTCTCGCAGGTGCAGAGCCGGGCCGGGCGCAGCGGAAGCCGGAACGAGATCGAATTCCGCAAGTACCAGAAATACGCTGCGGACACCACCATCAAGTTCGATGCGGGCGACGAGGCAGGCTTGCCCGAAGACCAAAAGGTCGAAGAAACCAAGCCGGTTATCAAGAAGCCGTAGGCCGGACGGTCGACCATTGGATTTTCGATTTTACCCGCTGCGATTCGAATTTGTAGCGCTCGCCCCCCTGTACTTCCCTCCGGGCAAGGCCTCGAACGTGCTGCGCGGCGCACTCGGGATCATCTTCCGGTCGATTGCCTGCACGCCGGAATGCCGTCGGGATAACAACTCCAAGCGCTGCGGCCTTCGCCATATTTGCCCCTACGCGAAGGTTTTCGAGCCGATAGCCGACGGCGGTCCTAGCGGCTTGGCCGATCCACCGAGGCCGTTTGTGTTCCGGGCAAGGCACCTGAATGGCAGGAGCGTGGCGCGTGGAGAGGCTTTCCATTTCGATCTGAACCTGTTCTCGCTGGACCCGGAAACCATCGACTATTTCGTGTTGACGTTCGCCGCCCTCGCGCGCGAAGGGCTGGGGCCGACGCGGGGCAAGGCTGAGCTCCGCCGAGTCCTCCGAATCGCAGCGGGTTGGCTGCCGGAGGTGACCCTGTTTTCGCCGGACCACGGACTTGCTGCCAGTGGGATTGAACCTGTCAGCTTGAGCCTGCAAACCAGCGGCGTCCGGACCACTACAATTCGGGTGGAATTCGTCACGCCAATGGAACTGAAACAGGACCAGCGGATCGTGGAGCGACCGGACTTCCCGATCCTGTTTGCCCGTGTCCGGGACCGGATCGCCAACCTGCGCGCCATCTACGGAAGTAGTCCCCTCGAATTGGACTTCCAAGACATCGGCGCCAGGGCCGGGAGCGTCAGGATGGTGGAGTGTCTGATGAGGCGCGAGGAAGTGGATCGTCGGAGCTCCCGGACCGGACAGTCCCATTCCATAGGCGGTTTTGTGGGCGTAGCCGAATACGAGGGGGATCTGGCTGAGTTTCTTCCCTGGTTGGAGGTGGCCAGGTACACCGGAGTGGGCCGCCAGGCGGTTTGGGGCAAAGGGGAAATTCGGTTGTTTGCCTAGGGTTTGACGGGGTTGGAGTCTTCGAGCCAAGGGAAGAAGATTGGTACAGCCGACCGGCGGATCAGTAGAACCTGGCCGCATTTTTGGCCCTCGGCGGAGCCCATGGCGACGAGGAGGCGGTCGCCGGAGAGTTTGCGGACGCGGGCCTTGAACTGGGGGGCTTTTGCGTCGGGCCAGTAGCGCATCACGGTTTCGGAGACGGGGAAGAGGTGGTCGACGGTGATTTCAGGGTCGAAGGCGCGGGTGATGCTGACGAGCTTTCCGTCGGACGTGCGGAATAGAAGGGTGTGGCTGAAGTCCTCGTCGGTCATGCCGACTTGGTAGAACCAGGATATGTAGCCGGGACCGAAGGATCCGGTGTGGACAGGTGGACCCAGCTTCACAGCCGTTTCACCCCGGTTTTCCTCAAGGGTGAAGGCTAGGAGTTCGGCTCCGGGGCGGGTCGGCGGGGTCTGGGCCGCAGGGGTCTGGGAGAAAGCTACGGAAACGACTGCGATCAGCAGGGCGGGCAGGGTGCGGGTCATGTTTGGAGTTTGTGGATTGCGATGGAAATGGAAGGAGGGGCAAGGGCTGTGTGGCCCCTGCCCCGCTCCTACTTTTTCGGAGGCTACTTGCCGAAAGTCTTCGGGTAGCTGGTGCTGTTGCGGATCTGGTCGACGATCTTGTCGCCATCGGCCGTGTTGCCAGTGAGCGAAAGGGCCATCTTGAAGAAGAGGTCCGTCTGGTCCTGGTAACCGGTGAACAGATACGCGCCCGGACCTTCCGCGGTCACCGGGACGGTGGACCCGGTGTGGTCGCCCGTGCGGTAGCCGACGGCCAACCGACGGAGGACGGAACCAGGGGCGGCAACGTTGGTCGGGTAACCGGTCTTGGGATCGAGGTTGTAGGCCGGGAAGCCGTAGTAGGTCGAGTAGGTGTCGCCATACGGATTCGCGGCGGTTGCGGTCAAGGTCCCAACGGACGGCATGCCGGCGGCACCCTTGTTATTGGTGGTGGTGTCGCTGGAGTTGGTGAAGGGGAGTCCGGCGCGGGTGTTGGAGAAGGAATCACCCCAAACGGTGGCGGACTGGTCGCCGCGGCCCGACTTCCATGCGATGTCGGTACTCTTGGTCCGGTCGAAGTAGTCCGCATCGGCGCTGTTGCTGACGCCGATGATGGACATGGACTGGTCGTGGTCGGCAGTGACGACGACGAGGGTGTCGTTGCGGTTGGCGGCCCAAGTGCGGGCGACGCCGACAGCCTTGTCGAGTTCAATGGTGTCCCAGATCGTGCCGGCGGCATTGTTCGGGTGGGACTGCTTGTCGATGGACGCGCCTTCCACCATCAGGATGAACGGGGTGTTGCCGGGGTTGCCGGAGAGGGCTTCGATTGGCGTGCCGGCGTTGGAGAGGATGTCGATGGCCTTCTTGGTCATCAGATCCAGCATCGGCTGGTCGGTGTAACCCTGGAGGTTGGCGACGGGCTCGGAAGCTGGACGCTTGAGGCCGAGTTTGTCATAGGCGACATCCATATTGGAGTCCGTGGCAGCAAGACCGGCGGAGTTGGAGGCCGGGGTTAGGTTGCCGCGGAAGAGGCCGAGGGTGGGCTGGCCGTTGTTGATGGCAGCCAGTTCGGTGGCGGTCTGGATGTAGCGGTAGCCGAGCGACTGGAATTCACCGATCAGGTCGCGCTTGTCGGTGCGGGCACTGGACATGAACTGGTCCTTGCCGCCGCCGAAGATGACGTCGAGACCTGGGCGGCCGCCGAGCATCGGGTTTTCGCGGTACTGGCGGGCAATTTCGAAACGGGTCTGGCGGTAGCCGGAGTAGGAGCCTTCCACGGCCGGGGTGGCGTCGGTGATGTCGGCGGTGCTGACAATGCCAGTGCGGTAGCGGAAGCGGCGCTTGAGGTACTGCCAGAGGTTTTCCACGCGGGGGTTGTCGAGGATAAAGGCGAGGTTGGCGGCGTCGGTGGCGCCGTTGAAGCGCCAGCGGCAGTCGGTGCCGTCCGTCAGGGAGTTCACGGCGTTGAGGTAGCTCTTATTGCCGGTGGCCCAGTTGGTGCCGGTGTTGGCGGAATCGGGAACCACGGAATCGGAGCCGTAGGTCATGACGTTGCCGGAGATGGGCATTTTGTCCATTTCGAGCAGGTTGTCGAAGAAGCCTTCACGGAAGGAGCTCTTACCTTTGTCGTCGAGGATGGAGCGGGAGACGAGACGGGCGGCATCGCGGTAGGCGGTGCCCATGGCGTCGCCGATGAAGAGGATGACGTTGCGGCGGCCGTTGAGGGAGAAGGGACGGACGTCGATGTTGCGGCTGTCGGAGACGGCGGCCCCATCGGCCATGACGCTGACCTGCAGATTGACGGGGCCGGCCGGGAAGGACTGGAGGTCGGCGCGGATTACCCAGTCGGGGGTTGAGTCGCAATCGAGCTGCGCCGGCTTGGCGGTGAAATTCGCGGTGATATCGGCGGCGCCGGCCATGACCTTGAGGCCGGAGACAGCGGTGGTATTGCGGACCTCCAGGACGAGGTCGACAAGCTGGCCTTCCAGCAGGCGGGTCCGTTCGGGAAGCAGGATTCTGACGCTGGCCGGTGCCATGGTTTGTGCCAGGGCAGAGGTGGCGAGAAGGAAGCACGAAAGTGCGCCCGTTACGAGGGGACGCAGGGACAGGGCTGTCAAACGCATTCTTGTGGTGGTTCTCCGGTTAGAATTTGGGTGCCGTGCCGGAAAGGCGGACAGCATACCTCCGTCAGGATAGCCGGGGAATGCTTCGATGGGATGAATGTTCCTTGAATGCTCTGCAACAGGTGCGGAGTTTGCTACGGGTTATGCCGAGAGGGCGGCCTGTCTGATATTGGAGGCCTGCCACAAGTGCCGCCGTTCGTGGGCCATCAGGATCTGCAGGCCAGTCCCGAGTCTGGGCCGCAGCAACCTTGCGAATGGATTCACGAACGTAATCTCGTTCAAGTCCATGCCGGTGGATAGGTCGATCACGCGGCGAATGCCTTCGTGGCTGGCTGTAAGAGCGGCCAATACCTCCTCGGCGGCTTTGCGCGATGCCGGGATAATCTCCTCGGGGGCTTTGAGCTTCAGGCGCTTGACGGGTGGTTCGAGGTTCTCGATGAACTTCCTACCAAAGAATCCCGCTTCAATGCGTCCGCTCCACATTCGGGTGGGGCGGGGTGCGGCCTCCACGGCTTTGAGCATGGCATCCACATAGATGCTATTGGTCAGCGCGATGTGGTCCAGGGTCTGGGCGACGCTCCAGGACTTGCCTGGAACCTGCTGCCAGTTCAGCTGCCAGTCGCTGAGTCCGCGCACCACCTCGGCGGCCGCGGATTCGTTGACAGCGATATCGTTCAATACTCGGCGGACGTCGGCCATGCTAATCCAGAATGATCGCACCTTGTCGTTCGGAACGCAATTTCGGAAGCGTAAAGAGCTGTGTTTTGGCCGGTACCGAGTACTAGAGCCAAGTCCGTGCAGGATAATGTTCCCATGATCTCCTGCAGGAGTCTCACCCGCCGCTTTGGCTCCTTTACGGCAGTGGACGGCATCTCTTTCGACCTTCCAACCGGGTCGATCTGCGCCTTTATGGGGCCGAACGGAGCGGGGAAATCGACGACACTGAACATGATGACGGGCTTGCTCCAGCCGAGTTCCGGGGACGCGATGGTTGCGGGCATGAGCGTCGCGGCCCGGGACGTGGCGTTGAAACACCGGATCGGGGTGTTGCCAGCCACATTGGGGCTCTTTGACGACTTGACGGTGGAGGAGCACTTGACGCTCACGGGTCGGGTTTACGGTCTTGCCGATGCGGTGGCTCGGGATAGGGGTGCGCAATTGCTCCGGGTGCTCGATTTGGAGCATGGCCGGAAGGTTTTCGCGGGCAATTGCTCCAGCGGAATGCGGAAGAAGACGTCGCTAGCGATGGCGATGATCCACAACCCTTCCGTACTGTTTCTGGACGAGCCGTTCGAGGCGATCGACCCGATGACGGCGCGCACCATCGGCCAATTGCTGGAGAGCTATGCCGCGAAAGGGGGGACCGTGTTCCTGACTTCCCATATTCTGTCGGCACTGGAGCGGCTGGCGACGCGATTCATCATCGTGCACGGGGGCAAGATTGCGCGGGATTTTGTCCGGGGCGAGTTGGAAGGCTCCCTGGAGGACTTGTATTTTGAGTTGATCGACGTGCCGTCGGTGGAGGATCTGGCTTGGCTCGGGTCCGCGCGCTCCTAGAAGCGCTCTCGCTTGTTGAAAAGCGGGAGCGTGCACGATTCGGCACCATTGCCACGAACAATTTCTTCCTTGCCACGGTGGTGCTGCTGGGGGGGGCGGGGGTGTTCCTCTTGCTGCTGGGGGCGTTGGTGGTCCTGTTTCCGTTGAGTGCCGACCCGATGAAAAAGGTACCGCCGGAGCGCTTGGAGCAGTTTCCATTGACGGCTGCGGATCGCCGGTGGCTGCGCATTTTGAGCCCGTGGCTGAATCCGATCATGTGGCTGTTGGCTGCTTTGGGATTGTGGTCCGTACGCCATGTGGAGAGCGCCAGTCTGCTGGGGCTGTTGGCTGTGCTGTTTGGGGTTGGGTTCTTTGCTCCCCAGGTGGCGGGACAGCCTGGATTCCTGCGGTGGGTGCCCGCGTTTCCGGGTCGGATGGGTTTGTTTGTGCAGCGGGGAATCCGGGAGACGCTGGTGACTTTGGACTTCTGGATGGCGCTGTTGGTTGCCGTTTCCGGTACAGTGTACCGGTTTGCGGTGCCGAACATTCCAGAGGAGGCGCGGATGATGATGACTCTGCTGGTGGTTCTGGCACTTTCGAGCCGGGGCCAATCCCAATTTGGCTTGGATTCCGAGGCTGCAATCATTCGCCAGCGGTTGATGCCGTTGCCGGGGTGGGTGGTGCTGGGGGCCAAGAATTTCGCGTTCCTGGTGGTTGTACTTGTGCTGACTTTGCCGATGGCTCCCGTTACGGGGCTGGCGGCGGGGCTGGCAGCCTTGGCTATCGGGAACTACCCGGCGGTGTTGGAGCGCAGGCCCCAAACCCGGTGGCGGTTTTCAGCCGGGGCGGGGATCGAGAACGGGCTGGTTCAGGTGTTTGCGCTTGGCGCGACGGGAGCGGCGGCTTTCCGGAGCGGTCCGGTGGTGCTGATTCCCGCCGCGCTCGTTTGCGCATCGTCGATCTGGTGGTTCGGGCGGAAACTGGACCAGTCTATTTGATCTGCAGGTTGACCCCAGTGGGGCTGACGCGGTCCCCCACCTGGATCTGGATCTGGTGCGGACCGGATGCCAACTGCGGCACGGTGAAGTTGATTTGCAGCGCGCCGTTCACCAAGCCCGGAGCTGCTCCGGCGTAACTGGTGGGAACCTGTTTGCCGTCGATCAGCAGAAGTGGTTTCACAACGGGCGTCGGGAGGGTGCTGGAAAGGATGGCTCCATCGGGAAGCACAGGGGCCATCGCGCCCTGGCCTTCGCCGTAGAGAATCAGGATGTCGCCGGACGAGGCGGGATTGGCGGCGGTGATGGTGGAATAGTCCGGGAAGCGTTGGATCGCGGCATCCCCCTTGCCCGAGTTGAAGGTGAAAAGGGCGGGGTTCGCGGGGGCCACAGGCATCGAAATGGTGCCCGTGCGGATTCCCTGGTATTCGATCACGATGGCCACGGTGCTCAAATCGGCTATTCCGTAGGGGGCCACAACGTTGATTTGGCCCGAGGAGGTAAACAGGATGGGGGCCGGATTGTTGTTGAACAGCACGCGGGTGCCCGCGAGCGACGTCGGCAGGGCACCTGTGCTGTCAGGGGTGGCAACCGTCAGATTGGAGGGGCCCACATACGTGCCGTAAATGGCCATGATCTGCCCCGGCGCAACGCCCGTCGTGCTGGTGCCTGTGAAGCTGGCGGCATCCTGGAACGCAGCGGCGATGGTATTCGGGATCGTGACGATCGATGAGACTTGTACCCAGTTGGCGTCCTGGATTGTGCCGGATTTGTAGTTGGTCAGCGGGGTGGCTGCGAAGGTGCTGCCATCGATGTTCACCACCGGGAGACCGGCAATTCGGTCAATCACGGAGAGTCCGGCCGCATTCACGATCTTGCCGAACACGGTGAATCCGCCGTTCTGGTTGTCCAGATTCGACCCGTTGTTGGCTAGATTGAAGAACCACTGGTTGGTGGCGCTGTTGGGGTCGGTGCCAAGCTTGGCCATGGCGATGGTGCCGCGTGAGTTGGTGACATTGAACTCGTTCTTGACAGCAGCATCCTGGGCTGTCGTGACCACGCTGTGGTTGATCAGCTGGAATCCGCCCGCCTGGATGATGAAGCCGGGCACGGACCGGTGGAAGATGGAATTGCTGTACGACCCCTTGTTCATGTAGCTGAGAAAGTTGGCCACTGTGAGGGGGGCGGCGTCCGGCGTGAGCGTGACGTCGATGTCTCCGAGGTTGGTGTGGAATCGGACCTGCGGGGGGATGGTCTGGCCCGGCAGGGAGGCCGCCAGGGCGACAAATGCGAGTGCGGAGAGCTTGAAGTTCGGCAACGTCAATTATACCGATGTTGGGACGGATGGGTTGCTTGGCTGGTTACGAATCAACCGTTCAGGCGCACGAAAAACCATCCGAGACCGGCCACCATGAGGATTCCCGAGGCGATCCGGGTCAGCAACCGCTGGTTTCGGACGGCGACGGGCAATTTGGAGACTCCATATGCGGCGAGACCGGCAATGCCGAGCGCCGTTAGATCGGCACCGACGGCTCCGCCGAGGACGTAGTGGGTCCTGAAGCCCGATTCCGCCACAAAGAGGGAAAAATACATCCCTTCGAAGGCTCCGAAGACCAGGGCGAGAACCCAGCGGCCCTTGGATTCCGGGAAGGCGATATTTTCGAGCGCCAGGTAGGCCAAGGCGAGGGCGACGGCCGATTCCGCGAATCGGGGTGTCGGCTGCCAGTTGGATTGGAGGATTCCGTAGGTGCCCGCGCATTCGCCAATCGCGAAAGCTGTTCCAAGGACCAGCAGCTCCCGGCGGCGGCGGGCTGCGATTGCAAGCGCGGCGAGCAGCAGCAGTTGGACAGTTCCGCTCCATGCGCGACGGGCCCCGGACCCAGCCTGTTCGATGAAAATTTCGAAGGCGGTCGGAGGGCGGAAGGCGAGCGACGCGGAGGGAAAGCTGGAATCGAGAATCGCTTGGTCGGGCTTGCCGTTGCGTTCGGCATGGAGCATGTGGATGTGGTTCGGCACCGTGATCTCGTGGAATGAACACTCCACGCCGAGACGTTCCACGGGTGCTGAAAACTGGTAGTTGGCGGCGCAGACCATGTTCGAGGTCGCCGCATCGGAATGACATTCGCCGTCCAACCGCTTGGCCGCTTCGCCGCCGCTGGTGAACCGGATGTGCTGGAACAGGGTGCGTTCCGCGTTCTGGATGTGCGCCATTTCATACTGCGGCATACGCAGGATGTATTCGACGCGATTCCCCTGCACTGTTGCGAAGCCGGAGGACATGCTGATGGCATGGCCGTAGGCTGTTTCGCCGATTGCCATCAGCAGCAGGAGGAGACCGAGCTGTTTCATGCCACCTTGGAATGGGGGTGCCACAACCGGTGGTAGAAAAGTCGGAGCAGGGCGATTGCGGGGACGCTGAGAAAGACTCCACCCAGTCCTGCGATTTCGCCTCCGGCGAACACACCCAGAATGACAAGTACCGGGTGCAGCTCCACGCCTTTGCTCATCAGATGCGGGGAGAGCACGTAGTCCTGGAAGAACCTGTAGAGCAGCAAGAATCCGATCACCCAGGAAACGTGCGCGTACCCGCTGAACAGGCTGACGCCGACCACGATGCACCCGGCAATCAGCGGCCCGACCATGGGCACGAATTCCAGCGGGAATGCGATGGCGGCCAGCAGGATCGCGTAGGGGACCCCCAACAGACTCAAGACAACGCTGAACGAGATCAGCACCGAAACGCACAGAAGAAATAAGGCTCGCATGTACTGGAGCATGAGCGTGTGGGCGTCGGAAAGGGTTTCGCTCACAGCCTCGCGGCGGCTGCCGCTGCTATCGAGCAGGGATTCCAGCGCGTGTTTACCGTCCTTCAGCAGAAAGAAACTCATGATCGGGATCACGATCACATAGATCAGGTTGGAGCTGGCCTCCAGCACGCGCATGCTCAATTCGGGCAGCATCGCCACGATCTCGGCGTAGTGCTGGGTAATTTGCTGTCCGACAGGGAAGTTCAAAACCCGCCACTGGCGGACCTCGTCGGCAATGTCGGGTCGGCTCACCCGTTTTGCCAGTTGCGCGGCTTGGGATCCGACTTGGGCACCGATATAGCCGGAAAAGGCGATCAGGACTCCGAGCACGATCAGATACGTGATGGCCAGCGCCTGTGTTCTTGCCGATGGCCGGGCACCGCTTCGGGAAAGATACTTGTCGATGGTATCGAAGAGGGGAAACAAAAGATAGGCAAACATCAGGGCGATCACGAACACAAAAATCGTGCTCCGGATCATGTATACAGCCCACAGAAGGGCTGCGATCGCGACTACGGTCCAAGTGGCGCGAGCGGCTTTGGCGTCAAGTCCCAGCATGTGTTCTACTCATTTTGACAGCAGCGATCCGATTGCGGTCCATTTCGCTCACCGTCAACTTGTGGCCGTCGAATTGGACCGACTCACCTACCTTTGGAATATGGCCAAGCCTGTAGAGCATGTAGCCGGCGAGCGTCTCGAAACCGGCGTTGGCGGGGAGTTCGATGTCGAAATTCGACTCGAAATCGCGCACCGTGGTCGCTCCCGGAATCTCCAGCACTCCGCCCACGGCGTTGGGTAGCGGGGTCGGCTCGTCGTATTCGTCCTCAATTTCGCCCACAATTTGCTCGAGAACGTCCTCAACGGTGACCAATCCGGTTACGGTGCCGAATTCGTCCACCACGAGGGCCATGTGCGTGTGGCCGAGGCGGAATTCCTCTAGCATTTCGGCGACCGGCTTGGTTTCGGGCACGATCAGCGCGGCATGGGTCAGACGCTGGAGTTGGAAGGGCGTCGGGGTCTTGGCCAGACGGCGGGCGGCGCGGCGCTCATGCCAGTGGCGCAGCATGTCCTTGAAAAACACGATCCCGATGATGTGTTCGGGAGCGCCTTTCCACACCGGCAGTCTGGAATGGCGGCTGGCGACCATGGTGTCGAGGACCTCGTCGAGGCGGGCATCCGATGGCACGGACACGATTTCCCTGCGCGGCGTCATAATCTCGCGGGCCGAAAGATCGCCCAGGTCCAGAATCCGGTGGATCATCTCCTCCTGCCGTTCCGGGAGATTTCCGGCAAACCGACTGGAAGTGACGATGAGCCTGAGTTCCTCTGCGGAATGGCCTCCGCCGAGATGTCCGCCCTTGTGTCGGGGCTGGATTCCAAAGGCCTTGCTGACCGCTGCGGCGGAATGCTCGACGATTGTAACGAAGGGCGAGGCCAAGCGGGAAATCACAACCAGGATCGGGGCAACCACGACTGCGAGGCGGTCGGCTTTGTCGATGGCGAGGTTTTTCGGTAGCACCTCGCCGAGGACGACGTGGGCCCAAGTCATGCCGGCGAACGCCAAGGCGAAGCAGAAGCCTTCAAGCAACGATTTGATGGCCGGTGTGAGCACCGGATGGAACATCGCCATCAGGAGACTGAATAGTGTTTCCTCGCCAGCCCAGCCAAGGCCCAGGCTGGCGAGTGTTACGCAAATTTGGGTCAAGGAGAGCAGTCGCTCGGGATTTGCCAGCAGCGTAAGGGCTGCCTTCGCACCGGCGTGGCCGTCCTCGGCCATATGGCGGAGGCGCGAGTCCCGGACCGAAAGCAGCGCTATTTCCGCTGCCGCAAAGAAGCCGTTGGCGGCCAGAATGAAGGCCATCAGGGCTAAGCGGGCGATGTATTCGGAGGTGGTCACGGATCCCGTTGCCGTTACTTCAGAGCGGGGCGGTCCTTGCGCCGCAGGCGTCCGCGGACTTTGATCTCTACGGGTGTGCCGATAAATCCGAAGCGTTTCCGCAACTGGTTCACCAGATACCGTTCGTTCGAGAAGTGGAGATCCCCGGCCTTGTCCGTGAAAAGGATGAACTTGGGAGGCCGGATGCCCGCCTGGGTGATGTAGAGAATCTTGCGTTCCTCGAAGTGGAGTGCTTCCACGAAACGGTTGAGTTCGCCGGTGGTGACGCGCTTGATGGAGGACTCGTAGCACTGGCGGATCAACGGGAAAACGCGGTTGACCTCAAGCCCGAACTTTGCGGAA
>CAIYDY010000256.1 GCA_903925015.1 uncultured Acidobacteriia bacterium
CCCGACGCTTTGGCGGCACCGGTCTCGGCCTAGCCATCTGTAAGCGGCTTGTGGAACTGATGGGCGGCGAAATCGGAGTATCCAGTCAATCGGAAGTCGGTTCCATCTTCTGGTTCTGGGTCCCCTTCCAGATCAGCGCCGAACCGCTGCCCAACATCGTTCCCCCACTCCAACTGGCCAACCGGCGCGTTCTGGCCGTGGATGACAACGCCACCAACCGCAGCATTGTCAAGCAGCAGCTGGGCAAGGTCGGCGTGCAGGTCGCCACGGCGGCAAGCGGTAAGGAAGCGATCGAGGAATTGCAGCTGGCAGTCCGGCGTGGCCAGCCGTACGAACTCGGGATACTCGACTTGCACATGCCCGTAATGAACGGGCTGATGCTTGCGCAGGAGATCCGAAAGTCCCCGGAATTACAGGATATTCCGCTCATGATGCTGACCTCGGACCGCGACCGCGACGAGGCCGCGGCTGCCCGCCAGCTCGGTGTCCGGATTTTCCTTGTGAAGCCGGTCCGCCAGGCCAACCTGATCCGGTCGGTGGGTGAAATGTTCGGGCTGGGCAGTCGCAGCGTTCAACCGGCCACTGCTGCGGACCGTCCCCAAGTGAAGGCGCGCATCCTGGTCGCCGAGGACAATCAGACCAATCAGAAGGTAATCGCCCTGATGCTGAAGCGGTTCGGATGTACGGTGGACGTTGCCGTAAACGGGCTCGAAGCGTCCCAAGCCGCAGCAGCCGTTCTTTACGACACGATTCTGATGGACTGCCAGATGCCCGTGATGGACGGCTTCGAGGCAACCGCTGCCATTCGCAAGCATTCCAGCCGGCACGTCCCGATCATTGCCCTGACGGCCAACGCCATGGAGGGCGAACGCGAACGCTGCCTTGCGGCTGGTATGGATGACTACCTGTCAAAACCGGTGCGGGCCGACGAACTCCTGAAAAAGCTGCAGCAGTGGGCACAGGACCACCCGGCCCAACCGTAACAGTTAGGGTAGAAAGTCGAAATCAAGAGCCTGTTCGACGCTCCACGCCGTATAAGTCGGCCGCGTCGGCGCGCGTCCTATCAAAGATGCTGAGAAGGTAGGGCCGCAAACTGGGGGAATCTTCCAACAGAAACTGGAGTTCCCGCCGCGCGTTGCGAATGGACATCCTCCATGAATTGGATCGTCGCTCGGGCTGAATCTCATATTTGATCATGTGCATCTGAAGAACGCTCAAATGCGACCATACCGCATGTTTGGCGGATTTCCCCAAGTCGGCAATCTGCTCGGCAAGGTTATCCCAATCCAAGCTGGCGACGTCATGATTCCTCAGCGCCACAAGCTGGCTGTCAGCCCACAGAACCGTGTCGATGTCGTATCCGGCTCCAACAACGGCTAACGGACGAGGTCGCTGCTTCCCGTCAGCCCTGAATTGGCCAAGCCCCCCACGCGGAACCTTCGAGGTTGACAGCATTCCATGACCTTCTTTGAACTTGATTGTACCGCCTACATCGGCTGTCCGTTGGACGAAACTTACCCAAGCATCTCCGCAATCGCCGTCGCAATCTGCAGCCCGTGGAACCGCCCGTTCTCGATGAAAATCTCGTTGGTGTGCATCCCGGCTACAATCACCCCGGCCAAAAACACGCCTCTGCGTTCGCTCTCCAGCGTATCCGGGTTCGTGCGCGGTTTCTGTGTTTCCGGATCCAACGTGATTCCCGCGGCGTTCAGGAACGTCCAGTCCGGCGTGTATCCGGTCATCGCGAATACGAAATCATTCGCGACCTCCTCCACCCCCTCCGGCGTCTCCAGCACAACGGATTTCTCCCGGATCTCCACCACCCGCGTATTGAAATAGCCGGTGATCTCCCCGTTCTTGATCCGGTTCTCGATGTTCGGCTTGATCCAATACTTCACATGCCGATGGATTTCGGGTCCCCGGTGCACCAGTGTCACCCTCGCCCCGGTCCAGTACAATTCCAACGCCGCAATCGCCGCCGAATTCTTCGCCCCCACCACCAGCACGTCGTGGTTGTAATAAGGATGCGCCTCCCGGTAATAGTGGATCACCTTCGGCAGTTCCTCGCCGGGCACATCCAGCATCTTCGGCACGTCGTAGTAGCCCGTCGAGAGAATGATCTTCTTCGCCTTGTACACCCCAAGGTCCGTTACAACCGTGAAGTCGCCGTCCACTCCGTCGAGCGATTGTACCCGCTCGTACTGGTGCACGTTCACCTTGTAGTGCTCCGCCACCCGCCGGTAGTACTTCAACGCTTCCGTCCGCGTCGGCTTCTCGTTCAGGCTGGTCATCGGGATGTCCCCGATCTCCAACAACTCCGGCGTCGTGAAAAACGTCATGTGCGTCGGGTAGTTGTACAAGGAGTTCACCAAACACCCCTTGTCCACAATCATGGTGTCGATCCCCAACTTCTTGAGCTCAATCCCGCAGGCCAGGCCCGTAGGCCCGGCCCCCACAATAATCACGTCGAATGAGCTCAGTTCCGTCTCCGCGTAGCCGCCGGATTCTATCTCCATCAGAGTTTTCCCTCAACCTCGGCATCCGCAGCCGCCAACGCCGCTGCCAATGCCGACGGGTCCTTCCCGCCACCCTCAGCCATGTCCGGACGCCCGCCGCCCTTGCCGCCCACCGCCGCCGCCAACGTCCCCACCATCTTGCCCGCATGGAATTTCGGCAGCAGGTCCTTCGTCACCGCCGACACGATCGACACATTGCCGTCCTCAGCCGACGCCAGAATCACCACCCCGGACTTCCACTTGTTCCTAAGATTGTCCGCCAGCGTCCGCATCTGGTTCCGGTCCAACCCCTCCACCTGCGCCGCCAAATACCGCACACCGCCCTTTTCCTTCGACTGCGCCTCCAAATCGCGCGCCGCCCCGCTGGCAATCTTCGTCTTCAGCGCCTCGATTTGCCGCTCCTGCGCCCGCTTGTCGGCCAGCAGCTTGTCCACCTGCTCCACCAACTCCGGCTCCGAGACCCGCAACATCCGCGAAATCCGGTGCACGGACTCGCTCGTCTGCTGGAATTGGCTGATCGCGCCCTCGCCCGTGATCGCCTCGATGCGCCTCACCCCGGCTGAAATGCTGCTCTCCGACACAATCTTGAACATCCCGATGTCGCCCGTCCGCCGCACGTGCGTACCGCCGCACAGTTCCTTCGAGAAGTTCGGGATGTTCACCACCCGCACCTCCTCGCCGTACTTCTCCCCGAACAGCGCCATCGCCCCGGTCGCGATCGCGTCGTCAATCCCCATCACATTGGTCGTAACCTCCGTGTTGCCCAGGATCTCCCGATTCACCAACCGCTCGATCTCGGCAATTTCCGCCGCATCCAGCGCCGCATAGTGCGAGAAGTCGAATCGTAGCCGCGGCGGTTCCACCACCGATCCGGCCTGCTTCACATGCGGACCCAGCACCCGCTGCAACGACGCCTGCAACAAGTGGGTCGCCGTGTGGTTCCGCTGCGTCGAAAGCCGTTCCGACACCGCAACCTCCGCCCTCAACACCTGCCCGATATGCAGCGGCTCCAATGTTCGAATCTTGTGCACCGTCAAGCCGGGCACCGCCGGATACGTGTCGATTACCGACGCCACATGGACGCCCGTCTCCGCATCCACCAAAATGCCGATGTCGCCCACTTGGCCGCCGGTTTCCGCATAGAACGGTGTCTGGTCCAGAACCAGTTCGCCCTCCGAGTGCGGCCCCAGGCTATCCACCAGCTTGTGGTCCAACAGCAATCCAGCCACCGTCGATGTGGACTGCAAGTCCTTATATCCCAAGAATTTGGTTCTTCCGGCTTCAACCAATTCCTGATACACGGGGGCGATCGTGCCCTTCTCGCCGCCCTTCCAGCTCGCCCGCGCCCGCTCGCGCTGCTGCTGCATTTCCGTCTCGAAAGCCTCGCGGTCCAGCACGAAGCCGCGCTCGCGCGCCATGTCCTCCTGCTCGTCCAGCGCCAAGCCGTACGTGTCGTACAGGCGGAAGGAAACCGGCCCCGGGACAACCTTTTCCGCCAGGCTCGACAGCTCCTCCAGAAATACCTTTTCGGCCACCAGGAACGTCGTCGCGTACCGGTGCTCCTCGTCCTTCACGATTCGCGCCACCCGCTGCACCGATTCCATCATTTCCGGATAGGAAGGCCGCATCAGCTCCGCCACAAAACCGGTCAACTGGTACAAATACGGCTCCTGCCGCCCGATCAGCCGCGCGTTCCGCATCGCCCGCCGCATGATCTTCCGCAGCACGTAGCCCCGGCCCTCGTTCGAAGGCAGCACGCCGTCATGGATCAAAAACGCGGTCGACCTCGCGTGGTCGGCGTTGATCCGCAACACGGTATCGGTGCGGTCACTGGATCCATAGGGTGTCCCGAAAATCTCGCCCGCTTTCTCCACGATCGGCAGGATCAAGTCCGTGTCGTAATTCGTCAGCTTGCCTTGCAGAACCGCCGCAACCCGCTCCAACCCCATGCCCGTATCGATCGAGGGGCGGGGAAGCGGCGTCATCGTCCCCGACGAATCCCGGTTGAACTGCATGAAGACCAGGTTCCAGATCTCCA
>CAIYDY010000257.1 GCA_903925015.1 uncultured Acidobacteriia bacterium
ACTAGCGACCGCTCGGGCCACCCGCAGGTTTACGCCGCCCGTCTATAGGGGAAACGGCGGAGGCCGGTTTCCCCACGCTGTTCGGCCCACGCCTATGCCTGCCGCATGCGCCGCCGCGCCAGCAGCAACCCAAGGGCTCCAGCCGCCAACAAACTGATCGTACCCGGCTCCGGTGTAGCCGTGTCCAGAATGTACCCGTGCCGGTAGCCGTTGTAATATCCGGTTCCGACAACCTGCCCCAAATCATTGATTTGGCGAGCATCCGTCAAGACCCAGCCCGAATTGTCAGGCACAAAGGAGTTCAGGTCCACCATGCCGTTGCCCGCGTACAGGAACGCCCTGGTGGCCCCGGACGCGGTGACGGACTGGCCTACGACCATACCAGTGGAATTGATGCCTTCCGCATAGCTGGAACCACTCCCCAAAGCTCCAAGGTCCTGCACCATTCCGCCGGAGTAAAGAAATGCTATCTGAGTGTTTGACACAAGCCGCGTCCCGGCCACTTGCCCGCTGTCGTTGATTGCGGCTCCATTGGTCCCGAGGTCGAAGAGGACGAGCGATCCTCCCGAATACACAAAAGCACGGTGGTCCCCCGCGTACAAGGCTGTTCCGACCACATCGCCGTTGTTATTGATCCCGTACCCGGAAGCATAGTTCCCGCCCGAAAGAAACGGATTCGGCGGAAAACTGACAGGCGGAATCGTTGTCACAATACCGCCGGACAGGATGAACGCTTGATTGTATCCCCCCGTGACGTACGTTCCTGTAACATCGCCGTTCCTGTTGATGGCCTCGGCCCGAGCATCGGCTCCCAAGACGGAAAGCTCCGTCTCCACCCCGTTCGCGTATTCGAACGCGCCGTGCCCGGTCGCTCCAACCACGGTTCCGGAATTGTTGATGGACAGCGGTGCGCCGTGGAAACCCAGGTTCTGGCTCGTTCCGCCCGAATACAGGTATGCCCAATCGGTGGTATTGTCGTTTGCCCATCCCACGGCCTCCCCGCTGGAGTTGATGGCATTGCCGAAGCTGTCGCCCCCGGCGGGCCCAAGGTCCGTGACCCTTCCCGCAAACGCTGCCGGGACCCATCCCGCAACGACCGCCGCAATGGCGAAACCAATTCTTTTTCCGATATAGAATCTCATTTACATCATCCTTTTCTTTCGTGTTTTTTCGTGTCGATGCTGCCGGGCAAAGCCGGGGCGGCTGCGGTGGCAGGGCTTCGGAGCGAGCGAACTATGTGCCACCCGCGTCCCCTAGCGACGAACGTTCCGACGGCTGCGACGGCGAATAGCGCCAGCGAGCTCGGTTCCGGTGCCTCTGCCGGTGTCGGCCCGCCCGTGGTGTCCAGCAGGAACACTCGGTTGTTTCCGTTGAAGGTTCCGTTGCCGATGACGATCCCGGCATCCGTGATCCCGATGGCGTCATTCAGCTGCCATCCCGAATTTGCGGGCAGGTAGGTGTTCAGATCCGCCATCACACCCCCGGTGTACAGGAACAGCGCCACCCCGGTGGCAGTTTCCGACTGCCCTACAACTTGGCCACTGCTGTTGATGCCTGACGCCGCACTGGACGATCCCCCCAGCGTCCCCAAGTCCTGCATCCCCTGCGTGCCGTCCAGCGAATATAGGAAGGCGTGGTTGGGTCCGGCCGCCGTGCCGCTGTAGCCCGCGACCTGGCGGCTGTCATTGATCGCC
>CAIYDY010000258.1 GCA_903925015.1 uncultured Acidobacteriia bacterium
GGCGAACCGGCGGTCCAGCGGGGGGGCCGGGGCGCCGACGCCGACGCGGATGCATACAGTCCGGATGCATACAGTCCGGATGCGTCCAGTCCGGATGCGTCCAGTCCGGATACATACAGTAATGCTGCGAGCGCGAAAGGCCCCTTCCGGGAGTGGTAAATGGTGGTTGACGGGGTGTCGTTATCTGATGTCGTTATCTGATGTCGTTGTCTGATAATGCTGCCTACACGTTATCAGCAGTGGGCGAGGGAGGTTCGCAACAGGTTGGGCAATGCCTTGTTCTTACTCCAACTGGGAACGCAAATGACGTTTTCTCTCTCCCGACCGATGCCAACCGTTGCAACGGGCGCCGCGGAACTTCGGTTCCGTGACGAGGAAGGCCGGTTCCGAGTGTTCTACTTCACTGCTGATGCCCGTAGCATTCTTCTGTTCCACGCGTTCACCAAGAAGACCCAACAGACGTCGCCTTTGGAGATACAACAGCTGGCAAGAAAGCGCTTGCAGGAGATGCTCGATGAAGAAGAATAGTCTGATTGTCGCGGAGACACCGGAAGAACTCGCCGGGGCGCTAGGCCTCGGGGACGCCGAAGCGCAGGAGTGGCGCGTCCAGCATGCCCTGTTCGAGCGATTCGCCAAAGCGGTCGACGAGTCGGGATTGCCCCACGCCGAAATCGCCCGCCGCGCCGGTTCTTCGAGGCCACGGGTTACGGCGATTCTGAACGGAAACCTCGACAATGTGTCAACGGACCTCTTGGTGCGGCTGCTCGGCGCGATTGGATACCGGGTTGAGGTTTCGGTTTCGAGGATGGAACCTGCGGCGTGAGCCCAGGCCCGGGAGGTCTCAGCGTCGGCTAGTCGCGGTGCAACTTGGCTAAGACAATCTTTACCAACTCGCCGGGAGTGGTGTGTCGCAGGTCTTGGAATCCAACGGTCGTGGTCATGCCCGGCACGGGAGTGTCATCAAATCTAGCAGGTAGGATATATTCTTCCTGAGCCACAAGCGCCCTGTCTTGTGCATGCCTTCGTTCATGACTTGTCCAAACCTTATTGACGTATTCTTTGGAAATGAACATGACAACATACCGCGAGTTCTTTGAATAGATATCGGCCAGATGATCGATCAGATTCTTGCCCCAGAGGTTCGCCGTCTCATATCTATCGTAGAAAACGCTTACCCCAGCGCTCTTCAGCCCGGCTGCAACCTCTTCTACGTAGGGCCGGTTCTCACCCGCAAACGAAAGAGCGATGTCGTACCTTTCAGCCGCGCTTGAATCTCGTGTCGTAGGCCTAGCTTTAGAAGGCGCGGCACGCTGCGGCCCAACTTGGCGAGCCTCGCCGGGACTGCGAATCGGCACTCCTAAGGAGTGAATACCCTTCGTAAATTCTGCAAGCTGCTCTCTCCTTGCAGCGATCTTCTCCCGCGCTTGAGCCGGAAGGGATGCGCTGAAGGCTTGGCAGTCGCGGCGCAAAGATCCCAAAGCCTCGCGGACTTGCGACAGTTCCTTGTCAAATTCGGCCTTGGTGGCAGCTACGTCCTGATCGGGCCGTTCGTAAGCGAACTCCAGTTCGTTGTCGCGCAATTCAATCGGCGGCAGGCTCAGATAGCGTATATTCCCAGCACATCGGAACATCTCTCGGTCGCCAGAGAAGGGAACGTAATAGCGCACTCGGATGCCAGCAATGTAGTTCGGCCCGGGGCCGAAGGATCCAAAGCGAAAATCCCCTATAATGTCCACCTGACGGTCTTCCGGACTAATACTGACAGCACCTTCTATCAGGGTGGGTGCATTCAGCGCGGATCGCTCCGCGAACTGCTCCACGAGATTCTCTAAGTCGCCTGTTTGAATCAGCTCCGAATCGGCTTTTGCTATTTCATCAGCCATCTTCTGACGTCGATGCTCTTGTAGCGCATGGAAGTCGTACTTGCTAAATAGGTGTTCTGCATTTGGTCTTGTGCGCGCCATATGTTGAGAAATACGGCCCTCTGTCCGACGCCCCATTCTCCCACACCGATTTCTTGGCGAACCAAATTCCCAGTTCCCCGGTGCATCTGTTCGGTGTCGTGCCGCCGTAAACGACCATTCCGCTTGTGTCCTTGGCATTCTCACGCTATCCAAAACGCTCGGGGTCGTCCGGACTGGCAGCCTGGTTCGAGGTGGTTGTCGGGGTGTTGCCGCCCGGACGCTATCACGCTGCGGACCGGGATTACCATAGAGAAGACCGCCAATGCCAACATTTCACGGATCGATTACGGCCACGGACGGTTCTGCGGAGATCCGTCTCGAACAAGCCTTCTTCCAGTTGCATCCCGAGTTCAAAGAGAAGCCAAGGTGCGGGCCCATGTGATCGGGAACGGTCGCGCGCTCATTTCGGTGGTCGAGGAGCCGGAAGCCTATACCGACATCGAGGACGACCCGATGGTGGCGACGTACATCGGATTCCTGGACCGGGACATCGACCGGTTCGCTTGGGATGGCGGTCTGACCCCGGCGGCCATTGAGGAGATCACTAGGCTGACCGCCGGGATCGTCGTCGATGACAATGAAGTGATTCCAGAGGACATCACGCTATAAGTCCATCCTCCCAAACCTCGCCGCCGAGCATGCGAACGCGGTTCCCGTCTAGTTTAGAGCCGGAACCACCGGCGCAACATCACCAACCACGCCCTCGATCCACTCAAGCGCGTCACGTTCCCCCTCGACATCCGCCGCCATCTCGGCATACGCCGCGTTCCTGTCGCCGGGGATCACATGGGGACCCGCAAGCTCCTCTAGGAACTGGCTGATGTGCCGCTTCCCGACCCTCCGCTGCACCCCTTCGTAGACTTCCGAGAGACCGTAATCGTCAACCTGCGACCAGTCTGTAGCATACCTGCATTCTCTACCATTACCCAAACCGACCCAATCCGGTGCCTGCGTCGGAATCCGGGGCAGCATCTCCGCCCGCGTAGCCGCATTGTACGCAAACCACGCTCGATCATCGAACTCTGCATCACATCGGATCACGCCCTTTGTACCGCCCAAAAACCAAATCAGTCAAGCTTCGGACAAGTCTTCCGGTACGGCTCCTCAGGCAGGTACCGCATCCACTCCTCCCGGGTCAGATTGAAGGATAGATGTCCGCATACATAATCAATGATGTCCTGCGGTCGCCACGGTGTGATGAAAGCCGAGTTCCCGGAGGCGACAGCCAGCCGACGCCCATCCGGGCCGAAAGCCACAGACACGACCACATCCTGATAAGCGAGCCGGGCCACCTCTTTCCCCGTCGCGCTCTCAAACACGCGCGCGGTCTTGTCATCGCTGCCGGTCGCCACCAGCCGCCCGTCCGCGCTGAAGGCCACGGACCTGACCGGACCCTGGTGGGCGAGCCGGGCCACCTCCTTCCCCGTCGCGCTCTCAAACACGCGCGCCGTATCGTCATCGCTGCCGGTCGCCACCAGCCGCCCGTCCGCGATGAAGGCCACGTACCTGACCGGACCCTCGTGAGCGAGCCGGGCCACCTCCTTCCCAGTCGCGCTCTCAAACACGCGCGCCGTCCTGTCATCGCTCCCGGTCGCCACCAGCCGCCCGTCCGCGCTGAAGGCCA
>CAIYDY010000259.1 GCA_903925015.1 uncultured Acidobacteriia bacterium
CCACCTGCTGCGCTCGCACGAGAACAACTACCTGGCCGGGGTCTCGCGCGTGGGGAACCGGTGCGGAGTGGCATGGGTGGACGTCTCAACCGGCGAATTCCGGGCCACGGAGACCGAATCCACGGAATTGGCAGCGGTGCTGGAAAGCATCGGCGCGCGCGAGGTGCTTGCGGCCGAAGGCGGTCCGGCGGTACCGGGTCCGGACACAAAGAAGTGGATTGTAACGGAGCTGGAGGATTGGATTTTCACCGCCGACTATGCCGACCGGACCCTGCGCGAGCATTTCAAGCTCCTGACGCTGGACGGCTGCGGCCTTGCGGGTCGGAACGCGGCCATCGGGGCGGCCGGGGCGGTCCTTCATTATCTTAAAGACACGCAACGGGCATCGCTCGACCACCTCGATCCACCGCGCCATTTCGACCGCGCCGGGGCGATGGTGCTCGATGCGGTGACGGTGCGGAATCTGGAACTGGTCGAGCCGATCTTTTCGGACGGCGGGGCCACCTTGTCGGGCGTGCTGGACAGGACTTCGACCGGCATGGGCGGGCGGATGTTGCGGCAGAGGATGCTGCGACCGTCGTTGGAGCAGGTCGAGATCGAGTCGCGGCTGGATGCAGTCGGTGATCTGGTCCGGGAAACGATCCTGCGGGCCGAGCTTGCGAAACAGCTGGCACCGGTGCTGGACATCGAAAGGTTGCTGGCGAAGGTTACGATCGGGAGCGCGACGCCGAGAGATCTCTACGCGCTGGGGAAGTCGTTGGACCAGATGCCGATGCTGGCGGGAGCGGCGAGGCTAGCAACCCGACCGTTATCCCAAAGAACGCTGGACACGTTCGCCGGGCTCGATCCGGTGGCGGCGGCGTCGCGGCCCATTCTGGACGCGTTGTCGCCGACACCTCCGGCGGTGATCGGCGACAGCGAGACGGTCCGGCCTGGATACGACGCCGAGTTGGACCATTTGCGGGACCTGAGCCAAAACGGGAAACAGCACATCGCGCGGATCGAGGCACGGGAACGGACACGGACCGGAATCGCATCGCTGAAAGTCCGGTACAACAACGTCTTCGGGTATTACATCGAGATTTCAAAGGCGAATCTGGCCAACGCGCCCGCCGACTACGAACGCAAGCAGACGCTGGTCAACGCCGAGCGGTTCACAACACCGGAGCTGAAGGAGTACGAGCGCGACGTGCTGGCGGCGGAGGAGAAGATTCTGGAGATCGAGAAGCGGATCTTCGGACAGGTGCGGCAGAACGCGGCGGCCTATGCGCTGCCGATCCGGGCAACGGCGGGCGCGGTGGCGGAACTGGACGTGACTGCGGCGCTGGCACAGGTGGCGGCCGAAAACCGGTACTGTCGGCCGAGCTTTTCGACGACGGGCGAAATGCGGGTGGCGGCCGGGCGGCATCCGGTAATCGAGAAGATTCAGAGCCAGGACGCAGGCCGGTTCATCCCGAACGACCTTTACCTGAACCCGGAGTCGGACCGCGTCGCGCTGATCACGGGTCCGAACATGGGCGGCAAGAGCACGTACCTGCGGCAGGCGGCATTGATCGCGATTCTGGCGCAGATGGGGTCGTGGGTGCCGGCCGACGCGGCGGTGCTGCCGATCATCGACCGGGTCTTTACAAGAATCGGCGCTTCGGACAACTTGGCGCGCGGACGCTCCACCTTTATGGTGGAGATGACGGAGACCGCTGTCATCCTGAACACGGCCACGGACCAGAGCCTGATTCTGCTGGATGAAATCGGGCGCGGGACGGCAACGTACGACGGCCTGTCCTTGGCGTGGGCGGTGGTGGAGCATATCGCGACCCGGACACGGGCGAAAACGCTTTTCGCCACGCACTACCACGAATTGACGGAACTGGCAGACGGGCTGGACGGCGTCCGGAACCTGCAGGTGACTGTGAAGGAGGCCGGCGACCGGATCGTGTTCCTGCGGCGGGTGGAACCGGGGAAGGCCAACCGGAGCTACGGCATCGAAGTGGCCCGTCTGGCGGGTCTTCCGGCAACTGTAATCGAGAGGGCTCGGGAGGTGTTGAAGCTGCATGAGAGCACCGAGCACCGGGCGGTGGAACGGCTCGCACCCCGCGCCGAACCCGCAGGGCCGATCCAGATACGGCTTTTCGAGCCGGACTTGGGGGAGTTGCGGCGACGAATCCGCGAGGTGAGGATCGACGACATGCGGCCGATCGAGGCGTTGCGGTTCCTCGAAGAGTTGCAGAGGGAGCTGGAGTAGGCATGCGCGTGGTGGGAATCATGAGCGGGACATCGCTCGACGGGATCGATGTGGCAGTGGTTGACTTGGGCGGAGTGGACCTCGGCGGCTCGGGAGTCGCAACGGTCGCATTTGGCACAGTTCCCTACCCCGATGACACGCGGAACCGGATTCTAGCGGTCTCCGACGCGACGTGCTCCACGGGGCTGATCTCCCGGTTGAACTTCGAATTGGGCGAATTGTACGCCGCCGCTGTCCGGCAAGTCTGTGCGGACGGTGCCGTTCAACTGGAATCGATCCACTTGATCGGCTGCCACGGCCAGACGGTCTACCACGAGGGTTCGGGGACAAGTCCGAATACGCTCCAGATCGGTGAGGCCGATGTCATCGCGGAGCGGATCGGGGTGCCCGTCGTGTCGGGATTTCGGACTCGGGACATTGCCGCTGGCGGGCTCGGTGCCCCGCTGGTTCCGCTGGCGGATTACCTCCTATTTGGGGATGCGCGGATTGGCCGGGTTGCCCTGAACATCGGCGGAATCGCGAATATCACGGTTCTGCGGGCCGGGGCACCGCCGGAGGAACTTGTGGCCTTCGATACCGGTCCGGGCAACATGGTGGTCGACCAGCTTGTGGAACGGATGAGTGGTGGCGTGCTGCGCTACGACAGGCATGGCGAGGTGGCAGCGACGGGGCAGGTCGACGCAGAGCTGCTGAGCGGACTGCTGCGCCACCCATACTACCGGCAGCCCCCGCCGAAGACAGCTGGGCGGGAGCAGTACGGCCGGGAATTCGTGGATTCCCTGGTGGGCACCGGTATTGGCTGGCCGGATTTGATTGCGACTGCGACCGAACTGACGGCTGCGACGGTCGCGGAATCGATCTTGCGAACAGCACCGTGGGTGGAGGAGGTAGCGGTTGGAGGTGGCGGCGTCCACAACGGCTGGTTGATGGGAAGGATCCGGGCGCTACTGCCGGGAGTCCGGGTGGCTTCGACGGCGGAGTTCGGAGTGGATCCGGATGCGCGGGAGGCAATCGCGTTCGCGGTTTTGGCGCACCGGACTTGGAACCGGCAGACGGGAAATCTGCCCTCGGCCACAGGTGCCCTGCACGCGGTTGTGCTGGGAAAGGTTAGTTTTTGCGAGAATAGGTTTTGACTCCAGAACAGCCCACACAAGATTCGTCGACACTCGATTCGGCGGCCGCCCCGGCAAAACGAGTTTCCGTTGTCATCGTCTCCTTCAACCGGGCGGGACTCCTGCGCAGGAGTTTGGCGGCGCTGGGGGACGAGCACCAAGTGCTTGTCGTCGACAACGGGTCGTCCGACGGCACGGCGTTGCTGTCCGACGATTTTCCTTCCGCCAGGTTCATCCGGTTGCCCAAGAATTTCGGCCTGACCAAGGCGATGAACATCGGATTCCGCGCGGCTGACGGCGAGTACGTGCTTTTCCTGCACGACGACACTGTGCTGTCCGGCGAGGGCGTGACGAAAATGGCCGATTTCCTCGAGGAACGCCAGGATGCGGCTGCGGTCTGTCCACTGTTGGTATCGGAATCTGGACAGCCTAGCTGGCAGGTGAGGTCGCTTCCGACGCCTTCGGACCCTGATCCGGATTTCCGTCCTGCCGCCGCGTCCGTTCCGGCAAACGGCGAGATCCTTGCCGAGTGCGTGTCCGGGGCGGCCTTGATGTTCCGGATCTCGTTCCTGAGAGCAATGCGGCATGTGGACGAACGGTATGGCAATTACGGCAGCGAGATTGAGCTAAGCGCACAGGTCCGGCGTGCCAGCAAAAAGCTCGTGATTCTGGGTCGAGTGACAGCCTTGCATGAAGGGCCGTTGTCGCCGATGAGGAAAGGCCAGTTGGCCGGCGACCGGGCGGACGGCACCGCGAGCTACCTGGGCAAGCATTTCGGCTTCGTGACGGGCATGCTCCACCGGTTGAAGGCTGGACTGGGCGGACTGTTCACGTTCCGGCTCGGCGTGGCCGCCGGAGCACTGGCCGGCGAGAAGATCGACGGCGCCTAGACCTACCCCGTGTGTAACCGGTTCGGCCCATCCTGTGAAGGACGCGCATCACGGACGCGTACTTGGACCGCTCAGTACCGGGGGACGGCGGGATCCACCAAGGTGGTCCAAAGGTCGATGCCACCAGCCATGCTTTGGCAGTTCACGACCCCTTGGCGACGCAGCCAGTCGACAACACTGAGGCTTCGCACGCCGTGGTGGCAATATACGACGACGGGCCTGGCCTCCAAGGCAAGATCGGGCAAATACTGTGGAATCAGCCGCATCGGGATCAATTCGGCACCCTCGATCCGGCAAATGGCGTGCTCGTAGGACTCACGGCAATCGATCAACCGTACCTGTTGCCCAGCATCCAGGATGGATTTGAGTTCCACGGGCGAGACTTCGATGGGAGCGTCGTTCATTCCGGCAGTCTAGCAGCTGTTGGAGCGCTGCGGGTACCCGAGTGGTTCGGCACGCGAATTGCCCTTGGTATACTCAGTTGTTACACGGATACGTCACACGGGTACAACCGGTCCGGCAACACGATACTTTTTGGGTCTCTTCACGCAAACATAAGATGAGTTCTTTTCGAGCCCTCAGCTGTGCTTCCCCCATGTTCGGCATGGCGGTCGCGACCGCGATACTAGCGGTGTCCGCCCCGGCGCAGACTCCGGACTTCAATACAGGCCAAGCGGCACGTCTGGTCATCGGCCAGAAAAACTTCACGTTGGGCGACTATGGCGCCACGAACCAATTGATTGGGTCGCCGGCGGGTGTGGCATACGCCAACGGAGTCCTGTGGGTGGTCGACGCGAACCGTCTTGGTTCCACGCCGAACAACAACCGGGTCCTCCGGTTCAGCGACACGTCCACATATCCCAGCGCAACGGAAAAGCCCGATGTGCTCGGCAGCACGTGCGGCGCTTGCCGGGGAACCGCGAGTTTGGTGGTGGGCCAGCCGGATTTCACCACCACACAGAGGAGCCTTTCGGCCAACGGCCTTCGCAGCCCAACCGGGGTGGCGACCGACGGCAAGATCCTAGTGGTTTCCGATACAGACAACAACCGCATCCTGATCTGGAACAGCCTGCCCAGGGTGAACGGACAGCCCGCCGACGTCGTCATAGGGCAACAGGACTTCACCCACAACGGGACATCGGTACCGCCAACCCAAACCTCGTTGCGCGGACCGGAAGGCGTTTGGATCAACAATGGTCGGCTGTTTGTGGCCGACACGCAGGACAACCGCATCCTGATCTACAACAAGATTCCGACGTCGAACAACGCCGCCGCGGATATCGTCATTGGACAGGCGAGCTTTACAGCCTTCGTACAGCCAGATCTTACAGCCAAGCAGCCGACCACGGGCCCGGAGAATATGCAGACGCCGGTGGCCGTCAGCACGGACGGCACGCGCCTTTTCGTGGCCGATTTGGGCCAGAACCGCGTCCTGATCTGGAACAAGATCCCGACCTCGAACGGAACCCCGGCGGACGTGGCCATCGGCCAACCGGATCTGGTTTCAGCAGTCGAAAACAACAGCTACAAGGCACCCACGACCCAAACCTTGGATTCAACGGGGGCGGTGACGGGGCTCACGGCGGTATTGTGCCAGACCAACGGTACCACCAGTGCCGGCAGCGCGACATTCCCCAACCGGTGCGGGTCCACCCTCTCATTTCCGCGTTTCGTAATATCCGATGGGAAACGCCTTTTCGTTGCCGATGGCGGCAATGACCGCGTGCTGATCTTCAACTCGATTCCCACCAAAAGCGGCCAACAGGCAGATATCATCCTGGGGCAGCCCGATGAATTCAGCGACAACACGGGCGACAACCCGGATGGTACCAACGCCTTCCAGACGCCAACATCCCTCGCTTATGACGGCACCAATCTCTATGTGAGCGACGGTTACAACCGCCGTGTGGAGATTTTCTCCCCAGCATTTCAAAACATTCCCCTGAACGGAATCCGCAATGCTGCCAGCCAGGAAATCTACGCGCTTGGCACTGTGACGGTGGCAGGGTCGGCAACCGCCAAGGACACCATTACCATTACCATCAATGGGACCGGCTACACCTACACTGTGAAGGACAAGGACACCTTGGAATTGATCATCCAGGGACTGGTGAATCTGGTCAACAAGGCACCGGATCCGAATGTCGTCGCGACAGCAAATTTGTCCGTCCTGGCAGTTGTTCTGACCGCCAAAACGCCCGGGACCACAGGCGGCAATATCACGCTCGCGAACAGCACGTCAACCAACGCTACGATTTCCGGAACCACAAGCGGGGCGACGCTTAACATCTATCTCCAGAATCCATCTCAGATTGCTCCCGCGACAATCATTGAAGTGAACGGAAAGAACCTGTGCGACACCTCCGTGGCTGCAAGCTTCGCACAGGACTACCTCCCGACATCTTTGGCTGGCTGCACACTTTATGTGGACGGTGTTCCTGCACCTCTGATGTATGTGTCCCCGACCCAGATCAACGCCCAGATGATGAACGAGACGCAGGATCGAACCAGCGTCAGCATCTATGCGCGGGTTGAACACAAGGATGGCTCGGTTACCGTGTCGACTCCGGTGGCAGCAACGATCGTTCCTCAGAACCCCGGCTTGTTCGCACTACCTGGGACCGATCCCCGCCGCGGGGTGGTCTATCACGCATCGAGCACGGCATTCGACCTCCTCGGAGTCGACGGCTCGATCCAAGCGGGTGACGTCGCCTCGGTCACAATCGGCGGCAATACATACAACTACACGGTTGTTGCGACAGACACGCTCGCGACAGTCCGAGACGCACTAATCACGGCCATCAACTCGGCACCCGATCCAAACGTACATGCTTCCGTGGCGAACGAATATTACCGAATCGCGCTGTACGCGAATGTCCCGGGCCCGCAGGGCGAAGGGCTTTCGATCACCGTGGCAGTCACGACCGCCACTACGAACACAGCCGGTGCGACCCTGCTGCTGACTGCCTACAACCCGAACATGTGCTGCTCCAACATCCAGGGAGCGCTGGTCGATGACAACAACCCGGCCGTACCCGGTGAAATTCTGTATACTTTCGCCACCGGATTGGGCGTTACCGACCCCGCTGATGTGGATACAGGTCGCGTGTTCCCCGGAGGGTCTGCGAATCCACCAAAGGTTTTCGTTGATTCCATTCTTACGGCAGGATCCACGGCCAACGTCGTCAGCGTGGGCCTTCTACCCGGAACAGTGGGTGTCTACTATGTCCAGTTCCAATTGAACTCCGGATTGGCGTCGAACAAGGCAACCCAGATGACGATTGCCCAACAGGCTTTCGTCAGCAACGTGGTTACCTTCCCGGTTGCTGTTCCCGGCTTGGTCACCAGGCTGGTGGTGCAACCGGACAGTCTGTCGGTGAAGGCGGGTGACACCGTCAATTTCACAATCACGGCATTGGATTACAAGGGCAACATCGCGACGAGCTTCACGGATACCATCCACTTCGTCAGCTCGGACGCGGCGGCCACGCTGCCGGCGGATACCGCGCTTTCCAACGGCGTCGGTACATACCAAATAACGTTCAAAACACCAGGCCTGCAGACGGTAACCGTGAGCGATTCGGCATTGTCAGCAATTACTGGAGCGTCGCCCGCAGTGCGGGTGAAGTAGCTCCATACGGGGAACAACGCCGATGGTGGTAGAATCGGCGTTGCGGGGTCTGGATTGAACAATAATCAACCAAAGGGGAGCATGTCACCGAGGCACCCCGAAGAGCCTGCTTGGTATCTTCTCCTTCGCAAGACCATTCCCACCCTCGCCATTCTGGCAGTCACGGGAGTAGCGCTTCGCCACTCGTACCGCCTCTTTTGCGCGGAGTGGAATTTCGAAAAAGACACCCCTCAATCCGTACAGACCGCCGTTGACTACAGCCCTGGCAACGCGGAATATCGAGTCAGGCTCGCCAGTTTCCTTGGCACCGACGGCCTGCCACAAATCAAGTTGGCAATCCAGCAAAATCCTACCGAGGCCATGTGGTGGATTGAAGCCTCTGTGCTGGAGGAGATTCGTGGCGACATGACCGAGGCTGAGAACAGTCTCCATCGCGCCGCCAAAGTGAGTCGGCATTTTCTGCCACGGATGATGCTGGCGAGCTACTACTATCGGCGCCGGGATTTGCCACAGTACAAGCGTTGGGCGAGGGAAGCGTTCTCCATTGGCAACAACCCGCCACCGCTATTGGCTGAGATGGGCTGGCAACTGGGAATGAGCCCAACTGAATTCGCCACCGAAATCGTCCCAAACGGGGTTGCACCGCTTGCCATGTTTCTTGAGGAGTTACTCGGTGTCGCGGTCTCTGCCGATCCGGAGAGGGCAGCGGCAGCGCAGGATGAACTAGGGAACATCGCCGCCCGGCTGTTGGACGCGGGTTCCGACACAAACCTCGACGAGTTGCTCCGAACGGTGGAGAGGCTGCATGGCGTCAACCGGCCTAGTGCCGCAGTGGCCCTTTGGAACAAGATAGTGGACCGACACTGGATTGACAGGGCAAAACTCGAGTATGGCAATCCAGGCGCTATGAAGCTGTGGGATCGTGGATTATCTGGATTCGACTGGAAAAATTTCGCCACGGATGGGGTCCTGGAGAGTGAGATGGCGGACGGTGGAGTACGACTGGCATTCTCCGGCCAGCAACCGGAACACGTCCGCCTGCTTTCACGCCGCATTCCACTGGCCCCCGATGTGGCGTATAGCCTGAGTGCGCGAGGTAATTCGGATGAGAATGCCCCGATGGCTGGACTGGCTTGGAAGGTTCTGGACGAATCCAACACAATCGCCACGCTGGCGGCCGTGACACATCAGGACCAAGCACGGACAGAGTTTCAAACGTCGCATGCGCCTCACGCCTACCTCTTGGAACTTTGGTATGATCGACAACCCGGCACGACCCGAATCTCCGCCACGGTCGCGTTGCAATCCATCGCCGTTACACGCCTGCCCTAGAGCAATGCGTTCCGGATAGACCTGGGGGAGAAAGAAGGTTTATGATCGACAAACTGTTTGGCACTTTGGCGGCCATTGCATGCGGACTGGGTCTGCTTATGGCGTGGTCACAGAGTCCACTGGTCTGGCTTGGCTTTTCCGGTTTCGTCTTTGCGCTCCTCGGCGCATGGGCCGTTTGCCGACTTGTGCTATCGGTTCGGCACTTCCGCCCGAATATTGGATTCGGGGCGTGGCTTCCGCTGCTATGCCTTGCAGCCGTACCCATCTGGGGCGCGTTCCAGCTCCGGATGGGATGGACTGCGTACAGGCTGGCCACCGAAGTGGACGTGCTCAGGTGGAGCGTGTTCGCCAGTGTCCTGTTTCTGGTAGTGCGAATCAACCCACGTGGTGGCTCCGAGTACCGCTTTCGGGCGATATTCGCCAACTACGCATTCGCGGTGACGGGACTGTCACTACTGGATTACCTCACAAGCAACCAGTTATTTGGCCTGACGACAGGTACACCAGCGGGCCCATTCTTGAATGTGGACCATTTCGCGACCTTCATCCTACTCGCATTCCCTGTTGTGGTTTGCGAGATTGCTCGATCGCCACAAAACCAGTCGCTGCATGTGGTCTCGGCCGCAACACTCATCGCGGGCGTGGTGGGGAGCCAATCCAGAGCGGGGATCACGCTGCTCGTCCTGGAGTTGATGGTGCTACCGCTTTTGATACGACGCACTGGCAGCGAAAGAAGGGACGAACAGATCAGTCTGAAGCCGTTCGGTGCCTTGGCTGTGCTGGCGATTGTATTCGCGGTCGGCGTGGGAATCGAAACGGCGTCGTCGCGGTTCCAGCACATATCGGCGGACTTCCCTGTTCGAATGCAGCTCTGGAAGGCCTCACTCGAAATTTTCCGGTTGCATCCATGGGCGGGGTCCGGACTTGGAACTTGGATTTACGTATATCCTGCGCATGCACTGTTCGATCAGGGAGTCTTTGCCAATGCAGCACATAGTGACTGGCTCCAGTGGGCGTGTGACGGCGGTCTCGTGGTCACAGTGTGCATGCTTCTGTTGTTCTTCCGGTCCCTGATGATGGCGTGGAAGCGGCCATGGGCGCTTGGACTGGTAGTCGTTTTCCTACACAGCGCGGGAGATTTCCCGATGCAGGGCAAATTCCTACCTTGTCTGTTTTGGGTTGTTTACGCGGTGGCTTGCAAGGCCTGACGACAAACACGGACCATTTCCGGTTTCGCCGCGATTCGGTCCCTCCCATGAGGCCATTCGGAGCTTCACCGTATTCCAGCTAAGGCCAACACGAGCTGGTGCGTTCGACCTTCGAAGCCCTTACGGCAGCCAGTGCCATTGATGGGTCCACAGTTCGCTGAGATTGCCTCGGCAGATAGACGCTTGTCGAACAGGCTCGGAACACGAAACAAAAAGCGGCTCCCGTTTCCGGGAGCCGCCATTTGTGAATACAACTTGAGCCCTGCTACTGGGTAATCGGTGCCCCTGGGATGACAAATGGCTTACCAGGCTTGGGCGCGTGCCAAATCATGGTGTCATTTGCTCCGTTGACAGACTTTGCGGTGGAGGAGGACGCAGGAGTTGCGCGGATGGCTACGTCGTGGCTAAACCAGTAATCACCAGCGGGCAACGTCAAGGGTGATGCCAAGGAAAAGACAACGCGGTCGATTGGCGACGGGGTGTTCCCTGCGGCCGATGAGATGCGGCTGGCCGAGGTTTGGGAGAAGGAGAAGGTGCCGGTGGCAGTGTCCGTTGAGAACACATCGCCTACAAAGTTACCAGTCTCTTTCGGCTGGAGTGACGAATTCGAGAAAATGTTCATCCTGAACTTCACAAAGGGATTGGTCGGATCAAACGGCAGCGTCGGATCACCGTAGAGATCGAAGTACCCGATCATCTGGGTAATGGTCGTGGGCTGTGTGAGGTGCAGGTAGGTGCTGAACACCAACGGATAGTAGTTCGACATCGAGTAGGCTTTGGATAGGCCGGGCTTCGCGCTGTCGGGACCAGTCGTGTTGGTGTAGAAAGTGCCGAAGGTGTTGTCTTCGATGCCGTTGTTGTCGAAAACGGTTGCAGCTCCGTTCTTGAGAGTCACCGCCAATCCCGAGACTCCCGAGTAGGCCGGATTCACCAGACCGGTGTTCTTGCTCCATGCATTGAAACCATCCGTGCCCCAGACAAAGTTGTCGGAGTTACGCAGGGCCATCGCGCTGTTGGCACCGGACAAGCCGTTCAGAGTTTGCCCGGCAACGGCCTTGCCACCGAACATCGCGTAGTAGAAACCCAACGGGCGGTATGGAATGCTGACGTTCGTCTGGCTGGTAGCTGTTCCCACGGAGACAGTGAGGGTGACGTTACCGGAGTTGGTCGAGAAGGGCATCACTGCATTGACTTGGTACAAGCCAGCAAATCCCGGCGTCAGACCGGCGAAGGTGACCTGTGCTTGAGCGCCGTTGTCAACTGTGACCGACACTGTGCCCTTGACATTGGCCGGTTTCGATCCGGCGGCCAAGCCTGGAGCTGCGTCGCCAGCGTTTAAGTTCACGTCCAGCGCGCCCATGCTGTTCAGGTACATGACAACCTGGCTGGCGGAGGTGGAGGGCAACGCATTGGTGTACTGGGTACCGGCCGGGTTGGTCGTGATCGCTTGGCCAACTCCGGACACATTGAGCGAGAACAGCTTGGGTGCCGCAGCCGCTAGTCTGGCGCTTGCGAACCCGGATGTTGCCAAGCCGTTGTGAACCCTGATCTGGACTACGCCCGCGGAAAGCGAGTAGGGCAACTGGGCGTTGATTTGGCCGGGGGACACAAAGTACAAAGGGCAAGGACGGCTGACGTTGGCGATATCGACGACATCGACGGACGTTGCCGCTAAAAAAGTGGGTAGCGGCATGGAGCCGGCCGATGCCGTGGAAGTAGCCAATCCCGTCCCAAAAATTGAGAAGATCGCGCCGGGCGCCAGATCGGTGGAGTAGTCCGCAGCATTCACAATGCCGCCGGTCAGAATTACCGGTGACTGGGCATAGGCATGCACCGACCCCAGAATGAACAGGGCGGAGGCCACCAGCGCTTTCATGTATTTTTTCGCTTGCATTTCTTTCGTCGGCTCCTGGAATTTCTTGTGGGTCTTGCGTGGTGAGTTTGGCGCGGGGACCCGCAACTTAGGGCGCTGCCTGGCTGAAAGTGCCGACCTTGACCGGCGTATTCAAGACCGGGGTCGGAGTGGTGCTTGGAATGGTACCCGATTTAACCGCATCGGTGTAAGCCTGGGTACTCGCCGTCTGAAGACTCTGGGTGGCCAAGGTGATATCGACAGGCTTCTTGGTGGTGGTATCCGTAAAACTGACGCTCACGTTCGTCCCGCCGTTGGTCGTGCTGCCTTGGGTCGATACGCTCACGGTTGTATTCAAGAGTGTGGTATTGGTCACCGGAAGGAAGACTTGGCCTGTCGGGGTATCCACGGGAACGCTGATGGAGGTAACCGTGTAGGAATTGGTCTTCGGATCGACGCTTAGGACCAAACGGGTTCCGTTGGGAAGAATGACGGTCGGGCCTGAATTTGGTGAATCAGCCAAGGGCTGCACCAACACACCGCTGAGCCCCGTATAAACGGGAGTGGCTGAAACCGGGGTGGTGCCAACCTGCACGGGCCGACCTGGCAGCGGAATCAGACCGCGTGTGACCGTTGAGGACGAGCCAGCTGTGAGCGAGCCCGGTTGCACTGCCGATTTTGGCAAAACTGCGGAAATCGACTTGCCCGAAGCGTTCAAGAATTGGGCAGTCGAGCCCGCCGCGAAACTTGGCTGGCCGACACCCTTCAACACACGGACAATCAGGGAGCCCGATTGCGAGCCGGACTTGCCGGCTTCGACACGAGCGGTCGAGTCACCCTGAAGCAACAGGGTGCTACCATCGCGGAACTGGATCAATGCCGTCTCATTGGAGGTGGCAACTTCGTCAGCGACTGAAACCGGCCAGGAGACGACAGCCTGGGCGGGGATCTGGCGGCCATTGATGCTGATCGGGTGATTCGAGACCACACGCCCAACTACAGCGTCCGGGGTCTCTCCGCCGAAGGCGGTGACTGCGCCGGCCGAGGCAATTGCGAAGAGCCACTTTAATGTATGCTTGTGCACGATTCGGTATCCTAATTGTATCCTAGAACGCAACACTCTTTATGTCAAGCTAATAGCTGGCCGGGAGGGCTCTGAACAAGGCCTGAAACAGTATTTTCATAGTCTGAAATCAAGCTGTTCCCTAGGTGTTTGCCGCGTTGTCTCACTTGGTGTTTCGGCACGGAATTCTGTTGCAGGGCGAAAAAAAAATAGCTCCTCGGGACCGGTACCGGAACCAAGTTTGCCATGGCGATCACAACCGGATCAGTCTTCGTCCTGACGCAGCTTGGACAGGACACCAAGGTCTTCAAGAGTCGTGGTATCGCCGCGAACCTCTCCTCCTGCCGCCAGCTCCCGCAAGAGGCGGCGCATGATCTTGCCGCTGCGGGTCTTCGGCAGGGAGTCGGTGAACCGTATATCATCCGGCTTGGCCAGTGACCCGATCTCCTTGGCAACCCACTGGCGCAACTCGGATTTGAGATCCTCGCTGGCCTCGTAACCGACTTGCAACGTTACGAATGCCGCGATTCCCTGCCCCTTGATCTCATCGGGGCGCGCCACCACGGCCGCTTCGGCCACCTTGGGATGGGCCACAAGTGCCGACTCGACCTCCATGGTGCTGAGACGGTGGCCGGACACGTTGATGACGTCGTCCACGCGCCCCATGACCCAGATATAGCCGTCCTCGTCCTGCCGCGCACCGTCCCCGGTGAAGTACGAACCCGGATTTTGGGACCAGTACTGCTCCTGGTACCGCGCATCATCGCCGTAGATGGTGCGCAGCATGGCTGGCCACGGCTTCCGGACGACGAGGTAACCGCCGGAACCGAGCGGCACTGGCTCGCCTTCCTTCGTAACGACCTCGATCTTGATTCCGGGGAGCGGGCGGGTACAGGAACCAGGCTTGGTCGGCGTGGCACCTGGAATCGGGCTGATCATGATCGCGCCGGTCTCGGTCTGCCACCAAGTGTCGACGATGGGGCATCGGTCATGGCCGATGACGCTCCGGTACCACATCCATGCCTCGGGATTGATCGGTTCGCCCACGCTGCCGAGCAGGCGGAGGCTCTTGAGGGAATGCTTGGCCGGCCAGCGCTCGCCCAATCGCATGAAGGCACGGATCGCGGTCGGGGCGGTATAGAAGATGGTCACGCCATGGCGGTCGATGATGTCCCAGAAGCGGTCGGGCTGCGGATGGGTCGGGCCGCCCTCGTACATCAGAACCGTCGCCCCGTTTTGCAAGGGGCCGTAGACAACGTAGCTGTGGCCGGTGACCCAGCCGATATCGGCGCTGCACCAGTACACGTCCTCGTCACGGATGTCGAAGACCCATTTGGTGGTGGCGTAGGTGGCGACGGAATAGCCGCCGGTCGTGTGCAGGATGCCCTTGGGCTTGCCCGTGGTTCCCGAGGTATAAAGAAGATACAAAGGATGCTCGGCGTCGAGGTGTTCGGCCGGGCAATCCGTGGAGGCGATCGACATCAATTCGTGCCACCAGTGGTCGCGACCCGGTTCCATCTGCTGTGGAGTGTTGGACCGCTGCAGGACAACGACGTGCTGGACGCTGGGGCAGGACTTCAGCGCCTCATCGACGGCGGGCTTGAGCTTGACTTCGACGCCGCGGCGGAAGGAACCATCCTGGGTGACAACGCAAGTGGCCTTGGAATCGTTGATGCGGTCGACCAGCGCCTGGGAGGAAAAGCCGCCGAAGACGACCGTGTGGGGGGCTCCGATCCGGGCGCAGGCAAGCAGGGCGATGGCAAGCTCCGGGGCCATCCCCATGTAAATGGCGACCCGGTCCCCCTTGGCGACACCGAGCGACTTCAGCACGTTGGCGAACTTGCAAACCTCGGCATGCAGCTGGTGGTAGGTGAGGGTGCGGATCTCGCCCGGCTCGCCCTCCCAGATGATGGCCGCCTTGTTGCGGCGCGCGCCGGTCAAGTGACGGTCCAGACAGTTGTGGGAGATGTTCAGCTTGCCGCCGACAAACCATTTGGCCCACGGTGCCTCCCACTCCAAAACCTTGGTCCAAGGCTCGAACCAGTCCAGCTCGCCAGCGATTTTGCCCCAGAAGCCCTCGGGATCGCGGTCGGCCTCCTCGTAAAGCCGATCGTATTCGGCCATGGAGGGCACGTGCGCCTTGGCGCTGAAGTCGGCCGGGGGCGGGAAGACACGCTGTTCCTTGAGCGAGGACTGGATGTCGTTGGAAGGAAGGTCGGAGGGCGGAAGCTGTGGCATGCGATCTCTTGAATAATATCGCGGTGGAACGCATCGGGCGCATTCGCGGCATGTGGACGGGCGTGGTAACCTAGCAGGTAGTTCGCCCGCATGTGGGCCTGTGGCGCAGTTGGGAGCGCGCTTCCATGGCATGGAAGAGGTCAAGGGTTCGAATCCCTTCAGGTCCACCAAATTTCTGACGCTGTACCGCGCCACCCACCTTCACGGGAGTTTGCGATCTGACACTGCCCAGCCAGGGAGGGGTTGGATCTGCGAAACCGGCTCTTCAGATCGAGTAACTACTAACTACTATTGACAGCTTCCGCTAGCGCTGTTCAAAATTGAATACATGAATACGGCTCGTCGTGTTTTTCTCGGAACGGCGGCGTGGACAGGCGGGATCAGCGCCCTCCATATGGGGCTCAACGTCAACTGGAGTGAGATCAGCAACAGCTTCCGTTCGCGCGCCCAGCTCCAAACGCTGCAAGTAGGGGGATTGCCAGTCACCTGCAACCTCACGCTTCCCATCGCCTGCGAGGCGCGAAATCTCGACACAAGCGTCACGCGAGCGAACTTCGACTACAAACGGTTCAGCGGTTGGCCGGAGATCAAAGAGTCGCTCATTTCCGGAAGTATCAACGCCGCCTACATGCTGGCTCCGCTGGTGATGGATCTCGTGACAAAGGACGTCCCGGTCAAGATCGTCTCCGTAGGGCACAGGTCGGGCGCGGTGATCATGGTGCGCACTGACTCGTCCTATCGGAAGTTCCAGGATCTGGCCGGCAAGCGAATTGCGATCCCCAGCCGCTTCGCCGTCGACTTTCTCTTTCTCCGCAAGATGCTTGCCAAGGAAGGCATGTCGGAAAAAGACGTCAAGATCATCGAGATGCCGCCTCCAGACATGCCCGCCGCGCTCTACGCCAAGGCAGTCGACGCGTACTGTGTCGGCGAGCCATTCGGCGCCGCGGCGCAACGCGCCGGATACGCGGTTCCCTTGCGAATGACGCGCGACGAATGGCCCAACTACATGTGCTGCGTCCTCACCGTGCGCCAGGAGCTCATCGATCAAAACCCTCGCTTGGTGCAGGATCTCGTCAACTACGTGCAGGGGGCTGGCCATTGGCTCGATGCTGAGCGAAGCCATCGGACCCGGGCGGCCGGGGTCGCCGCCGACAAAAAGTACTTCAATCAGGACCGGGCGATTATTCAGTACGTCATGGACAATCCGACCGACCGCGTGACCTATGGGGATCTGCGAATGATCAAGGAGGAGTTCGACGATCTGATGCAGCTTTCCGTGCAAGCCGGAACGATCAAGGCCCCCATTGCCTTCGAGCGCTACGTCGATAACCGCTTTGTGAAGGCTGCTCAACCGGCGCGCATCGCGATCTAAGGGCTCAATGCAGAAAGCGCTCCTCGTCGCAGCACTAGTTCTTCCCCTGGTGGTGTTGGGAACCCGTTTCGCCTTTCTCCGGACTCCGCAGGCCGAACAAGGCCTTCGCGCCGGCACCTTTGACCCGCCGCGCGAGGTGCCGGACTTCAGCTTGGAAGGCTCCAACGGCAGGAAGTTGAGTCCGCGGGACTATCCGGGCAAGGTTGTGATCGTCGAATTCGGCTACACCAATTGTCAGGACGTCTGCCCCGTCACGCTGGCCCACCTGACCGGAGCTTGGAAGAAGATGGGAAGCGCCGCCCGCGACGTCCAGCTGATATACATTACAGTAGATCCCGCGCACGACTATCCGGAGCGCCTGCGCGAGCACCTGACCGCCTTCAACCCGAGCTTCCTCGGCGCCACAGGCACCCCGGAAGAGCTCCAGGCCGTTCAAAAAGCCTACGGCGTCGTCGCCAGGCAAGTGGCTTCCAAAAATCCGGCACTCCCCTATGCAATGGATCATTCGTCGTCCCTGTATCTGGTCGACCGGCAGGGAAAACTCCGCGGGCTGGTGCCATTCGGTACTCCAGTCGACGACATCGTTCACGATGTCGAGTTCCTCTTGAAGGAGGGGGCATGATCTCGACTGGGGCCGGCAGCGCTCCCTCGGACGTCCATCCCGGTAATGAGGTTGGTCTGCCGGCTCCGCCCCGAAAGCGTCGGCGCGGGCTCTTCGCGATTGGCGTCGGCGCGATACTCACCCCTGTCGTATTCGGGTCGCTGTGGCCAGTAACGTTCGCATCGCGAGAAGAGATCTTCGAGATTCCGAAGGGCACCTTCGCCCGGCATATGGCGGGCGACCACCACGACATCCTGCCGTCGGAGATTGATCTGGTGGTTGGCATTCATAACGTGTTGACGTTGAAGAACTCGGACGACGTGCCGCAAACCTTCGGGCCGACATTGCTGATGCCGGGCCAAAGCCTCCGCATACCCTTCACAAGGCCGTCGGAGAACTCCTTTAACTGCACCGCACACACGAACGGGCAACTCCTCGTTGTGGTGGAAGCAGAGCCAACGTGGCCGTGGGAGCGGCTCGCGTGGCGGGTACGTTGGTTGCTGCGCCGGTGGTCCACGTCGTGAAGGCTGTCCCGCTTCTTATTTGTGTGGTGGCGGCCACCGGATTCACCTCATGCGATAAGCGGCCCGTTAGCTACGCTGAAGCGCGCAAGGTGGTGGACCGCCGTTGCGTTGAGTGCCACTCTGCAAAACCGACCAGCCGCGCCTTCCCGGTTGCGCCGCAGGCAGTCATGCTCGACACCCCGCTCGAGATGCAACGGTACGCACCGCGCATCAAGGCGACCGTGGTGGTGGAGCGCACCATGCCGCTCGCCAACATGAGCGGGATGACCGACGACGAGCGCCAGGTTCTCGGCCGTTGGGTGGAGACGGGTGCCAAAGCACCATAATGGCGATAGAACCATGGCGGGCCAATACGGCTGGATCGAGCCTGTAAATGTGTAGGATTTCTATATGGACGTCGGCAACAAACTCAATGCCCTCTTGCTCGTCATCGTCGCCGCTCTCGGCTGTGTTCTCGCCTGGAAAATCGCACCGCTCTTAAGCACATCTTTTTCTGGAAGCCGGGTGCCACCGGCCGCTGCGAGTGTGGCGCCGGCGCTCCACGCGCCTCCGGGTTCGGTGCTGGTGAACGTCAATATGGTCGGGTTCGACCCTGCGATGATCGAGGCGAAAGCTGGCCAGCCGCTGAAACTGGCGTTTTTTCGGCCCAACGCGGCCAACTGCGCCGATGAAGTGGTATTCCCCGACCTCGGTATACGGAAGGAGCTTCCGCCGGGTCAAACCACAGTAGTGGATATCACACCTCCAAAGAGCGGTCCGATCGCTTTTGCATGTGGCATGAATATGCTGAAGGGAAAACTGATCGTTCGCTGAGCATTTTTCTCGACTCCTGTATGACTGCGTCTGTCAACTGTCTCAGACCCGCCAGCATCGACAGCTCGGCTAATGCCTCCCCGCGCTCCTCGTCCTGGAGCTGGCTGGCGATCCTTTCGACAATCCGCCGAACTGTGCCCGGTTGGTTGCATGCCAAGTGAGGATGTTCTCGCCGTCATCGTACCGTTTCGGTATCGGCTTGCGGGAAGGCCCGATATAGAGCAGAATGTGCCTGGGCATACGTCCGTAGCGGACAGCCGTGCCGTATTAGTACTCGCTTATTCGGAAGCCGAGCCTCGGGCGAATCCGGCTCTCGATTTCAATGCCGATGAGGCTGCGGTTTGCAGTCTCGCCCAGCAGATCGCGGCGCGTATTGCGGACCTTGGGAGTCTCGACGTTGAGCCAGCGGATGTTGCGGGTGCCAGCGATGGTCTCGATCAGCAGGCTTCCCGGCTTGGTGAGGAGATTTTTCAGGGTGACGTCGTAGTCCGGCATGCCCGGCCTATTGGGATAGTGGCGGAGCGGCGGATTTTTCTCAGCCAAAGCGCGGACTTTGGAGGATGCGCATATCCATTTCAATACTCTGGTGCGTCGCGAATGATTTCGTAAGCCGACGCCGATTCCGTCCATCCAGAGAGGTGTAGACTGGGGACGGATACGAAGGCATGACATTCCTAGTCCAATACCGCCGGGAGGCTCAATTGGGCAACCGGTTGGGGACAAACCGATGACAATAGCGCCTGAAAGACTTGGCAGCGATTCGGAACTGGTGACGAGGGTGTTCGACTCGTTGAGCGCGCACATTGCGGTGCTGGACAGCCAAGGCACAATCATCGGCGTGAATCATGCCTGGGAAAACTTTGCGGTGGAGAATTGCGGCACTTCCCCGCTGTCGCAGACGGGGGTGGGGTCGAGCTACTTGGCTGTTTGCGAACGGGCCGCCCGCGATTCCGATCCGGATGCCGTCCTCGTATTGGAGGGTCTTCGCGGAGTGCTTTCCGGTTCCCTTCCATCGTTCGTCCACGAGTACCCGTGCAACTCCCCGACGCAGGAGCGGTGGTTTCAAATACAGGCGTTCCCGCTGTCGGGCCCGCTTGGCGGAGCGGCGGTTGTCCACAACAACACGACCCCCCAGAAGCTCGTCGAACTCGGACTTCGCCACCAAGCGCTCTCCAAGGCCAACCTCCTGAGAGATATGGTGGCCGCGCATGCCGCCAAGATCAGCGACACACAGATCGCCATGATGTTCGCGCTCGCCAAGCTGGCCGAGAGCCGCGACGGCGAGACCGGAAGACACCTGGAACGAATCCGTGAATCGTGTGGCACGCTGGCTTTCGAGGTCGGCAAGCTTCCCGCCTACGCCAACAAAGTCGACAACGCTTGGATTCGCGACTTCATGAACGCGAGTCCGCTGCACGACATCGGGAAGGTTGGCATACCGGACGCCATCCTGCTCAAGCCCGGACGCTTGACCGCGGAGGAAAAGGCTGTGATGGAGACCCACACGACAATCGGTGCCATGACGCTGAGGGCCGTGGCCGAGAGGCATCCCGGCAACGAATTCCTTGAGTTCGGAATTGAGGTCGCATGGTCGCACCACGAGCGGTGGGACGGCAAGGGTTACCCGCGGGGCTTGGCTGGAACCGAGATACCGCTGAGTGCGCGCATTCTTTCGGTGGCGGACACGTACGACGCGGTCCGTTCCAGGCGCGTCTACAAGAGCACCGAACCCCACGAAAAGGCCGTTGGGATTATCCTCAGCGAGCGGGGGAAACAGTTTGACCCCGATATCGTCGATGTGTTCGTGGGGATAGAGGACCGATTCCGGGAGCAGTTTGGCAGGAACAACGACTCCGGCGTAGCCTAGTGGAACTGAAGGGATTCGAGCGCTTACATCATCCATACTGTGGATGCTTGTCCGGTCGCTTGACGCCACCAATTCCGATATGATTGAAAGCGCTGTCCAGCGTTACCCTTCCGGAGACCTTGCTTGAATTCCAGACACCCGTTCCACCAACTTAGCCTGATACTTGCGTTGCTGTCCGGCCCGCCGTCATTATTGGCGCAGCAGCCCCCCGCACAACGACCGCAAATCATCCAGCAACTCACGTTCAACCCCTATCACGCCGACGGCATTTACGATGTGGGGGAAACCGTTGGATGGACCGTCACACCGGGTCCTGTGGCACCCAGCTACAGCTACAAATGGACCATTCGCCGGAACAACGCCGTCGTGTTGGGCGAAGGCAAGCTGGACCTGTCGTCAGGCAAGGACAAGATCGAGATTGCCGCCGACCAGCCGGAAATGATCTATGTGGCAATCGAGCCCTACGCCCAGCCCGTCAGCGACGCCGCCGGGACGGCACCGAAATTTGTGGGTGGCAACACCGGGCGTGACAACGGACTCTATGCCGTGGGTGCCGCCGTCGCGCCTTCGAAGATCACCCTCGCCACACCCCGTCCGACGGACTTTGACGCCTTCTGGGAGGCGAAACTGGCGGCACAGGCGAAAATTCCGATCCACGCCGAGTTGACCCCCGTTCCAACCGATGTGCCCGGCGTGGAAATGAACATGTTCGTGCTGGATGCGCTGGGCTCGAAAGCACATGGCTACGTGGCCAAACCGGCGCGGGAGGGCAAGTTCCCGGCGTTGATCCAGCTGCAATATGCCGGGGTTTACGCCCTCAACGCACGCGCCGACGCCCAACGGGCCGCCGAGGGGTGGCTCATGATCAACGTCGATTCCCACGACAAGCTGCCTTCGGAAGCGCTGGGAGATGTGCCCCGGAACTACGCGACCATCGGCAACACGGACCGCGAGAAGTCGTACTTTCTCTCGATGTACCTCCGGGATTCGCGCGCACTGGATTACCTTATGACCCGGTCGGACTGGGATGGCAAGACAATCGTCCTGACGGGCGGCAGCATGGGCGGGCAGCAGAGCATCGTGCTGGCCGGCCTGCGCCCCGAAAAGATTACGGCAGTCCTGGTGTGCGTACCGGCGGGTGCCGATTCCAATGGCGACCTGCATGGACGCAAAGCGGGCTATCCCAACTGGCCGTCAGACAATTCGGCCACCATGAGCGCCTCGCGCTATTTCGACACCATCAACTTCGCATCGCGGATCCAAGCTCCCGTGATGGCCGGAATGGGCTTCATCGACACAATTTCCCCCCCGGCAGGCATCTGGACCATGCTCAACCAGATTTCCAGTGCCAAGGAGCCGCTCCCGATGATCGAATCCGAGCACGACAATTTGACTCCGGCCAAGGGCCGCGGCTGTCCCGCGCGCACCAAGGAAATCCGGGATTTGATTCTGAAAGGCGGCGAGTACAAGCCTGCGGGCCAGAAAATACCATGACGAAAATCAAAGGCCTCCGATGGTGGATGATCGTGCTGATCATGCTCGGGTCCATCATCAACTACCTCACCCGCAGCACCCTGGCGGTGGCGGCCCCGACGCTGCTGCAGCAATTGCATATCGGAGCGAAGGAGTATTCATGGATTCTCGGAGCCTTCCAGGGAGCCATCATGGCGCAGCCGATCTGCGGGTACGTCCTGGATGTGCTGGGACTGAGATTCGGCTTCGCGATCTTCGCCATCACGTGGTCGCTGGTCAGCATGGCGCATGCGCTGGCGGGTAGCTGGCAGGCATTCGCATGGCTTCGTGGACTGCTCGGGTTCGCGGAAGGATCGGCCAACCCGGCGGGTATGAAGGCGACGTCGGAATGGTTCCCGGCGAGCGAGCGTGGCTTGGCGGGCGGAGTTTTCAATATCGGAGCGTCGGTGGGGTCGATGCTGGCACCGCCTTTGGTGGCATGGGCCATTTTGCGGTACAACTGGCAGTCCGCGTTCGTGATTACCGGCTGCCTGGGGCTGGTTTGGGCGATGCTCTGGCTGCTGTTCTACCAGTCGCCGGACAAGCACCCCAGGCTCTCCGCCGAAGAGCGGGCACTGATTGCGGCTGGACAGGAAAAGCACCTCCGGGGTGACGGCTCGCGGCCCTCGCTGCTCAAGATCCTGGGGCAGCGCAACTTCTGGGGAATTGCGATCCCCCGGTTCTTGGCCGACCCGACCTGGGGCACATTGAGCTTCTGGCTACCGCTCTACCTGAGCACGGTCCGGCACATGGATTTGAAGCATATCGCGCTCTTCGCGTGGATGCCGTTCCTGGCAGCGGATTTCGGGTGCGTTTTCGGCGGTCTGGTCGCCATGACATTCCAGAAACGCCTGGGACTCACGGTGATCAATTCCCGGCGCGCGGCGTTCACGCTGGGGGCGTTCCTGATGATGGGTGTGGCGTTCGTGGGCTTTGTGGAAAGCCCGTACGCGGCGATTGCGCTGCTGAGCCTGGGAGGTTTTGCACACCAGACCCTTTCAGTGACCGTGATCACGATGTCGTCCGATCTGTTCCGCAAGAACGAAATCGCAACCGCTGCGGGAATGGCGGGAACCTTTGGCAATGCGGGCCTGTTGATTTTCTCGCTGCTGATTGGGGGCTTGGTGGCGAAGGTGGGCTACACGCCGTTTTTCATTTGCCTGGGGCTTCTGGACCTTGTCGGCGCGACTGTCCTGTGGACTGTGGTCCGGGAGCGCCGGGAAGCTCTTCCCAAGGAAGTAGGCCAGCAAGAGGTGCCTGCATGACGATTCGAAATCCAATTCTGCCCGGATTCAACCCGGACCCCTCGATTGTGCGGGTTGGGGACGACTATTACATCGCCACATCCACGTTCGAGTGGTTTCCGGGCGTGCAAATCCACCATTCCCGTGACCTTGTCCACTGGAGGCTCCTAAGCCGTCCGCTGAACCGGCCCAGCCAGCTGAACATGCTGGGGGACCCGGACTCCTGCGGCGTCTGGGCGCCATGTCTCACCTATGCGGACGGTCTGTTCTGGCTGGTCTATACCGACGTGAAGCGCTATGGCAGGACCACCCAGGGTGGGGCGGCGGGTGCCTCGCTCCGCGACACGCACAACTACTTGGTGACCAGCCCGCGGATCGACGGGGATTGGTCGGACCCGGTCTTCCTGAACAGCACGGGGTTCGACCCGTCGCTTTTCCATGATGAGGACGGACGTAAGTATGTGGTGAATTTGCGGTGGGACCACCGGCCGGGCCACAATCGGTTCTCCGGAATCGAATTGCAGGAATACTCGGTGGACCAGGGTAAGCTGATCGGGCCGATCCACACGATCTTTCAAGGCACCTCGCTCGGCTTTACCGAGGGAAGCCACCTCTACCGGCGAAACGGGTACTACTACCTGTTGACGGCGGAGGGGGGCACGGGCTGGGGACATGCCGTGACCATGGCGCGGTCCCGCAACCTGACCGGACCTTATGAATTGCACCCGGACGCGCAGATCCTGACGGCCCGCAACCGGCCCGACATCGAACTCCAGCGGGCCGGACATGCCGATTTGGTGGAAACGCAGGATGGTGCGACGTACTTGGTGCACCTGTGCGGCCGTCCGATTCCGAATCGCGGACGATGCACGCTCGGACGCGAAACTGCTATCCAGCCGATGGCCTGGGCGGACGACGGCTGGCTCCGCACCTTGGACGGGAAGGGCGTTCCCTACCCCGAGGTCGTCGCACCGGACCTGCCTCCCCACGTTTTCCCGCCATCGCCGGAACGCGAGGATTTCGACAGCCCGGAACTTCCACTAGACTTCCAGTGGCTGCGTTCCCCTTGGCCGGAGGAACTGTTCAGCCTCACGGATCGCCCAGGGCATCTGCGACTGTATGGCCGGGAGACGGTGGGGAGCATGTTCCGGCAAGCGCTTGTCGCCCGCCGCCAGCAATCGCACTGCTACAGCGCCACCACCTCAATAGAGTTCGAGCCGGACCGGTTCCAACAGATGGCCGGCCTGATCTGCTACTACAACAGCAGCAAATTCCACTACCTGTACGTTTCGCACGACGAGCAGATCGGCAAGCACATCCGCGTAATGTCGTGCTTGCCGGACCAGGTGCAATCGGACAGCTTCAGCGCGCCGGTGTCGATTCCCGCCGGGAGGCCCGTGCAGTTGCGGGTTGAGGTGGATTTCGAGCGCTTGTATTTCGCCTACAGGATTGACGGGGGCGAGTGGGCGCGACTGCCGGGCCCGTTGGATGCAAGTATTTTGTCCGACGAGGCCGCGGCACCCGGAACGCCGAACTTCACGGGTGCCTTTGTGGGGGTCTGCTGCCAGGACTTGGACGGCACGCGAAAACCGGCGGACTTCGACTATTTCGAGTACCGGGGACGGGAGTACCTGGCCGAGCCGTTCCGCTAGTCGCGGAACAGCAGGGGCGCGTACTTCGAAAGGTAGACTTGCCAGTTGGGCCAGCTGTGGCCGCCACCCGATTCGTTGTACGTATGGCGGATCTTCTTTTCCGCCAAGAGGTCGGCCATACCCTTGACGCCTTTGTAGCCGGGATCCTCCGTGCCGCAGCCGATCCAGAGCACCTTCAACTTCTTGTTGAGGACCGCCGGATCGGCCTTTTCCCATTCGGTCCGGTTCCCACCGCCGCTAAACGCAGCGATGTAGGCAAACTGGTCCAAGTTGTGCAGTCCGATGGACAGCGATTGGGCCGCACCCATCGACAGGCCGCCAATCGCCCGGTGTTCCCGATCCGTGAGCACGCGGTACTTCCGCTCCACTTCCGGACGGACGCCGCCCAGCAATTCCTTCTCAATCGCCATCGGATCTGCCGGAGCGGTGGGATCGGGCTTGATCTCGCGGGGGATGTGACCGTACGGCATCACCACAACCATGGGCTTGATCTTGCCGTCGGCCAAGAGGTTGTCGAGGATCACGTTGGCCCGCCCGGTCCAAGTCCAGGAGGCTTCAATCTGCCCGTTTCCGTGCAGCAGATAGAGAACCGGGTACTTCTGCTGGCTCGCCTCGTAGCCCGGCGGCGTGTAGACGTAGAACATTCTGGACATGCCCAGGTTCTTCGAGTCGTACGTGCCGATATGGAGAGTTCCGTGCGGCACTTGGCGCTCTTCGAAAACGGCCTTCTGCGCAGCCGGAACGATGAACATGCTGGTCGGACCCCAGCGACGCAGCTCCAAGTTTGGATTCGACGGGTCCGGCATGCGGAGTCCGCCGTCAATGGCATAGCCGTAAGTGTAGGAGCCGGCGGGCAAAGGCCCCACGGTCAGGCTCCAAACGCCCTTGTCGTCCTTGTGGAGCGGCTTGGGTTCCTTGAGAAATTCAAGAATCCCGGGCGACCCCATCAGGACCACCTCGGAAGCCTTCGGGGCAAAGAGCCGGAAAGTAACCGAGTGGTCGGGATGGATTTCAGGCGAGGCTGGAACGTTCTTCGTGTCCTCGTAGTACGGGGCGGGCCCGCGTTGGCAAAATGCCGGGATCGAGAGGCCCAGTAGACAGAGTGTGGTGGCGGCGTGGCGCATAGGAACGCATTGAGCCTATCATAGTGATCAATCAAACAACGCGGCGTCAGCCGAACAACGCGTCGATCGACTTGCCCTTGCCATCCTTGGTCACATAGACCGGACGCTTCTCCGTGATGAAAGAATGCGTCGCCGGAATACCCAGCGTCCGGTACATCGTGGCGTGCAGATCCTCCATCGAAACCGGGTTTTCCAAGGTGATGCAGGGCCGCTCGTCCGCCGTCTTGCCGTAGACAAAACCCTTCTTGATCCCGCCGCCGAACATAAGCACCGTTCCGGCACCGGTGAAGTGGCGGTGCATGCCGTAGTGCATCGGCAACTGCATCACATCCGGCGTGGAGGACTGGTCCTTGACCTCCTTGCCGACC
>CAIYDY010000260.1 GCA_903925015.1 uncultured Acidobacteriia bacterium
CTCGACATCGTCATCAGCAATGACCGGCCCGACGCCAAGATCATTCTGCTCAACGACGGCAAGGGGCACTTCACAAGCGGTGGCACCTTCGGCGACCCCAAATGGCCCACCCGCAACATCGCCCTCGGGGACTTCAACCATGACGGCTTTCCCGACATCGCAGTTGCCAACCGCCCCGGTCCGAGCCAGATCTGCATCAACGACGGCAAGGCCCATTTTGCGTGCCGGCCGTTGGGGCCCGAAACCTCCTCCACGATTCTGACGGGCGATATCGACGGCGACGGCTTCACCGACATTGTCGTCGCGTGCCGGGACGACTGCCAGAGTGTGGTCTATTTCAACGACGGTAAAGGCAACTTTCCCCGTAAGGAGGCGTTTGGGCCGGCCAAGTCCTCCACCCGAGCCATGGCTGTTGCGGATTTCGATGGCGACGGAAAGCTGGACATCGCGGCATGCCATGAGGACTTGGGGCTCATCGTGTATTTCAACACCGGTAAAATGGTGGCGTCATCCGGCTTGGAAATCGCAGGCAAGGAGGCACTTCCTTATGCCATGCTGGCGGCGGACCTGAACCGCGATGGACACCCCGAAATCATCGTCGGCTATGTGGAGGCGCCCGGGGCCGTGTATTTCAACGACGGCACAGGCCGCAAGTTTGAAAGGGTGCCGTTTGGCGACGACAAGGGGGCCATCTACGGCTTGGCCGCCGCGGATTTGGACGGCGACGGATTTCCGGACATTGTGGCCGCACGGTCTGGTGCGCCCAGCTTGCTGCTGATCAGCAAACCGGCGAAGTAGATAATAAGGACCAGATGCACGGGGTCAACAGGTTCATCGCCACCGGGTTGCTGGCGGTCGCGTCCGCGATGTCGGCGGACCCGCCCAAAGCCACCGACGAACAGTCCATGAAGCGCATGGTCGAGGCTCTCCGCATCATGGAGACCTACTCAGCCGAGCCCATCGACACCGAGCCCGCGTTCTACGCCGGGGCGATTCCCGGACTGCTCCGGCACCTCGACCCCCATTCCGTCTTCTTCGATCCCGGCCAGTACGACCAGCTCAAGCAGATGGAAACCTCCACGCGCAAGGGTTTCGGAACGGTGGTTTCCATCCTGCCGGGTCGGGTGATGATCCTCCAGACCCTGCCGAACACCCCCTCCACCAAGGCGGGCCTGATGCCGGGCGACGAAATCCTCGCCGTCAACAACTACCGGCTGGACCGGCTGGAGGGCGAGCAGATCATCGAATTGCTGAACCAGTCCAAGCAGAAGCCGGCGCGACTGGTCGTCCGCCACCCCGGCAACGCCAAAATCGCCGAACTCACGCTGGTGCCGGAGGAAATGCAGTCGTCCAGCGTGGAGCGGGCCTTCCTTCTCAAACCGGGCATCGGCTACATCCGCGTGGCCAGTTTCGAGGAAAAAACCGCCGCGCAGGTCCGTGAGTCCATCACGAAGCTGGGCGGCTATGACCTGAAGGGCTTGGTGATCGACCTCCGCAACAATCCGGGAGGTCTGATGACGGCCGCGATCCAGATCTCGTCGTATTTCCTCAAGTCCGGCCAAGCGGTGCTGTCCGTGCATGGCCGGAACGTGCCGGAGAAGATCGAACGCGTCCCCGCCGACAACAAACCCTACGAATTTCCCGTGGCCATCATTGTGAACGGCAAGACGGCTTCGGCCTCGGAAATCGTGTCGGGCGCGTTGCAGGACCACGACCGGGCCACCATTGTCGGCGAACCCAGTTTCGGCAAAGGCCTAGTGCAAAGCGTATTCCCCCTTTCCGAGGGCACCGGACTTGCGCTCACGACGGCCCTGTATTACATCCCCAGCGGACGCTCGATCCAGAAAGCGTTCAAGGCCAGCGATTTTGCCCTCGGGGACACCGCAGCTCATCCAAACGAGCGTACCGACTTCAAGACCGATTCCGGGCGTCCCGTGCCCGGCGGCGGCGGCATCGTGCCCGACATCCCCGCCTTCCCGCTCGAAATGGACCGCTTCCGCAACGTGATGGAGGCCACGGGCTCGTTTACCGAATACGCCGCCGAGTTCCTGCGCGGCAGGAAAATTGACACGGGCTTCGAACTCACGCCGGAAATCCTGGACCAGTTCCGTGCGTGGTTGAGCGAGCGCCAGATCCAGCCCTCGCTGCTCGAATGGTCGCGAAATTCGGAATACTTGAACACGCGTCTGCTGTGCGAAATCTACAACCTCGGGCTTGGCGTCGAAAAGGGCGATGAGATCGAGGCACGCATTGACCCACCCATCCAACGGGCGCTCCAAAGCATCCTGAAATAGCGTCATAATCAAATCGAGGGTATACACGTGGTTTCTCCCGACCAGGAAAAGAATCCGTGGGTGTCAGCCGACGCCCGTTTCGAATACGCCGCCGCCAAGCTGGGCTTGGATGACGGCATGCGCAAGGTGCTGAAGAGCCCTGCTCGGGAGGTCACCGTCCACATCCCGGTCCAGTTGGACGACGGCCGGCTGGAGGTGTTTACCGGCTACCGGGTCCAGCATTCGATTGCGCGCGGTCCCGGTAAAGGCGGCATCCGGTATGCGCCGGACGTGACGCTGGACGAAGTCCGGGCGCTGGCCTCGTGGATGACTTGGAAGTGCGCCGTTGTCAACATTCCCTTCGGTGGGGCCAAGGGCGGCGTGATTTGTACCCCGTCGCTGATGTCCGATGGCGAACTGGAGCGGCTGACCCGCCGTTACACCGCCGGCATCATCGAGATGATCGGCCCCGAAAAGGATATTCCGGCACCGGACGTCAACACCAACGACCGCGTGATGGCTTGGATCATGGACACCTATTCCATGCTCGTGGGCCAGGCGACCACGGCCGTGGTGACGGGCAAGCCCATGGAGCTGGGCGGTTCGCGCGGACGCAAGGACGCCA
>CAIYDY010000261.1 GCA_903925015.1 uncultured Acidobacteriia bacterium
ACTGTTGCTACATTGGATACGGGAACACGGCTTCGATTTGCTCGGGGCCGGCGGCATCGTTGCCAGCCTGTCGTTCACCGGACTGGCCTTTCGTAAGGACGAACAGGCCCGCCACGTCAGCAACCTCCTTGCGATTGTCGCGGCTCACCGTGAAATCTGGTCGGAGCTTTACAGCCGCCCTGAACTCGCACGCGTGCTAGATGCCAGGGTAAACGTGGCACTGGCACCCGTGACGACCGAGGAAGCCTTATTTGTTTCGTTCCTGCTGAACCACCTGAACGCGTCGTTTCAAGCCGCCAAGGCAAAGATGTTTGCGCCCGTGGGGGCAATGGAGCACGACATTCGCTCGTTCTTCTCTCTGCCTACTCCCAGGGCTGTTTGGGAAAAATCCCGCGCCTTACAAGACGAGGATTTTGTCGCCTTCGTTGAAGACGCACTGAACCAAGCAGGGGGGAAATAAAGAAGCGACCCTGACGGGTCGCTGTTGTTTTCACCAAGTGAAGCAGGTATACAATTCTTCTCTCGACAAGGCGGTCGGTTGTCATAGTGGTTTGACTCAAGCCCACTAGTCTGACGAGTTATTCGCTTCTCCCTCCTTGCGCTTGGATAATCTCATAAGCCGTCCGCTTTGCCATCCGCAACCGGAAGGTCACGGCGAGCGCGACCGCCGCAAAGATGTCCATGCGACAATCCTCGCTCTTCCAGGGTTTACGTTTGGGCGGCAGGCGGGGGCCGAGTTCCTCCGGGAACCGGCGGGCGAGGATTTCTGCCAGGGCGTGCTTGGTCCCTTCGCCATCGGCGAAGAAGACCTGTCGGATTTGTCCTCGCGAAAACACCACGACACTGACATTGAGACTCGCGGCCAGAGCGATGATGCGCCGGCCGAGGGTCCGAATCCGCACCGAGCGTCGGGAACCTTCGCCCGAGTTGTCTTCCAGCACCATTACCTGAGGTTGGTAGTGAGCAATCAGCTCTTCCACCTTTAGGAGAGATTGTCGGTTCTTGTCACCCTGAACGGATTTGACGCCCCAATCCACGAGCGTTTCCCATTCTTCAAAGATGGCAAAACCAAACCCTCGGGTGGAGGGCGCGATTGAGAGGACACGGGGATGTTTGGGTTGGTGTTGGTTCATGGTGGATGAAAATGATTTCTACCGAGCGCGACCGGCGAGGGCCGCCAGGGTCTGGCGTCTTTGGGCGGACTGTCGCGGGGATTTACTGCGACCCGTCTTGGCAGCGAGCGCCTTGGCGCGGGCCGCGACCTCGCGTTCGATTTTGCCATAGAGGCCGCTGAAGAGTTCGCTCGCCGACCGTTGATAGATGGCCTCGTAGGCGAGTGCGGTCCGCAGGCCGGGTTCGCGGGCGAAGCGTTCATGGCGGGAGACCTTGGCTCCGCTTTGGGTGCCCAAGAGAAATGCCACGTCCTCCTGGGAAAGGGCCGAACGTTTGCGATTGGAAAGCAGATAGTTTGGAAGTGGGGATGAAGGCATGACTTTTGAAGAGGGCGCGGAACCCGTAGGAGTTCCGACTTCACAGTATCGGAACGGCAAAATTGCCAAAGGCGGGAACCTTTGCCGGGGACGGCAAGTTCACAAAAAACATCAAGCCCGGAGGCTTGATGGAAGTCGTATATTAAAGCACATTCTTCATCAGTTGTCAAAGAGCCGCGAGTTGCCGGAGGCGACAACTCTGCCGTCCTTTTTCCATCACGCAGACGCACGTAAGGTGAGAGACATGAAAATCCCCGCCGAATCACTGGAGGAACTGCGGCGCATCTGCGCGGAATCTTTCGACAAAACACTCTCCGATGTGGAGTTGCAGGAGGTCGCCCAACGGATCATCCGCTTTCTGGAGAACTCCCCGGCTCCAGCCGGGGACGTTGACGCTCCTTTATGAAAGTTGTATGTTAAAGTGGCATCCCCACAACCATTCTCATGACCTATGTCATCTACAGTAGAAAATC
>CAIYDY010000262.1 GCA_903925015.1 uncultured Acidobacteriia bacterium
CCATGCGCGTTGCACCGAGAGGGAATCCAGATAGCCTTGGAGAAGGATGACGGCGGAGAGTTTGTCGATGGTCTTCTTACGATCGGAATTGGCGACGCCGGCACCGCGGATGGCCCGTTCGGCTTCCTTGCTGGTCCAGCGTTCGTCGCGGAACTCGACCGGGATACCTGTGCGCTGGTGCAATTCGGCTCCGAACTCGCGGGTGTAGATGCCTTGGCGGCTCTGCTCGCCGCTCATGTGGAGGGGGTCGCCGAGGAGGAATTGCACGACTCCGCGCTCGGCGGCAAGTGTTCTCAGGGCCTCGATATCCTTGCGTGGACCGATTCGCACCAAGGTTTCCAGACCCTGGGCGGTAATCCGAAGTTCGTCGCTGATGGCGAGCCCGATGCGTTTCATTCCGACATCGAGAGCCAAGATCCTGCCCGTTGTGCCCACATTCCGATTGTAGTGCCAGCGATTTCAAAAGGCAGCAGTGGGTTGGCGGGGTCTCCGTGCTAGGCTCGGAAGCGAGTGACCGGAATCCGAAACGAGACCTCGCAGACTGATGCTCCGGACCGCGGCCACGCGTTGGGAATCATCGCGACCGGCGTGGTGCTGGCCATCCTGTACTGGGCCCGCATTGTTTTCATCACCACAATCGTGGCTGTGATCATTGCGCTGATACTGGAACCGTTTGTGGCCATGCTGACGAGGCTTCGGCTGCCACGCAGCATCGCTAGCGCGGTGGTGTGCGCGGTCGCGGTAACGGTTCTGTATTTCGTGGGCGTGGCGGTTTGGAACCAGATGTCGGCCATTGTGGGGGACGTTCCGGCGCTGAGGGAGAGGCTGGCCGAAACGGTGGGCGGCGTTTCAGCCCGCATCCAACAAACGCAGGCGTCGCTGGGGCGGATTCTGGCCCCTGCGAAAAAGCCCGAGGTAGCAGCAGCACCCCCGCCACAGATGTCCGACAGCCGCAGGAAGACGAAGGGAGTACCCGGGCAAATCGTGCTTCCACTGCCACCGGACATGATTCCCGAGGTGCGAATTCATGAGGACCGCAACGTCGTCTCGGACTACGTCTACCAGCAACTGCCAGCGTTGTACCAATACGTCCTGATGGCGTCGTTCGTGCCGCTGCTTGTGTTTTTCATGCTCAGTTGGCGGGACCATTTGCATCGGAGCTTCCTTCGATTTTTCGAGGGTCCGGCGCGACTGACGGCGGCAAGGAGCGTTCAGGGGATCGCGGGGATGGCTCGGGCGTTTGTGGTGGGCAATTTCCTGATCGGCGTGATTCTGGCTGTGGTGAGCAGTATCGCGTTTGCAGTTCTGAAGCTGCCGTACCCGCTGTTGATCGGGGTACTGAGCGGATTTCTAAGTTTGGTGCCGTATGCCGGGATCGTGCTGGCGGCGTTGCCTCCGATTCTGGCGGCCTTCGCGGCAGCGTCTCCCAGCGGGTTGGTATTGCTGGCCTTGGCGATCACGGTTGGGCTCCATTTTGCCGGGATGAACGTGCTGTATCCAGTGCTGGTGGGGGGGCGGGTCCACTTGAACCCGCTGATTGTGACTTTGTCGCTGATGCTTTGGGGCTTTCTTTGGGATGCGCCGGGCCTGCTGCTGGCGATTCCCATCACTGCGGGGTTGAAGGCGGTCTGCGACAACGTGGCTGGACTTCGGAAGTACGGAAGGTTTCTGGGTGATTGAGCAATTGTGACAAACCACATCCATCCGGTGATTGAAAGGCTGCGGGAACGGGCCCGGCTGGTTCGACCACGATTGGTGTTTCCCGAAGGCAACGACCCCCGCGTCGTGGAAGCGGCTCGGCGGCTGCAGGACGAAAGGCTGGCCTATCCGATTCTGGTTTCACGCGATACGATTCTGGGACTGGAGACAGTGCACCCGGCCAGTTCGCAGCACCTTCCGGCCTGCGTGAGCCACTACCATGCCAAACGGGCCGTAAAGGGCATGACGGAGGCCGAGGCGGACTCGGCGGCTCGGAAGCCATTGTATTTTGGTGCCATCCTAGTGGGTCTGGGAGTTGCCAACGGGTGCATCGGCGGGGCTGCGAACACGACGGCAGAAACAGTACGGGCAGCGCTGAGGGTTTTGGGACCGGCTCCGGGAGTGAAGACGGTATCCGGCGCGTTCCTGATGCTGCATCCGGACATCCAGTTCGGGACCAACGGGGCGATGGTTTTTGCCGATTGCGCGGTCAACATCAGCCCGTCACCGGTGGAGTTGGCCGAGATTGCCATCACCTCGGCCGACACGGCCCGGCACTTTCTCGAAACGGAACCTTTGATGGCGTTGCTGTCCTTTTCGACGCACGGCAGTGCGTGCCATCCAGAGGTTGACCACGTACTGGAGGCATTGCGGTTGATCCGGGAACGCGCGCCGGAGCTCCAGGTGGATGGTGAACTCCAGCTGGACGCGGCCTTGGTGCCGGAAGCTGCGGCGTGGAAGGCTCCAACTTCGAAGGTGGCGGGACGGGCAAACACTCTGGTGTTTCCGAATCTCTCAGCGGGCAACATTGGATACAAGATCGCAGAACGGCTGGGCGGGGCGGTTGCGGTGGGACCGATTCTGCAGGGGTTGGCCAAGCCGATGAACGATCTCTCCCGGGCGTCGAGCGCGGAACACGTCTATTTGACGGCTCTGGCGACGGCTTGCCAGCTATGAGGTTCGGTTCTGTCGTTCTGGCAATGGGCATCGGGTTGGCGTTGGGACAGTCCAAGCCGGATCCCTCGAAGGGTAACGAGGTATTCGACGAGCAGTGTTCCGGGTGCCACTATGCAGACCGCGAGGAGCGCAAAGTCGGGCCGGGCTTGAAATGGCTGTTCGTGAAGGGCAAGCTGGATTCGAATGGCAAGGCGGTGGCCGATGCGTCGGTGCTGGAGATCCTGAGCAAGGGGTCGAAGGGGATGCCAGGGTTTGAAAAAGCCCTTTCCGAGCAGGACAAAGTTGATCTGCTGGCGTATTTGAAGACGCTGTAGCTATAGGCCGACGGCCTTGCGGTAGCGTCCAATGAACATGTCGGTGGCTTTGAATTTTCTGGCCAACCAGGAGTTGGTGAAGTCTCCCAACGGGGTGTGGCCTGTGCCGTGGCTGCGGCCCAAAGTTACCAGCATCATCCGGCTGCCGGTGGCGGGCCGGTAGGATTTCAGCCCGGTATTCCCCCGAAGGCACCTGCGAATGTTCTCGATGATGACGGCGGCATGTTTTCCCGCCCAGATGCCAAGTTTCGGCTCGGGAAGCGCGGTGATGTCGCCAGCCACAAATACGTTGTCAGTTCCCCGCATGCGGAGGTACTGGTCGACCGGAACACGGCCCGAAGGATCGAGTTCGAGGCCGGGAAAGTCCCGGAGGTATGACGTATCGACATCATAGCCCGCGCACCATAGCACCAAGTCCGCAGCTGCGAGGTCGGAATCGTCCACCTTGCGCCCCAGTTGGATCCCGGCACCGCGCGCCCGGAGAAATTCCAATGCGTACCGCCGGGGCCCGGGCGTAATTGATGGCAAAATGGTTTCGCCACTTTGAACCATGACCACGTGCTTTCCGGGGAGATCCTGCAGAATCTCGCCCGCGATCTCGACACCTACCGGTCCGCCGCCCACAATGAGAATGCGCCGGGCGGCTTTTACTTGCTCAGCCAGACGGCCGAAATGGCTGATTCGCTCTGGAACACCGCCGATCGAGGCTTTCAAAGTATCGGTGGGATACGACGAGCCCGTGGCCAGAACCAGGACATCGTAGGGGATGCTGGTACCGCTGGCAACCCGCACGAAACCCGGCTGGACAGACTGGACGCGGTCCCGGACGAGTTCCACTCCGGCGAGAAACTGGCTGTAGGGGAGGAGCGCTTCCTCGGCGCGTCCGGGCTGCACCAACAGGCGGGGAACAGCCATTGGAATCTCGAAGAATTCCTTGGGGTCAATGAGAGTCACCCTGGCCTCGTGCTGCAGGGCGAATGCGATTCGATGGCCAGCCAAGCCGCCGCCAACGATCACGATACGGCGGTCCGAGGCCATGCTGCTAGCGGTTCCGAGGTTTCAGGATGTCGCCGCGCCATGCCCCACAGCGCTCGCATTGAACCAGTGGGAGAATCCCGAGGAGATGCCGTTGCTTGCGATGCCGAGTCAAGGGAGTGAGGCAGCGCCAACAGGGCCTATAAAATAATAGCCTCTGGATGCAAAAGAGAATAGCTGCGGCTCCCAAGGCGGCAAAAACGGGCCAAGCTGCCCGAAGAAAATCGTCAAAGAGAGACACTCATTTAAGGATACTTTACGAGTTGATGGCGGGCTCAAACACGATGTCAAACATGAGCCTCGCTTCGCCCATGAAGATCTCGTCTCCCGCTTTCAAGAGTGCGCCCCGGGCCGAATGGGGGGGGACTGCGATCCTTTTTCCCGCCCGGTAGATATGGGTTCCAAAACGGCTGCCATCGTCATAGATCCTCCAAGCGCCGGTTGGGGCGTCGAAACGCAGGTGGGCATGCTCGCGGGAGACGCTGGAGTTCACGTCGGTTTCATCCGAGAGGAAATACAGATCGTTGCGCCGGATCATACGGCCCTGCGCATCCAACACCGATTCCTCACGGCCCACGTTCAGCAATTGTTTGGATGAGGTGAAATCCGCCTCCGACACGTTGCCGGCGATGACGACCAGCCGCGCCGGGGCGAACGCCGGGGGAATCACGTCGACGACCGGCTCGGGGTCGGGTGGCTCGGATTTCTCGCAGCGGATACTCAACTCCTCGTCGGCTTGGTCCACAAAGCGAATGGAGGTGGCCAACTCGTCGGGCGCGACGACACGGGCAGACGCGAGTTCGGCCCGGATATAGTCTGGGAAGGTAGCAGGGCCGAGGAGGGATGTCAGCGCGGCTTGGCGCTCAGGGTCCGAAGTCCGCAATTCCAATGAGACGCGGTCAAAAGGGAAGATCCTGTCGCCGCGCGGCCCGGCGATGGCCTTGGCCACCAGTTGCTCCAAAGCCTCTCGGTGCAGCTCAAGAGGCTGTTTTGGCCCGCCGGACTTCGGGAACAGCGCTGCGATGGATTTTTCCAGTTTGTCGACGATGCTCATCTCAATCCTCAGTACCTATTGAATCAGGCCCAGCTTCTGCGCGGCAGCCACCAAGTCGCCGGCAACCGGTGCGGCGGCAGTTCCGCCGTAGCGCCCGTTTTCGGCGAGGATCGAAAACGCGATTCTTTTGAGTCCGGGAGCCGAATTGTAGGGCGCGAAGCCGATAAACCAGGCGTGTGAAGGGGCGGTGGCAAGTTCGGCCGTGCCTGTCTTGCCCGCAATCGCGGGAGCGATGGCGGTGAGCCGCTTCGCCGTACCGGATGTTACAACGCTGCGCATGTCGTCCGCCAGAATGCCCGCCAGGTCCTTGGGAAGAACCTGAACTGCGGCTTGGGTGCGGGTGTTGGAGGCATCGGTGACCCAGCGGCCAAAAGGCATCATGCCTCCCGCAGCCACCGTGGCCGCAACTCTCGCCATTTGAAAGGGGGAGACAACAACCTGGCCTTGGCCATAGGACGACTGGGCCATCTGGGGTGCCAGGTTCTTGACTGTCGCCGGTTCGGCAACGGCGATGCCGAACAGATTCCCTGTTTCCAGCAGCCGGTCCGGGCCAACCTTGTATGTCCCCAACTGCGCGAAGTATGCATTGCAGGAGACCATGATCGCGCGGTGCATGTCAAGCGTGCCGTGTGGCGTGGCGTCCTCGACGTCGTCCCGGATGGGGCGCTTCGAGTTGCCGACAAAGTTGCCGTTCCTGCCATCGGGAAGGCGGACGCACTGGTAGGTCTGGTGGGCGAGCGAGGGGTCCGTGCGGAGCGCCGCGATTGCGGTGACGAGCTTGAATGTGGAGCCAGGGGGATAGAGGCCGTAGCGGGCTCGGTCGAGGAGCGCACCGGCAGCCTCGCCGGCGGCCAATTTCTCCTCGGAGGGCTCCGGAGCGGGCCAGTTGACGGAGGCTAACAGGTCTCCTGTTGCCGGGTCCATCACGACCACGGAACCGCTGCGGAGCTTCTGCTCGGCCAAGCGCGCCTTGAGAATCTCAAGCGCCTTGAGTTGGAGGCCGGCGTGGATGGACATGTGCACATCGCGGTCCCGGTCGCGGACACGCTTGACGGCGGGATCGTCGGGTTCCCACCGGTGCCTGAGGAGAGGGAGGAGCTCCCGGTAGTCGTAGTGGACGGCCTTGAATTCCTTCCCGGTCGCATCGGTCAGGGTTTCGATTGTGCCATGGTCGTCGAATCCCTGGAGTCGCCGGGCCGCGTCACGCTCAATCAGGGAACTATTCGGGGCTCCCCAATTGGCACGGGTGCGGACGTCTCCAAGAAGGTGGAAAGCTGCGCCCCCGAGTGGGTAGTGGCGCTGATCGGCGGGGTTGCAGGCCGCGTCGATGTCAATGCCGAGGTCCTTGTAGCGAGCCCGGTTCTGTTCGAGTTCCTCCCAACGGCTGGTCGCAAGGGGAAGGCCGTCGCGGTCGTATACACTCCCGCGCTTGAGATCGCGGATGGTAGCCGTGAGACGGGGATTGTACACGTAACGCCGCACTTCATCCGCTTGGGTGACCAGGGCGCCTTTCCCGGCGAAATCGTCGGGATGCAGGATTTGGACATAGGCTGCCTTGCCGACCACCAAGAGGGCGACAGCCGCAAGAAGTCCGCCGATCCAGGCGATACCGCGATGGAAGGGTGCGGTGCGCTCCGAGGGACCCGGATTGCTCCCGAGAGAAGCGAGGATTCCAACGATGGCGAAGTTCGCAAACATGGCCGTCTTGCCGTAACTGAGAAAGGGCGTGGCGACGCCGGAAAGCGGGAAGAGGCCGAGGATTCCGAGCGAGATCAGCAGAAGTTCAGCGGAGAGCAGGATCGTAAGGCCAAGCGCCAAGAACACGGCGTAGTCGGTGCGAGCCCGGCGGGTGATTCGGAGGCCGGTCAAGACCAGCAGCGCGAAAATGGCGTAGAAGATGGCCACACCGGCGAAGCCCCACTCCTCGCCGAGGACGGAAATGATCAGATCCGTGTATCCGGCTGGAATCACGTCGGTTTCGCCCAATCCAGGGCCGGTGCCGAGCGGGCCGCCGGAGGAGATGGCCCACAGCGAATGGACAACTTGGTCGCCGCCGTGAACCGCGTTGTCCCACGGGGAAAGGAACATGGCGACCCGCTCATGGACCGTATGTGGGACTCCCAGGAAATGCCCGGCCAGGAACGCTCCAATAAGTACGGAAGCACCCGCCACGGCCAAACCCACTCGATTCCTTGCCAGCGCGTACAAGGCGAGGAAGACTGCGGCGAACACCAGGGCGGGGCCAAGATCCTTTTGCAGGAAGAAGAACAGCACCGCGACTGCGACGCCGGTCAGGACTGGGACTGCGTGCTCGAGCTTGGGCAAGTCGAGACCGGGCACACCCTTTTGCCGCAGTTGGCGCAGTAGCGGCCATTTCTTGCCAAAGAAGCCTGCAAGGAAGAAGACGAGGAGGATTTTTATGACTTCCACGGGTTGCGCGGGCCCCAGGTTGACCTTTGCATCGCTGTGGCCAGGCCCGCTGCCGAAGGCGATGAGAGCGATTGAGAGGAAAAGCGCGCCCAAAAGCGGTACGAAGCTCAGGTTGGACCATTTCGTCTCCCACTCGATGAAGCTGGCCACTAGCATTAGGGTGCAGCCGCCGACAACGCCTTGGGCGAATGGAATGAAGAGCGGGGTATCGCGGAGGGGGTCGCGTAGGGCGAGCATCAGGGAGAAGCCGATGCCGGTCGCAAGCAGGAGGAGCGGCAGGAAGATCCACGGACCTCGGAAGCCACGGATGTTCCAGACGATGCTGGTAAGAAGGAAAACAACGAGTATGGCTCCGCCCCAGAGGCGGAAGCCCCGGTCAAAATCGGCCCATGAACGGACGGAGATTCTGGGTTTGAATTGTGCAAATTGAGCCGGGGTGAAGACCTTGAGGCGGTAGAGGATGGTGGTGTTGGAAATGCTGCCCCCGCGTTCGGAGATGGCCTCGAAGACCTTCCTGGCAACATTGGCGCGTTCGTCCGGGCTGGTGAAGACGGTGAGGGCCGGTTCAATCTGTTGGGCGTTTTGGATACCGACAAGGTTGAGAAGCGGAACAGGGGATTCGGCCCGCCTTTGCTTGGCAAGATAGGTGAGTTGCCATGCTCCGGATACCAGCAGGGCGACGATGAGGACCCACAGGAATCCAGCGAGCTGGCCGGATTTTGGGGCTCGGACGGGATTGCTGCGAGACGCCGCGAGGTCGCTGGCTTTGAATTTGTCTATTGCCATGTTGGCTCCGGCGTCTTAGTCCTTGTTCACCGGAGTAGCTGCCCGGCGGGCGTCTTCGAGACGTGCCTGGATTTCGCGCCGCTCCGACAAGATACGGTCGGCCTGGGCTATCCCCGTCGGTCGGATCGATTCGTAGATGGATTGGGCTCGTTCCAAGTCCGCGTCTGCGTTCCTGTATGCCTGCTGCATCTTGTCCAATTCGCGGAGCTGCTTGGCTAAGGCCATCGATCTTTCGCCGCGCGACTTGTAGGCTGCTGCCAGGTTCTGTTGCTGGAGGCGGCCTGGACGGGCTCCAAGATTTGAAGCTGCTTGGTACTCCTCTTCCGCCCGGTCGAGTTCCCCGTTCATCAGGTGGACGAGGGCAAGCCCAAGGTGCGGGTCGGGCGAGTGGTCCAGAAGGGTCTTGGCATCGCCGAAATCCTGCAGAGCTCCCTTGTAATCCTGGGCACGGATCTTCAGATGGCCTTCGACAATCTGCAGATCTCCCCGGATGGACTTGTTGTCCGGTGCCAAGCGCACGGCTTTGTTCAAGACGTTCCGGGCATGGAGCCACTCATTCTTCGAGACGGCGGCACCGGGGCTGAAGCTGCGGTAGTTTGAGATTACATGCTCGGCGTCGGCGAGATAACGGTCGCGGAGGGCATTCTTGGCTGGGAAAAGCGGTGCGGGGAGCCAAGCACTCTTTTCGAGCGTGACGCGCTCCTTGTCCGCGTCGTCGGCGGAGATTTGGCTGGACTCGATGCGCGAGCGGAGAGCGTCGGCCCGGTGCCACATGCGGATTTCGTAGCCGATCCACATCAGCAGCACGAACAACAAGGCAGTCACCACACCCACTTTGACGAAAACCGATTCCAGCCCGGAAGGCAGGACCTTAGACAACCAAGGCATCCGGTGGCCGGACGGCGGCTGGGACGTTGCCGTTTTTCGCGTCGGGTCTGTATCCGGCTCGGGCGCAACCGTCTTGCGGGTGGCGTCCGGGTCGGCGCTGGGGGCCGGAGCGGCGGCCCTACGTTCCAACGCGGTTTTGAATTCCGAGGATTTCTGGAACCGCTTGTGGGGATCCGGGTCCAGCGCTTTCCTGACAACTTCGCGAAGCCCGGATGGCAGCAGCATGGTTGACTGCTTCAAGGAATCGTATTTGCGGATGGCAGCTTCCAGCTTGGGGACGTCGACAGCGTCGAAATAGGGTTTCGACGTCAGCATCTCAAAGAGCACGGTGGCCACGGACCAGAGGTCGGCTTGGGCATCAACCTCGCCGGTATCGAGGCGTTGGGGAGAAGAGTACCGGGCGCTGGCGAAGTAATTCTGAGTCTTGCCACGGGTGGCAGCAATGGCTTTGGCGATGCCGAAGTCGAGGACCTTTACGTGGCCCTCGGGGGTGATCCGGATGTTTCCCGGCTTGATGTCGCCGTGGATGATGCCCTTGTATTCGCGGTCTGTAACGTAGGCTTGGAACGCGTGTGCGCGTTCCAAGACGCTCAGCACGTCGAGGGCGATCTGGACGGCCCGGTCGGGTGGAATGGGGCCGCGGCGAATCACCTCGGAAAGATCCTCGCCTTCCACGAACTCCATGGCGATATAGAAGTAACCGTCGAGGTCGGCAATCTCATAGATCTGGGCGACGCGGCCGCCTGGCTCGCGGCGGGCGAGTTGGTCCTGGAGGGCAGAGCCCCGCCGCTCGGCATCGATCACCTCGCGGCTATCCTCATCGATTGCAGGGTCGATGATCTTGAGAAATATGGTCCGCTTCATCTGCGGATCCTCGGCCAGGTAGACGCGGGCCATCCCGCCGCCTTTGAGCTTGCGGATGATGCGGTACCTGCCGAAGGTCTCCGGTTCCATAGCCATGGCTACTGTTTCGCCCCATCTTTTTTGGGGGACTTCTCTTCCATGGGGGACTTCCCTTCCATGGCGGACTTCCCTTCCATGGGGGACTTCCCTTCGGTCTTGGCCGCGCGGGATTTCAGCTTGTGGGTGCGGGCTGGCGGAGGCCCGCCGAAGAAGTTCCCCGTATGCTCAGGCTGCGAATCGATCCAAATCGGCTCGGCGCCATTGTCAAAAACCGCATTGTCGCGGAGGATGGGCTTGGCAGCGGGCCCGACATCGATACCGGGTTTCTGGGGGCCGGGCTTGGCCTTGCCGTTGCCGGAGATGATGTTGCCCTCGACCACCGGGGCGGACGAATCCTGGATTTCCAAGCCTGTTGCCAGATTGCCAACAATTCGGGACCGTAGAATTTTGGGTGTGGCCGCGCCCTGAACCACAATACCGGTGTAGGCGTTCTCGACCCGGACATTTTCAATCCGGACATCGCATTTGAAACCCGACTCCGCGACAATCTCAATGCCGGAGCTCTCTGCGTCGCTACGGACTCCTCGGATGGTGACGTTTTGCAACGACGCACCCACGACGTTGTCGGCGCGGACGACGGGCCCGGCATCCGGCGCGGTTAGGACAACCGGACCCGACTCGTCGCCGCGCACCGCCACACCAGCCCTCAGATAGACCCTGCCCGAGTACTCTCCGGGGGAAATGAGAACTGTATCGCCTTTCTGCGACAGTCGCAGTTTGTCTTCGATCCGGCCACCTTGTTCGACCCGAAGGAGTTGCGCTACGTGCTCCACAGGCTGGACCGGACCGAAGAGCTGTGCGCGAGATGTCCAGCCCGCCACTCCAAGGCCGCCGAAAACCATGCAGGCCAACCCGACGCCGGCCAAAGTAAGCCAGCCGACTCCAGGTCGTTGGCCTGGCTGAGCGGCGTGGGGTATGGGCGTCGGCATAGCAATTGCCGGGGGACGTGATGGATCGGGCTTGCCGTAGCCCGGTGCCGCCGCAACCGTGATGGTGATGTTGTCCTTGCCACCGGCATCATTGGCAGCGCGGATGAGTGCCTTGATGGCTGCACCGTAGTCCGGGGCGTACATTTCCATCCCGGCGGCGATGGTGGCTTCTTCCACAAGGTCGGTGAGGCCGTCGGAGCAAAGCAGGAGAGCGCCGTCCGGGGGCATGGGAAAGCTCGTCGGGGTGTCGATAAAGTTCTGGTCGTCGGGGGTGCGTTCGGCGCTGCCGACATCGCGAAAGATTTCGTTGCGGCGCGGGTGGCGCATGGCGTCGACTTCGGAGAGCTCGCCCCGGTCTTCGCGCTCGCCCACGGGCGAGTGGTCCTTGGTGATTTTTTTGATGCTACCGGGCGTGAGCAGGTAGAGGCGGGAATCGCCGACGTGCCCAACATGGACGACGCCATCGACGACAAGGGCGACGGTGAGGACGCATGCCATGCCGTTCCACTCGGGATTGGTGGAGGCAAGACGGAAGATCTCGTTGTTGGCCAAGGCAATGGCTTCGCGGAGGCGCTGCTCGGGGGTGCCGGACTCGCGCTCCAACCGTTCCCGGATAACCTCCAGCGCGGTTGCGGCAGCGGTCTCGCCCGCAGCGTGGCCTCCGACGCCGTCGATGACCAGGAAGAAGCGGCCTTCGGGATCAACGTAGCCAAGATCCTCGTTATTGGTGCGCTTCCGACCCATGTCGGAGAGCGTCACCGCCGTCAAACCCTGCTTGTCGCCCTGCCGCTTGTTCACCTTCGGCGCTCCTGAATTGCTGTCCAAATGCCGAGCAACACCACTGCCACCGCAATTCCTGCTATGAGCTCTGTGCGCCAAGCGAGGATATCGGTCACAGAATCTCCCATTGGAGATCAATAACCTCCGCCAAACGGATCGTGGCCTTGGCCGGGAGCCGCATGGAGCTGCCTTTTTGGACGGGCGTATCGTTCACTTTGGTTCCGTACTGGCTCAAATCCTCAATCCGGAAGCCTTCGGCATCGTGGTGGATGCGGCAATGCTCCCTGGATACATCCGGGGGCGAATCGAGCTTGATGTCGACCCAATATGCTTTTCCACCGCGTCCGATGGTGGTTTGCGGGCGGATGACTGCGAACTGTTTCTGGACTCCGCCCTCGGTATAGCCGATCTTGGCTAGAATCGTGACGCGGGTTACGTCTTCGGGGGTTGGGGCTTCCTCGTGTGGCAGAGGTTCGGGGGTGACGGAGCGGCGGGTGACGTCGGTGTCAGGATGGTCATTCGGTTGGACCGGCTCCGCAGGCGGTGCCGGTGCCGGGGCGGGATCCGACTGAACAGCGGGGGACACTGGTTCGGGCTCGGCTGAACCGGCTCCGTTATCCACAACGGAGGCGGCGGTGCCGGAACGGGTCTTGATCCGTTGGGTCATCGATCCGGCGGCATATTCCGATTTTTGGGGTGCCCCAAGCTCGGAAACCACTTCGATATCACCGGGCTGGAGGGACTCATCCGCGTCGGCATAGATCTCGACCGTCCAGTGTTCGGCGATTTTGATGAACTGGTTCTTGTCCTGGTCCAAGCGCAGTTTGGCCCGGACTGTACCCATGAGTCCGCCTGATCCGTTGAGCCGAGCCATTCGGTCGTCGAGCGCGTTCTGGATCTCAGTGACGATGAACGGTAGGATGTCGCGAATCGGGTGGATGTCATCCGGATTCAGGTAGATGCGGTAGACCGCAGGTACGATCGTCTTGCCTCGAATCCGGTTTTTCCCCTTCTCCATGCTGCCGAGAACGGCTTGAACCAGGTCGTCGCCCTGCAACTTGTACGGGGTCAACTTGTCCTGCTTGGGGTTGATGTCGACTGGGCGTCCGGCCATGCACTCATTGTAGGCGGAAAGTCCGCGATGCGGAGCAGTTTCGCCACCTTTCTGTTGCTTCCGGTCAGCGGAAGCCTACACCTTGAATATGCGGCGGGAACGGGGGATCTTACAACCCTAGGTAAAATTCCCCCGTTCCCGCCATGGCTACTGTTTTGTGACGTCGAGCCAGTTGTCATCGGCGGTCCGGTCGATCAGCTTGTTCAGCGGGTCGATTCCGGCCTTGGTCGGCATCCGGTCCACTACGATCTCGAAGGTTTGGGAGGGCTTGGTGAGCCACTCCTTCTTCAGGTAGAGCGGCTTTTCCTCATCCTTCCTGCCTTCGAAGACACCGATATCCACCAGTTCGTGGAGGGGCAGCGCCTTTTCATTGCCGCTGCCGTCCGCTTCCAGTTTTCGGACCTGGACAGTGAGAGTTACCAGGAACTTGTGGTCGGGACGTTCCTTGACCACGGCGGAGACGGCCTTGTTGTCGTAAAGGATGATTTTTTCGAAGGCGTCAGTGATGTAGTACTGCAAATCCGGCGGGGTCTGGGCCCGGAGCGCGTCCACAAACTGGCGTGTGTCGGGATAGGGCGTGGACTGGGCCGTGTTCGCATTGGCGTAACCGTATTGGGCGAGGAAGTTGTGGAGCGCCAGGTTCACCTTGTCCTCGCCGATATAGTCGGCCAGTGCGTACATGACCTGTCCGCCCTTTTGGTACCAGACGTAACCCTCATTTTGGACCAGCGCGAGGGCATTTTCGTGGCGTACCTCCCCTGCCCTGCCCCTCAGGTAGCGGTCCAGTTCATAGCTAAGGAAACGGCGCATGTTGGCGGTGCCGTATTTTTGCTGCATGACCATGAGCGCCGAGTACTCGGCCAGAGTTTCGGACATCATGTTGGACCCCTCGACGCGGCCACCGATCAGTTGGTGGCCCCACCACTGGTGGCCGAGTTCGTGGGCTGTGACGAAATACGCGAAATCGATATCGGTGGGCTTTTCCACGCGTCCGATGAAGCCGATCCCTTCCGAGAACGGAATCATGTTGGGGAAGGACTGGGCGAAGGTGCGGTAGCGCGGGAATTCCAGAATCCGGTACTGGCGGAATTGGAAAGGGCTGAAGTTCTTCTCGAAGTAGGCAAGTCCGGCCTTGGAGGCATCGATCATGTCGTCCACGTCATATTTGGCGTGGGCCGGGGTATGGTAGACCTCAATGGCTACGGGATTCAGAACACCCTTGTAGGTGTCTCGTTTGACGTCGTAACGGGCCGAGACGAATGAGTAGAAATCGGCCATGCGGACGCCACCCATGTCATAGGTGAAGTAGTGGCGGCCGTTCGCGCGCCAATCCTTGGTGAGATAACCGGGCGAAAGCGCAATTTGGTCTTCGGAAGTGCTGATGGTCGCCTTGTAGGTGATCCAGTCGGCTTCGGGCGAGAACAAGTTGGTGACGCTGCCCTGGGGGTCGCCGCGACGGGGGAGGAGTTCCAGCTCCGGCAGTTTTTCCTCACGGCGGCGACGGGGGTCGTCGAGTTCCACATTGCGGTCGTAGCCGAGGCTGGGAAAGAAACCGCTGTCGAAGAAAGTTCCGGAATAGGCGAGTTGGGCTCGTTCGTTGCCATCGCGGAAACCCTCGGTGGTGATGCCGACCGAGAAATCCATCTCCACGGTTTCGCCGGGAGCGAGGGGCGTTTCGAGCTGGAAGATCCGGTATTCCTGCCTTGGACCGATGAAAACGGTCTTAAATGGGCGGTTGAAGCGCAGTTTGGAGATACTGCGCTCGACGTTGCTGATGTGGATCTGGGGGATCGGCTGCGCGGTCTTGTTTTGGAGAACGAAATGGCCGGTGCCGGAAAAGGAACGGCGCTCGGGGTAGAGGTCGATGTTGGCCTCCACCGCGACCACCTTGGGCAAAGGCACCTGGACGTATTTCTTGTAGGCGCGCTCATAGTTTGCCTGCAGTGTGCGGCGGTCCTTGGCTGTGAGGTATTCGTTCAGGACGTGGGCGTTGTAGTAATACCAGGCTCCGCTGCCAATCGCGATGGCCAGAAACAGGGCAGCGGCTGGCGCGAATCTCGGGGCCCGCCGCATGGCCGATGCAAGCCGGGATCTCCAGCCGTCGTCGGCCCCACGGCGCGCAAGGGCGACCGATACGACACCCAGCACACAGGCAATCGAGAGCCAGTAGGTGATGGCCCAGAAGAGCGCCGGCACGAAATGGCCGTAGCCGTTCATGTCGGAATAGGTGTAGGCGGGAGTGTTGCCGAACAGGTAGAGGGTGTTCTCCAGTCCGAAACTCTGCAGCGTCGGGATGATGACGAAGATGCCGACGACGATTCCATGGCCGATGAACTTGTTCGAAACAACGGTTTGGAGGAAGATCGCCAGCAGGGTGAACGTCATGATCTGCGGGAAGGTGATGACGTACAGTTCCTTCGCGTACTGGACCAGTTCGTAGTTGTAGTAGCCCGCGACCGTTTGCATGATGATGCCGCAAAGTCCGGCGACGGTGAGCAGGACAAATTCGACGAAGGAGATGGCCAGAAGCTTGGAGAACCAGTCTACGGTGCTGGAAATCGGCAACGCGTCGTGGATGCCCGAAAAGCGGGTGTCCCGTTCGCGCCACACCAATTCAGCGGCGTAGAGGGTGGAGACGATGAAGAAGAACAAGGTGGCACCACCCTCGACCGCCTGCAGCATCAGGTACGTGACCGGCCAAACGTTCTGTCCACCCACGCGACCGGCATAGTGCCCGTTGTTCAACGAGATTCCGGCCATCAGGATCACAATGGCCCAGAACGGGACCTCGCGGACGATGTTGGAGACGCGGAGCCGGGTGAGGGAGAGCAGTTGCGTCCACGAGGTGGCGGAACCGAAAATCTGGTTGATCGTGGGTAGTTTGGCAGCCACGAGACTGCGCTTGGGGCGGATTTCGTCAGCTTCCTGCTGTCGTGCCAAGTCGGCGCGCCTCGTGCCCGAGCGGGCGGTGAGGGCCTCGACCGACATGGGGAAGAATCGCCATAGCGCCAACAACCCGAGCACGCCGACGGTACCCCAGAGCAGTCGGTTGTAGAGGAAGACGCCCAGCGCGGCGTCGGGGGCCCAGGAGTACAACTGGCTGTTGCGCTCCACCACCGTCCAGTAGCGGGTGATGGCGTCGTTGTAGAGGAAACCGACGGGGTCGAGGATGCCGGACCAGAAGTGCTCGAGGGAGCGGGTGGCGCTGAAGGCGGTCAGACCGATCAGGTACAGCATGAAGATGACCGCGCCCTGGAGATAAACGATGAAGATCCGGCGGGTGACCGCGGCGACCACGAAGAACAGGGACCCGAGGAAGAAAATCTGCCAGACGACGATGGAGAAGAACGGCTGCAGGTACCAATCGAGACGGTTCGGGCCGAGGCGGGCATGGTCGGCCCAGGGTGCGAAGGTGCCGCAGAACTCGCCGAAGAGGAGTCCGGAGAACGCGAACACGGTTGTCACGAAGGAACCGGCCCAGCGCCCGCCAAGATAGGCGAATTTCGAAATCGGCTTGGTGAAGAGAATCTGGATGGTGTCGCGTTGGAAGTCCCGGAGGATGGAGGTGCCGAAGATGGCGGCGATGATGATCACGCCGAAAAACGCAACACCAATGTCGTTGTAGATGTTGGCATAGGGACCGTTCAGCATGACCTTGCCGTTGGAGCTGCCAATGGGCCCGAAATTCTCACTGGCGACGTTCAGGAAGTTGAACGCGAACCAGAGGGCGAAGTAGACGTAGGTGGAAACGCTCTTGAACCGGAACTTCAGTTCAAAGGTGAAAAACTCCCAGAACATGTTCATTTCGCCTGGCCCTTCCTACTGTTGGCGAGATTGATGAAGTAGACGTCCTCGAGATCGGAATCGACCGGGCGGAAGCCGTCGCCGGGAGCCGAGTCGGAGTAGACGCGGACTTCGTGCATGCCGGCCACCAAGTGCGCCGAGACGACGTGGAATGCG
>CAIYDY010000263.1 GCA_903925015.1 uncultured Acidobacteriia bacterium
AAGGATGAAATCGTGCGGGATCGTTACGAGAAGTTCCGGAAGATGGGCAACTTCTTCCTCGGAGCGTAATCCCAATGGCCAAGAAAAAAACTAAATGGCCGGTGATCGCCGGCGTCGCATTCATGGTGGCCTTCATCGCCGCCATGGTGTTCTCAACCATGGGCAACAACGGCTTCCGTTGCGAAGTCTGCATCGATTTCGGCGGGCGCCAGGTTTGCCGCAACGGCGCAGCCTCCACCGAGGCTGAGGCCGAGAGAATCGCCGCGACTTCGGCTTGCACGGACCTCTCCAGCGGCATGACCAGCTTGATGCAATGCGAGCAATCTGCGCCCCGACACGTCACCTGGAAAAAGTAGCATCCGCTTTTTGAGCGTTTAAACTGCTTGCTTTCAATATCTTGCAGATATTTTGCACCCCGCCTGTGGTATCCTGAATCGATTCTCGTGAACAAATCTTCGCCGGGAATCGTCTCTTGAACTTGCGCCCCCTGTTTCCCGGCGCCTCTGCAAATTCGACCGACTAGAACCGGAGTATTGTCAACGTGAAAACCAAGTGGAAAGTTGTAATCGGCGTCGTGGTGGTTGCTGGAGTCGCCGGCGGCGTCTTCGGTAGCATTCAGTACCAGAAGCGTGGCATTGTCACGGTGCAGACCGGCAAGGTGCTGAAAGAAGACCTGGCTAGCGTTGTGACCGCGTCCGGCGAAGTCAAACCCCGCAATTACATCAGCATCGGTGCCGAGTACTCCGGCCAGTTGACCGACATTCTGGTGAAGGAGGGCGACCACGTCAACAAGGGCCAACTGCTGGCCCGCATCGACGAGGCGCAGTCCCAAGCCGATGTGAACGCCCAAAAAGCAGCCCTGAGCTCCGCGGAAGCCGACGCGGCGGCCAGCGAAGCCGGTGTGAATGCCGGGAACGACAACATTGCGGCGCTGGAATCCACTGTCAACCGCACCAAGTCCGATCTGGTACGGTACGAGCGCGACTTCAAGCGCGGAGAGCAGCTGTTCAAAGATGGTTTGATTCCGCGCTCCGATTTCGAGCAGCGCCAAGCCGTCTTCGATAGCCAAAAGGCATCGGTCGCCGAAGCGCAGTCGCGCGTCGTCCAAGCCAGGACGCAGCTGGCGCAGCTGAAGGCCCAGTTGGCCGGTACGCAGAAGCGCATCGCCCAATCGCAGGCCGGTCTGGCCCGCGTCGCCGACATTCTGAAGAAGCACGAGGCGCGTGCGCCGATCAACGGCTTGGTGACTTACCTTCCGGTCCGCGTAGGTGAAACCGTGGTTCCAGGTATTCAAAATTCCGCTGCCAGCACCATCATGACGATTGCCGACATGTCGATCGTCACCGCCGAGGTCAAGGTGGACGAGACGGACATCGTCAATGTGAAGCTAAACCAGCTGGCCGAAATCACCGTGGACGCGATTCCCAACAAGGTTTTCAAGGGCCACGTGATCGAGATTGGCAACACCGCGATCCTCCGCTCCACCGGTTTGGCTGCTTCCACCAGCTCGACATCCAGCCAGGAAGCCAAGGACTTCAAGGTGATTGTGGCGATGGACAACCCGCCCGACGAAATCCGTCCCGGCCTCTCCTGCACGGCCAAGGTCACGACCGCGACCCGCAAGGACGCAACTGCGGTGCCAATCCAAGCGCTCACCACCCGCACCAAAGGCGATTTGATCGCCGACAAGGACAAGCCGGCGAACCCCGATCCCGCCACCATCAAGGCGAATAAGGAAGAACTCCAGGGTGTTTTCGTTGTCGTCGGGACGAAGGCGGAATTCCGGAAGCTGGAAACCGGGATTACGGGTGCCACCGATATCGAAGTCCTGAACGGTCTCAATCCGGGCGACGAGATTCTCA
>CAIYDY010000264.1 GCA_903925015.1 uncultured Acidobacteriia bacterium
CTCAATCATTTGCAAGGGCAAATCCGACACTTCTGCAGACCCGCTGCCAGGAGCCCAATTTTCACGCCGGAACACCTCCAAAAAAACTCGGCAAACCCTTGATACAACGGCACTTACACAAATCCGACACTTCTTCGGCACTCGATTCTCCACCCGTAACCCATTTGTTTTCAACATCAAATTTCGTCCAAAAATGCCTCCAAGGCAAAACCCGTGGCAAACCACTGTCAACGGCCTCTCCATCCGTCGCACCCGGCCAGCCGCGCCGCTGCTGTCGTGGACCTCATAACGCTCGTTCGCGCGGCTCGGGTGCTCAAAACACGTAGTACGTCGGCTCCGTCGGCACCTCCTTTGGACCCACCGCCCAAACCTTCCCCGCGCACGTTCCGCAGAACGCGAATACATGGACCACGTCCACCATTGAATCCACAGTCCGCTCCACCCGCTTCTTCATCCGGTCCAGCAGCTCTTCGTCCAAATCCACCAGAAACACGCTCTCCTGCAGCCTGGGACCGAAATCCAGCAGCACGTCCGCCAACCGGTTCCGCCGCTTGTCATCCCCTATGTCGTAACAGACGAGATATCGCATCCGCCAGGTTCCCCTCCCTCCACCTCATCGGGCGCAAACCGGTACAATTGCAATCCAGCCTGTCCACGGAGAAACAGAATGAACCGTCTCGCCTCCCGACGCAACAGCTCCCGGAACGTCGGACTCTCAACAGTACCCGTCCGCCACTTGCTCGCCATCCAGGCCTCGTAAAACCCGAAAAACCGACGCATCGCCCCGCCCGTCAGCAACACCGCTTCCCCCTCGCCATGCCCGAAATCCTCGCGCCCGAACTCGCCCCGCTCCAGCAGGCTCAGCACGAACCGGTCCGCCACCGGATGCCGGAACGCCTCCACCAAGTCCAGCGCCAGCGACGGCCGCGCCCCGTCGAACTCATGCAGGAATCCCAACGCCGTCTCCAGCCCGTCGGCCTCCAACAATCCCGCCAATTCCTGCGTCAGCAGCGTATAGGACAATGACAGCAACGCGTTGATCTCGTCCTTCGGCGGATGCATGCTCCGCCCCGCCCACACAAATTCCGACCGGTTCAACGTCCCCCAGCCCTCGAAGTACGCCCGCGCCGCCGCCCCCTCGTACCCGCGCACCGTGTCCAAATCCGCTGCCGGGTTACCCAGCGCCGATTTCTCCAGTTCCGCCAACTGGTCCCGCACCGGTGCCAGCTCCTTCATCTGGTTCCGCCGCCGGGCGAGCCACTCCACCACCCCCCGCGCATTCGCAATCTTGTTCGCCACCACCGCATGCGCCGTCTCGCGTACCCGTCCCGCGTCATGCCACAGCTCGTACTGCAGCATCCGGTCCCGGATATTCGATCCCTTCCGCGCCGCCAGCGACCCGTGGAACCTGCCACCCCAGCTGAAGAACGAGATGTCGACCCCCTTCTCCATCATTTCCACCATCGCTTGCGACGTTACCTGCACATGCCCGAACACCAGCACCTGCTCCAGCTTGTGGTACGGGATGTCGAGCACGATCTTGTCCTCATGCTCCAACAGGAACCGGTCGCCGGACTTCCTCAGCACCGAACCCTGTTCCGTTAGATAAAGGTAGGCCACCTCGTTTTCCGCTCCTTTCAAATGGGCAGTGCCGCTGGGAATGTAGCGGACGCCAGCACCGGTCAATGCCGTTTCCATCACCGTCGGCGTGCGCGGACTGCGGAACCGTTCCAGTTGCTCCGCCGGCATCCCTCGTGCCATCCCCAGCACCCGGCCCTGTTCGCGGGGACCGTCGCGCCAAGGTGTCCAGATTTCGTCCTTTTGGAAAAACACGCCCAGGAAGCGCAGCCCCAAGTCGAACGATGTGATCCGGGTCTTGCTGGCGTTCAGTTCCAGCTGGAGTTTTTCCAACTCGGCTGTGATGAGTCCGAGCGCGCGCGCTGCCTCGGCGGGGGTACGTGTCAGGACGACGAAGTCATCGGCGTAGCGGACCAGTTTCCAATCGCGCGAGGCGAGTGCCATGTCGAGCGGCATCAGGAAGAGGTTCGCCAAGAGCGGCGAGACGGGCGACCCCTGCGGCAAGCCCTTGTCCCGGGCCCGGAGCCGGGTTCCGTCCCACGCCGGGCAGCGGATCCATTCGCCGACCAGCGCGGTCAGCCAGTCGGGTTCGCCACGTCCGGCCAGCTGGGCTTCGAGCGGGATGAATTCGACGTTGTCGAAGAAACTGTGGATGTCGGCGTCCACCACGTGCCAGTAGCCTTGGTCGCGGAGCATCCGGATGCGGGCAATGGCGCGGTCAACGCCACGGTGGGGGCGGTAGGCGAAGCTGGATTCGAGGAATTCCTCCTCGAAGGAGCGCGAGAGGCGGCGGGCGACGGCGGTTTGCACGACGCGGTCGCGGACGGTGGGGACGAGGAGCGTGCGGTGCTCCTTGGAACCGGGTTTCTTTTCGACCGATTTCTTCTCGACAATGATTTGGCGCAGCGGAAAGGCCCGGTACGTGCCGGTACGGAGCTGTTCGGCGAGCAGGTCGCAGGCAGCGGCGGACCCTTCGGCGAAGTGGTCGACCGTGACGGAGTCCACGCCGGGGCAACCGCCGTTTTCGCGGACGCGGGCGAAGGCTTCCAGAAGTTCGCGGGGATCGAGCGGAGGGCGATCCATTCGCAAATATTCTCCCACATTTCCGAATCACAATGAATTGACCAGCCATAACCGAACATCCCCCAGCGCCAGCAGCACCATCCTCACCGCACCACCAGTTGCAAATCAACCACAAAACTACCGTTCGTTGTGGGGCAGGATGGCATCCTGCGCGGAGGTCGCCGACCTCCGCCACGCCCCGCGAGGGGCGTCTCCCGACCCGCCTCCAAAACAGCTTCTTACTTGACTACGTGGCCGGACCATCCCCAACTCAGCCATAAGTCCGACCCCGCCACGTTGCGGCCAGGTTGTTCCCAAAAGCAACCCTGCTATCCCCCTCGGATTCCCACTTCCGCCACCGAAGTTCCGGTTGTCCTGTCTGCCGGGGCTTTGCCACAGCTTTTCCCCGCAAGGCGTTTTTGGGTCAAAATCGCCGTTGATAACAAAGGAGTTACACGTGCCGACGATACGCAAAAAGAACTGTCGGATTGGTGTAAGTGCCATTGCCTCAATGGTTTGCGAACGGATTTTGGAGCCCTTCCGGCCTGAAAATTGGCCTCCTGGCAGCGAGTCTGCAGATCCGTCGGATTTGCCCTTGCAAATGATTGAGCTGATGGGAGATACTAACGGCAGGGAGCGCTCCCCACCCCGCTCTGAAGGGGATTGAGACCATCATTGACTGATTCGTACCAATTATCCTTGCAAGGAGCGCTCCCCACCCCGCTCTGAAGGGGATTGAG
>CAIYDY010000265.1 GCA_903925015.1 uncultured Acidobacteriia bacterium
CGAACACGGAAGTTAAGCCTCTCAGCCCCGATTGTACTGCACGCGCAGGTGTGTGGGAGAGCAGGACGTCGCCCGGTTAATTACGCACAAAAGGCCCTCCGGCCCCAAGCCGGAGGGCCTTTGTGCGTCTGGACACTATCGCGCGCTGCGGCACCCATGAAATCCTGTACAATCAATGCCATGCCTAACCGAAATCTCAAATTTTGTGTCTTCATGGCAGCCTCAATCCAGATCTGCACCGCCCAAATCCCCGCAGGTCAACTGGCACGTCTTATAGAATCTGATCTCACTGTTCTCTCCTCGGCTCAAACGCTTGGAACTTGGCGGAGGTCGCATCGCGCTGACAAAGTTTACCGAGCCGAGGCAGTCCCGATCGACGGTAGCCTGACCGACTTCAAGAATGTCGACAGGAGATGTGCAACCACAGTGGGGTTTCCGATCCCGCTCATCAAGCGTGCCGCGCAATTCTTAGTTCCGTCTGTAACCGCAGGCAAATTGCCACCACTACCGGCAACTCCCGACCCGGGCTTGATAGCCAATTGCGAATTGGGCCAAGTTTGGTATGAGACCGAGACCGCGACAGATCCGGCTGAACTAGTCCGGCTTCTCAGAACCCGTTGGGGTACCCCAAACGGTCCCCCGGAAGAATATTCTCTCAAAATTTGGGGTGGATGGTGGCAAACCCTTTCGGCATGGCACCGGAATGGCATGGCTCTATGGGTGGTGAGCGATCCACGTCCCGGTATTTTGGAAGGGACATTTCCCGGTGGTCTGGCGCATTCGCTGAAGATGGCGGTCTATCTCCGAAAAGATATCCCCCCAAACCGTTACTGGACGGATTCGTGGACCACGATGCAAGGGGTAGTCGCCCAACGGACCGCGCCGGATCTGGCAAAGTTGGCCGCACTCGACCAAGAGCTTACGAAGGGAGTGCTCGCACGAACAACTTGCGGCAGCGGGATGGCTCCTCCCGAAGATATGACCAGCAGCGTGGACCGGTTGGGACTGTGGCTCAACTCCGCGGAAGCCCTGCCCGTCGCCCGAAGGGCTGCGGCATTGCTCATCGCCGACTTCTACGTGACGTGTGCGGAAAACTGGGATTTCGCTGCCAAGCTTGAGGCGGAAAATAGCAAGCTTCCGCATCCTGACGTCGTATCTGAACGCTACGCCCCCCTAGGCGCACAGTTTGATGGCTGTCCCCTTGGTGGATACATTCCCTACACCCACAACTTCCGCGATGAGGCACGCAGGACTGGCTCTAAGACTGTCGTTAACCTCGCTGATCTCCACGCCTTTTGGGAAAGGGAGTCATTTGGGCCCGAGAAAATTCCAACCGGTGAGCGTTTGGTAAAGCTGTTTCCAGAATGGAGCCCGGACCTCCACCACGCACTTGGACGAGTTCACCAAGCATCGTTGCTGAAAATGGGACGTCCCGGTCCTCCACCCCTCGGAGAAATTAGAACTGTGTTCGACTATTCCCTCCCTGCACTCCAGCGAGATCGTGCCTCAGCCGTACGGGAATTGTCGTTCTTCATCCGAGAGCGACCCTCAGACCCGCTCACCGTGGATGCTTGGCAAGTTGCTTGGCGACTTCTCGCCGGTCTGGATCCGCGTTACGACGGCTTCGGACGAGGCGACTGCGAGTGATCAGGTCCCTTTCCCACCACCCCACCCTACTTTGTAGCACCACTAACCACCGGTTCCGGCTCCACCTCGGTTGACAAACCTGCCGCAGCCAGCGCTTTCCTCAGGATGGCCGCAACCTCCGGTGACGCGCGCAAGTTCATCCCCCGGTGCACGCCGTCCGCGATCCGCAAAGGTGTCCAACCGTTGAAATCCTTTGTATTCCAGACCGCAGTCTTCGCCCCGTGATCGAGCAGGTATTGTGCTGCAGATGGAACCCACTTCAGTGCCACCCCATGAATTGCGGTCTCGCCGTTCTTGTCCACCGCATTGACGTCGTTTCCCAACTCCAGCGCGACCTTGACGGCCTCCAAGACTTCGGCTTCTGTACCCGCATCCTCACCCGGTGATCGGGTCCCAACCCCCGCAGCAGCCAGCAATGGAGTGGTTCCGTCGGCGGTTGGAATCAACGGATCCGCTCCCAAGTGCGCCAGCAACCGCATCAATTCCGCATCACCGGTGCGGGCGGCCAAGAGGAATGGTGTTGCGCCCACGACATTCAAACTGGTCAGACCGATATTCCACCGCTTGGTCACCCGCGCGTTCAAGTCGGCACCATGAGCCGCCATGAACCGGACGAAGTCTAGCGTGCCCATCCGGCCCGAGCCGTCCGGCGCCGGGTCGTTGCTGGCGTACCCGGGCTGGCGGATTGCAGTCAACGCGTGCAACGCGGTCCACCCTTGGCCAGCCGCGTTGGGGTTTGCGCCTGCCTCCACGAGCATCGAAGCCAAGTCGAAGTGCGCGTTGGAAGCAGCCAGAACCATGGCGGTTTCGCCGGCCTGCCGATGCGGGGCCTGCAACGCCCCATCCACTGGCACGCCAGCCTTCAAGAATTCCTTCACAGCCGTAACCTTGCCTTCGCGTGCAGCGAATAGGTAGGCCGTAAAACCGCCCTTCGAGACGGCTGTCAAATCCGCGCCTGCGGCAATCAGGGCCGATATCGCTTCGGCATTTCCTTCCGCCGCCGCCCACATCAAAGCCGTCTGGCCATGGTCCGCGTCCTTCGCGTTCACATCGGCCCCGTGGGCAATCAACAACTTGAGGACTGCCAGCTTTCCCGTGCGCGAGGCCGTCATCAACGGCGTTTCGCCCCCGGGAAGAGCGATGGACGGATTTGCCCCCGCATTGAGCAGCAGCGCCACCATATCCGCGTTGCCATTCTGGCAGGCCGCCGACAATGGCGTGACTCCATACTGATTCGCGAGATCGACACCCGCAGGGTTGACTGCCAAAGACGCGGCTGCCCTAAGATCGTCCCGGTACACTGCCGCCAGCAGATCTCCATCGACTTCCACGGCAGGGGCAGCCGCAATGAGTGGTGCAACAAACACGGCAGGAATGAAAAAGTTCCTCATACTCCGGGAAGCTCCACAATCTTACCCTTGCTGTCGGCAAAATGGTCCAGATTGACGCCTACGCGATCCAACAGCGTTAGATGCAGATTCGCGAGCGGCTCGGGCTCTTTGTAGCGTAAATATCGAGCGCCCTTGATGCGACCTGCGGCACCGCCTGCAACCACCAGAGGCAGATCAATGTGGTCATGGATATCAGGATTTCCCATACCACTGCCATAAAGGAACAGGGAATGGTCCAACAGCGTTCCCTGTCCGTCGCGGGTGGCCTGCAACCTCTCTAAGAAATAGCCAAACAGCGAGACATGGTACTGGTTGATGAGGGCTACCTTCGCCACCTTTTCGGGGTTGTTCGCATGGTGGGTTGTCGGGTGGTGGGCGTCCGGAACTCCAATTTCCGGATACGTCCGGGTACTTGTCTCCCGTGCCAGCTGGAACGTGATCACGCGGGTGATATCGCCCTGCAGCGCCAACACTTGCAGATCGAACATTAGCCGGGCATGGTCGCCGTATGAGGCCGGAACGCCAACCGGGCGCTCCATGTCCGGAACAATCCCGTTCGATGTCTGCTTTTCGGCCTTCTGGATGCGGCGTTCCACTTCGCGAACGGTTTCCAAATAGTTGTTGACCCGACTACGGTCGGCAGGGCCGAGATCCTTCCGCAATTTTGCGATGTCGTCGGTAACCCAGTCGAGCAGACTTGCGTTTCGGCGCATTTCCAGCGCTTCCTCTGCCGGAGTACTGCCTTCTCCGAAGAGTCGTTCAAAGACAGCACGCGGGTGCGCCTCGGCGGGTAGAGGCGTCGTCGGTGACGACCACGAGAGGTTGTTTTGGTAGACGCAGGCAAATCCGTTGTCGCAACTCCCGACCGTGGTCAACAGGTCCATGGCCAATTCCAACGACGGAATCTTGGTTTCCTTGCCGATCGCCTGCGCGGCGATTTGGTCTACCGTCGTGCCATTCTCGTAGTCGGACCCCTCAGTCAGCTTTGCCTTGGCAGCACTAAGATACGCGGAGTTCGCGGTAGCGTGGTTGCCTGGCGAATAGGCGTTCTTGTTCTCCATGTTGCCGAACAATGTCAGTCGATCTAGAAACGGAGTCAGCGGGCTAAGGATCGGGGGAAGCGCGGCCACGGGGCCGGCTTGGGTCGGGAACCACTGCTTTTGAATGGCTCCCATTGGGATATACACGAAACCAAGGCGACGGACCGGGGCAGCAGGTGTTGCCGCCAATGCCGTCATTGCAGGCACCATCGCATCCAAGAGCGGCAGCGCCAAAGTAGTCCCGATCCCGCGTAGAAAAGTTCTCCTCGGCAGTGCTTTCCGGGTAACGATCATTGTGCTCTCCTCATTTGGAACGGCGTGCTGTTCACGATTCCCAGCACTAACGACGAAAATCTATAGTCCTGCGAGGCGGAAGTCTTGACGATGCCGCGGACTGCGGGCCCATCAAAATCCCCTACTCCTCGGCCGACAGCGAACGTAAGCAGTTTTTCCACCATATTGCCAGCAAAGACGTCGGGGCGCGCCAAGAGAGCAGTCCGAAGTCCTGCCACGCCAGTAAATGAAGCCCCATCGGGCAACCCGCCTGCCGAGTCCACCGGTACACCTGCGTCCCGGGTCCGCCAACGTCCCACCGCATCGAAATTCTCCAAGGCGAAACCTGCAGGATCCATTAGCTTGTGGCAACCGGCACAGGCGGGGTTCTCACGGTGGGCGGCCATCCGTTCCCGCATTGTTTGAATCGTTCCACCAGCCGCATTCTCCTTCAGAGGCGGGACCCCAGGGGGTGGCGAGGGTGGTGGCGTGCCAAGAATATTCGTCAGAATCCACTTGCCACGCAATGTCGGTGCCGTTCTTGTGGCATACGATGTTACCGTCAGGATGCTCCCTTGGCCGAGTAACCCGCCGCGCTCCGAAGCAGAGTCGAATGTCACACGACGGAATCTGCTCCCGTAAACATTCGGGATTCCGTAGTGGCGGGCCAGCCGTTCATTCACGAAGGTGTAGTTCGCGCGGAGCAGGTCCAAAACGCTGCGGTCCTCCCGCATCACGCTCTCGAAGAACATTTCGGTCTCGATCCGCAGGGCTTGCCTAAGGTTGTCGTCGAAGTCGGGAAAGATGCGCGCATCCGGGGTTACAGAGGCCAAGTTGCGCAGATAGAGCCATTGTTCGGCGAAGTTGCTGACGAGGGAATCCGCTCTCCGGTCCTCGAGCATACGCTTCACCTGGTGTTCCAGGACGCCTGGCTGCCGCAGCTTGCCCGCCGTCGCCAGGTCCAGTAGTTCCGGGTCCGGAATGCTGCTCCAGAGGAAAAAAGAGAGACGCGAAGCGAGTTCCACGTCGGAAATCCGGTACGCCGAGCCGGCGGCAACTCCCGCCGGGTCGCGCTCCATCCGGAACAGAAAGCGCGGGCTGATCAGAACGGCCCGCAGCGCCAGTTCCATGCCTTCGTCGAAACTGTTGACCGCGCCTTCGCGGAAGAAACGCATCGGCACCTCGATCTCCGCAGCCGTTACGGGGCCACGCCATGCGCGGCGCGCCAACGAAAGCAGGAGACTCTGCGCACACGGATCGCCGGCATGGCAACTAAAAATCTGCCTTCTACTTTCGGTCTCGCCCGGCCCCTTGGGCTGGAACGGGCCAACGATCGCGAGGGAATACAGCGCCGGTTGGATGCGGGGGTGGCGATCCATGTTGAAGTGGGCAATGTAGGGTTGCCGCTCCGTCTCAAGCAATGCGGTTGGCTTTTTCAGGAATGTTGCCGCGATTTGGTGGGTGCCGGCCTGCAACGGTATTCGGACAATCAGGCCAGCGTCCACTTTCGAGTGGTCCTCTCCGGCGGGTGGTTGTTTGATGGTGAATTGGCGGACGGATTGGCCGTCCACCAACAAGTCCAATTGGTGGATACCGGTGAGGCCCTCCACCTTTTCATTCCGGTCACGTGCGAGCCGGAGCTGGAATTCGTAGTCGCCATTCACGGGGAAGAGATGCGACACGGCTGTTCCACCCCGGGTTCCCAAGGGCAAGCCTTCGACGTGCCCTTCCTGGGTCAAGTCCGGTGGGAGCAGGATTGTTTCGCCAACCGGAGCCTTTACCGGGCTCCCAACAGCCAAACGACTGATTTTCCGGGCCGCATTGAGGTACCGTTCCAACAGGAGCGGGGAGAGTTCCCCCACGGTCACATTGTCGAAACCGTGGCTGGCGTCGTCAGCCGGTAGCAGTGTGGAGGTGTCGATGTCGACCGCCAACAGGTCGCGGATCGCGTTGTGGTACTCGGTACGGTTCAACCGCCGGAAGGTATCGGTGCGACCGGGATTGGGCTTGCCGGTCGCGGCGCGGTCCAAGGCTGTCTCAAAATAGGACAGCGCCGACAAATATTCCGCTTCCGCAGGGCGCGGAACTCCAACCGGCGGCATGGAACGGGTTCGAAGCCGTCGCACGACTCTTTCCCATTCATCTGGGTGCGTGGCAGGGGTGCCAGCCGGAATTGCAGTCAGCACCAAATTGCCGGACTTTGATTTTTCGCTGTGGCAGCCGACGCAATAACGGTCGATGAATGCCTGCTGCGCCACCAGACCATGGCTTGCGACGAGGCCGAAGCCCGCAACGATAAATCGCACTAACAGCACCGAAAGCCGCATTCGCTCAATCTTATCACCGGTTGCCAACCTTATAGAATGACTGCATGCTCTCCCGTCGCAGGCTCTTGCGTTCCTCACTTCAACTCGGACTTGGTTCAGGCCTTCTCGGTCTGGCACCTGCCCCCTCGCAGGCTGCCGCGCGCCAGTGGCGACTCGGCATCAATACCTACTGCCTGCGTTTCTGGCGCTGGAACGATCGCCAGCTTTTCGACTATTGCCAAAAAGAGAAGCTGGACGCGATGTTCCTGCAGGACTCGCTCGACCCCGGAGTGATGAAGCCCGAACACTGGGCCGAGGTCAAAGCCTGGACAAGTGGCGCCGGAATGCGGATTGAGACCGGCGGTCCCGCTCTGCTCTCCAAGAATCCAGACGGCCATTCCCAGTCCGTTGCCACATTGCGGAAGCACATCGAACGTGCGAAGGCTGTGGGCTCGCCCATTGTCCGCGCGTTATTGGCAAGCGACCGCTATGCCATGCCAGCCGGTCCGGTGGAGCAGTCGGTCGAGGCCGGCCTGAAGATCCTCCGTGAAGTGCGATCCCAAGTGCTTGACGCAGGGATCAAGATTGGGCTGGAGAACCACAAGGACCTTCAGGCGTGGCGGACCCGGCAGTTGATCGACGCGGCTGGCAAGGACTTTGTCGGATCGTACCTCGACACGGGCAATCCGGTATTCGTTGCCGAGCATCCGCTCACGACGCTGGAGGAGCTAGGGCCCGTGGCTGTGAGCTTCCACCTCCGCGATTCCGTCGTTTACGAGCAACCCGGCGGAATCGCCGTGCAATGGGTTCCCTTGGGCGAGGGGACGGTCGATTTCAAGGCTCTGGTTGCGCGTGCGGTCGAGATCCTGCCCCCGGACGTCCACATCTATTGCAAACCGATCACAGCGCGGCCTCCGGTCGTCCTGCCGGTCTACACCGAAGAGTTCTGGCGCAAGTGGTTCCCCGGCGGACGTACACAGGATTTTGTCCGGTTCGAGGCGATGGCCAAGCGCGGACAACCTTGGAACAAGCCCCACCTTATGGCGGATGTGGAGGGTGTGCGCGACCGCTACATGGATGGGTTGAAGTTGCAACAGATGGACCACATGACCCAGAGTTTGGCGTATTGCAGGAAGGAGTTGGATCTAGGGGTACGCTGGCGGGGCTAGCCGTGCTAACCTCTTTTGCATGCAAATCGGCTCCAGCCCAATCACCCACCGCCCCTTCCTTGCTGCGTTAGTGTTCTCGCTTTCCGCCATGGCACAGGCACCGGAATACGGTCCCGCCAAAGGCACGCTGGTGATCCAGGGCGGGGGATCCGCCGAGGGTACCGGGATCATGGAGACGTTTGCCAATCTTGCGGGTGGCCGGAACGCGAAAATCATCATCGTACCCACCGCCGGGGGCAATCGGACGGCAGACGGGAAAATTGCGATCTATGAAGAAGACAAGATCGTCGCTCCGTGGAAAAAGCTTGGCCTGACCAACGTCCACATGCTCCACACGCACGACCCCAAGGTTGCCGATACCGAGGAGTTCGCCAAAACGCTTCGGGACGCCAGCGGAGTCTGGTTCAACGGCGGACGCCAGTGGAATGTCGTCGATTCCTACGCCAAGACTCTGACCCTGAAGGAATTCCACAACGTGCTGGCGCGCGGAGGCGTGATCGGGGGCAGTTCTGCCGGGGCGACCATACAAGGCGACTACCTGGTCCGGGGTGCAATCGCCGGGTCCGAGATTGTGATGACCCCGGAGCCCGAGCATGAACACGGATTCGCATTTCTGCGCAAGGTCGCAATCGACCAGCACATCAACACGCGGAACCGCTGGGACGATATTATCCCTGTAATCAAGAAGTACCCCGAAATGCTCGGCATCGGTCTTTCCGAAGGCACCGCCATCGTCGTGACGGGGGATAAGTTCAACGTCATCGGCAAATGGAAGGTCGCCATCCACGACAACCACCGCGTCTACCAACCGTGGGAGAAGCCATACTACGTGCTCTCTCCGGGTGATACGTACAACATGAAAACCCGCTCCATCGAGAAGCTGGGGACCGGGGTTCTCGCGCCGGCCACCTTGAAATAGATCCTGTCTACTGGGTAATTACGATATTTGCGAGCGGGCTGGAAACGCCTCCAACGATCACCGTTACCGGCTGGACACCCAACGGCGACGTGTCGGGAATCGTGCAGTTGATCTGCGTGACGCCGACCGACCAACCTGGAATTCCGATAAAGAATTTCCCGGAATCGGTGGAAACCGCCACGCCGCCCACTAGGACGCCGACCAATTGCGTCGGTGTCGGGATCGTGCCCGCCGCAGGAGTACTGCCCGTGGTCGGCAGCGGCTTTGAGGCACCCTCCCCGGTAATGTAGAGAGTGATCATCTGACCGCGCTTGGCCGACTTGTCGGGCACTACTGTTCCGGACTGGGTGAAGAGGCCCGGCGCAGCAAACGCGATCGTCATCGGGGTGGTCACGGTTTGCCCGTCGGATGTAATCGCCACCGCTGCGCTCCCGTTCGCGGTGCCGTACGGGATTTGGAAGTTGATCTGCGTCGGGGATACAAAAAACAGCGGTGCCGGGACTCCATTCACCGTGATTGCGGCACCACCCAACGAAGTCGGCAATGGAATCGCGGCTGCGCTTGCGGTGCTGGTGCCAAGCTGGGTTCCATACATCGAGGCAATCATACCGGGGGCTCCCACCACCCGCCCCGAGGCCGCGCTGCCGATGCCGTCCACTTTTGGACCCACGACGGTAACGTTGACCGTAGCACTGGTGGCTGCGAACAGGCTGTCGCCGGAATAATTGGCGGTTAACGTGATGGGGCCCGTTGGCAGACTGCTGCCCGGAACCGTGAGTGCGGTCGAAAGTGTCCCGGCCTTGATGTTGGCGGTCCCGAATCCACTGCCTCCTGCAAACCATTTGATGGTCCCCGTTGGAGTGCTGGTGGTTCCCGAGGTTGTAAACGCGACAGTCAGGATGACCGTACCCCCGCGAGGGACGGTGGCCACACTGCTGGATGCTGCCATCGATACGGTCAAGCCAGTCACGCTTAGGGAAACACCGGCGTTGTTGACCCCATAAGTCGCATCCCCGGAATACTGCGCGTAAACGGTCCAGTCACCCGCGCCCAGCTTTGTGCCCTGTACCGTTAGGGTGGCGGCGCCGGCACTCAACGGAGCGGTTCCCAGCGGAACTCCATTTGCGAAGAATGTGATGCTGCCGGTTGGCACCGTCTTACCGGAACCGGCAACTGTTGCCGTCAACACCACAGAGCCGGTAACGGAAATTGTTTTCGCGCTCGCACTGGCCGTCAACGTTGCGACATTCTTGCTGGCCGACTGGTTCCATGCCGTCACAAAGTTGAAGCCGTCCAGCGACCCGAGGCCTGTGGCCAAGTCGTAACCCGGGGTTGCCGAATACCCTATGGGCGTCGGCACGCATGTGGTGGCACGCGGGGTGCACGGATTCACCATGTTGTTGCCAACCGTTACATCGTGGAAAGCGTTTGGCGCGGAGACGGCGAGGGAATAGAGTTTCGTGTTCAGGTTGCCTTGACCGGATGTCGTTTGAAATCCATTGGCAACTTGGTACTGGTTCAGGAGTGCTGTCATCCCGGCGAAAACCGGTGCCGCCACCGACGTACCTCCAAAAGTCGAAAAGTTCCCCTGGGTGTACACCCGGTAACCATCGTGGGCTGCCGACGCGGAAAACGAAATATCGGGAACATCGCGGAAGCCATCGCTCGGCACTCCGAGACCCGTCTGCCACACTGGCTTGGCGAAGTAGGCGCTGGCCCCGCCGCCCCCGGAAGATGGCGAGCCGTCACTCCCGGCCGGGTCGTTCCAGACCATTTCCGGGATGTATCCGGTAGCAGAGGCCAAATTCGCATCGTTGGTGGTGTTCCAATAGCTGCCGCTGCTTTCGTTGAACTCCGTGCCGCCGACGCCGGTGACTTCCGGGATCGAAGCTGGAACGTCCACGGCCAAGCCCGTCTGCCGGGTGCTCCCGTAACAGTCCGCGGCACCGAAGTCGCCCGAGGCCGCAATCCACGTGATGCCTTGCGTATTGCCGCGCCGCGCGTAGTTCTGGAGCGTATTCAATTCCGACTTGACGATGGGGAGTTCACAGAACCCGTAGCTCATGCTGATCACGGGGGCCAAATTTTGGTCGATGGCGTAAGCCAAGGCGTCCGTGACGTCGTTGGAATACACGTACACGATGGTGGCTTTTCGCGCCACCGCGCCCGTCCACTCGATGTCCAAGTCCGCTTCCCCCAGATCCGATTGACTTGTACCGGGATCGACCAATCCTGGAACGAGGAGCACTTGCGGATCATTCGCCGGCAGGTTGAAGTTGGTCCGGAAGTTGCGGATGTCCGCCAGATCGACCGCTGTTTGCCCAACGACGGCAATCTTCTGCCCCGTGCCGTCGATCCCCGCCGCATAAAGCGGTTTCAGGTCGTAGATCGTTGCGATGTCGTCCGGCGCCAACTGGTGCCTGCCGTTGGAAGGGTTGTTGAATCGTGGAGTGGCGGCGAGCGGCTTTGCGCGGGCCTGCATGCGGAAATCGTGGAGTCCGCGGATCGCCGTCACCATACCGGAAAGCGCGGTTGGAACCGACGGCTCGGTCGAATTGGCGAAATGCCGTGTTCCTCTAAGGTCGTAGTGGTGGATTTGGGTGCGGAATGCGCGCTCGACGTGACTGGCGGTACCCCGGAAAGTGATGCCGGTCCGGCCCCGGCCAGTGGATATGACCTCGAGTTGTTCGCCCTGCAACCATGCCGTGATCCGGTCCAAGTCGGACTGCGAGTACCCGAAGCGGTCTGCATACTGTTCCGGTGTCAGCCATACGCGGAAATCGGGCGAGTTGGGGTCTTGCTGGGCCGCCAGCAGGCTGGCCAGATCCGTTTCCTGGGTGGGCGAAAGGGCAAGGACCAGAGTCATCCCATCGATTGGCATGTCGACAGGTACCCGGCCCAAATCGCTTTCGAGCTTGGCATTCGGGTGGATGTGACCGGTTAGCTGGGTCCGGAGGTTTCGGTCGATTGCAGCAACGCGGTTCTTCTGGGCTGCCAGTTCACAAACTCCAAGCGTAGAACCCATTGCGAGCGCAACTGCCCACGCTTTGCGCGTCAAACACCTCATGGTCAACCCCTTCATGCGTTTCCTGACGGCTGGCCGGAGACGACGGTTTCAATACGGCGGACTCGAATGAAGAGTTTCAACTTTGCCCCTCTTACAATTGGATCGTGAACCGCGATATTTTGCAAGGGAGTTGTGCTTGATAGCGTTTTCCACACTGGAGCGCGGCTACAAACGGCTGGCCCGCCGCAAGGTCCTTTGCTGTTTCGGTACCGCAGCCTTCGTCCTCATGATCCGGGCGGTATTGCTTCCGATTTGGCCGATTCCGGCTCCCGGCATCTACGACGAGTTCAGCTATCAGCTTCAGGCGGACACATTTGCGCACGCACGCCTCGCAAATCCCGTCCACCCGATGTGGCAGTTCTTCGAGACCCTCTTTGTGATCCAGCAGCCGACCTACGCCTCCCGGTATCCCCCGGCACAAGGTCTCGCGATGGCCTTGGGGCAGGTGGTCTTCGGGCATCCGTGGTACGGCGTCTGGCTTTCGTGCGGTGCTTTGATGGCCGCAATTTGCTGGGCGCTGCAGGGTTGGGTTCCCGGCAGGTGGGCTCTGGCGGGAGCGGCCATCAGCCTACACCTTTGCTTGATGACCTATTGGATGAACGGCTATTGGGGGGGAGCCGTACCGGCGATCGGCGGGGCCTTGCTGGTGGGTTCGTTCGAACGGATTCGTCGTCAGGGCCCGCGGGCATGGGGTTGGGTAGCTGGTCTTGGGGTCGTGGTCCTGATGTACTCCCGCCCTTTCGAGGGGGGGCTGCTCTGCCTACCGGTTCTCGCCGGGCTTGCTTTCCAGCGCAAGAGCCGAGGCGCACTGCCTCCAGCGCTGCTGGTTGTGGCGCTGGGTCTCGCCGGGCTCGCCTATTACAACTTCCGCGTCACCGGTCGCCCGCTCCAAATGCCGTACCAGGAGTATTACGACCAATACGAAACAGTTGCGCCGCTTAGCGTGGTGGATGCGTTGCCGCCCAAGTTCTACCGCCACGCGATTTTCGAGTGGGTGGACCGGGGCTGGGCGTTGGACCTTTGGCAGCATTCCAGAACCGCCGGATTCGCCCTTACCCGGCTCCGCGACTGGAACAAGCTGACCGCGATGGTGTTTGGAAATTCCCTATGGTTGATTCCGGTATTGTTGTGCCTCCCGGCGCTCCTCAGGTCACAAAAATCGCGGTGGTTGGTCGGGTTTGCGTCCGCGATGGTCGCCGCATCCGCAATTGAAGTCAACCTGTTTGCCCATTACGCTGCACCCTTCCTCGCTGTTTTCGTGATCCTGGCCGTGGTTGGATTGCGCCACACACGCAAGTGGGCTCCGCTCGTTCTGATTCTGCTGGTTGGACACCGGGCCGCGTTCGATACGTGGCGGATTTTCACGGATTCCACTCCCGACCGGTTCAAGTCCAACAACGCAGGCAAGTCTGCAATCGAGCGGGATCTAGCGGAGCGCGATCAAGATTCGGGCCATCCTGCCCGCCACGTGGTGCTGGTCCGCTACTCCAAGCCGCGATCCCCACACGAGGAATGGGTTTACAACCCCGCTGACATCGACAGCGCTCCGGTCGTTTGGGCCCGCGACATGGGGGACGAGGAAAACGCGAAACTCAAGGCATACTACCCGGGGAGGACATTCTGGCGATTCGACCCGGATGTCTCCGCCACAAACCTAGTCCGGGAGCACTGAACCCATACCATTAAGGTGGGATTCATGGATACCGCTTCGATACCCGATTCGCCGACGACCCCTCCAACCCTGCTGGGACTGGCCATGATTTTCGTGCGCGAAGGCAACATGACCTTCGGCGGTGGACTGCCCACGGTGGCAGCCCTCCAGCGCGAACTGGTCACGAACAAGGGCTGGCTCACCCAGGACCAGTACACGATGTGCCATGTCCTTTCCCGTATCACGCCCGGTACGAATCTTTGGGCCTTCTGCGTAGCGGCTGGCTGGATTCTGAGGCGTTGGTCGGGAGTTGTAGTTGCGATGCTTGCCGGTTCCATTCCAAGCTCGCTTCTGGTGGCGCTGCTGACGGGAGGCTTCGATGCGTGGAGTTCCAAGCCTTGGCTCCAGATCGCGATCGACGCCGTCCTTGCGTCCTCGGTGGGAATCCTGTTGGCTGGTTTCTGGTTGCTGGTGCAGCCGCACTGGAAGCCTGGCCGGAAAATTCAAAGCCTTCTGATTGTTTCCGGCAGTATCTTCCTCTCTATCGTGGTGGGGATGACGCCGTTGGCCGTTTTGGCACTTGCGGCGGGCGTGGGTTTCTTGATGCCGGGGGGCACTGAAAAATGAACTGGTTTTTCCTCTACCTGCTTCTGTTGAAGGCAACGCTGAGTTCCTTCAGCGGACTGGCCTCGCTGCCCATCCTGCGTGAGGACTTCGTGGTGAATCACCACTACCTCACCGACCGCCAGCTCAACACTGCCCTCGTTCTGGGCCGGGCAACTCCAGGCCCGAAGGGGCTGTATATCGTCAGCGTCGGGTACTTCGCCGATGGTTATCCGGGAGCCTTCGCCGCATGGCTGGCCTTGGTGACGCCCGCGCTGTTGGTCATTCCGATGCTCGAATTCGCCGGTCGCCGAGCTGACAGTCCCGAGGTGAAGCGGATTTTGCGGGCCGTGGTGCTGGCAAGCGCGGGGATCAGCCTATCCGCGACGCTTCCACTGGGGGTGGATGCGCTGCACGGGCCGTTGTCCTACATCATTGCTCTGGCGAGTATGCTGATATTGATTTTCACCAAGGTCGACACCATTTGGGTGATTTTGGCGTCGGCCGGGGTGGGCTTGGCAACCTTGCTGTTTCACTCACCCGCAGCTGGTATATGATGCACTTGTCGTGTTGAAAACAACTGCGCTATTCCTTCTGCTGTTCGGCTCCGCCCTTGCCGCCGACCAGCATTTGCTCTATGTCGCCAATCCAGGCACCCGAAACTACGTGCAATACGGCGGCGTCGGGTTGACCGTCTTCGACATGGACAACGGCTACAAATTCCTCCGCCGCATTCCGCTGTGGGACGCACCACCCGCTGGCAAAGAGCCCGAAAATGTCAAGGGGATCGTCGCCAGCGCGCGCACCGGGCGTATCTACGTTTCGTCGTTGAACCGCATGATCGCCGTTGACGCCATCAGCGGCAAGAGAATCTGGGACAAGACCTACGAGGGCGGCTGCGACCGAATGGCGATCTCGCCCGACGGCAAGACCCTCTACGTGCCGCAGCTGGAGGGCCCGAATTGGCACGTCGTGGACGCCACGAACGGAAATGTAGTCGCCACCATCGAGACCAAATCGGGCTCGCACAATACGATCTATGCCGACGACGGCTCCAAGGTCTATTTGGCGGGCTTGAAGTCGACGAGCCTGTCCGTCGTGGATCCCAAAACGCGCAAGGTGGTCAGTACCGTTGGTCCGTTCGACAACGTGATCCGCCCCTTCACGGTGAACGGTTCCAATACCCTGGTATTCGTGAATATCAACGGCTTGCTCGGCTTCGAGGTCGGCGACATCAAGTCCGGCAAGATGCTCCACAAGGTGGAGGTGCAGGGTTATAAGCAGGGCGAAGTGAAGCGCCATGGATGCCCCGCGCACGGCGTCGCACTGACTCCCGATGAGAAGGAACTCTGGCTGGCCGATTGCGCCAACAGCTCGATCCACATCTTCGACGCCGCCGTGATGCCGCCCAAACAGGTCCAAAGCCTGAAGGCCCGCGACTGCGTCGGCTGGATGAGCTTCAGCATGGACGGCAAAGTGGCGTTTTCATCCACAGGCGAGGTGTTCGATTCCACATCGAAGAAGCTGCTAGCATCTCTAAAGGACGAGGAAGGCCACGACGTCCAAAGCGAGAAGATGCTGGATATTACGGTTTCGAATGGGAAAGTAGTCCGGGCGGGCAACCAGTTCGGCGTAGGCAAGAAGAAGTGAGGGTGTGGGCCGGATTGTTGTTGCTTCTGGTGCCACTGGTTCTATCCGCAAGCCCCAAGAGCGACGAAAAGTTCTTCGACACCAAGGTTGCCCCGATTCTGACCAAGCGATGCCTCCCGTGCCATGACACGGAACTGAACAACGGCGGAATCTCCTTTAGGGATCGCCGGACATTGATCGCGGGCGGGAAGCGGGGTCCCTCGGTGGTGCCGGGACATCCAGAGACCAGCGTCATGATCAAATCGCTGAAACACGAGGGGGAACTGCAGATGCCGCCGGGTCCGGCGCTGCCTGCGAAGGAGTCGGAATTGTTGACCGAGTGGGTTCGTCGCGGCGCGGTCTGGGGGACCAAGTTGCCGATGCGGCGCAAGGGGCCGTATTAGGGAAAGGCACGGCTTCGGATTCGGGGCTCGGCGCGGCCCCTGTTAGCATTGGGATATGAAGTTTACGATACGGCTCTTGCGTGAGACGGACGGTCGCTGGATCGCGGATGTTCCCGAATTGCCGGGGGTGATCGTTTACGGCCAAACTGCCGAGGAAGCCACGTTGCAAGCCAAGGGCTTGGCGCTGCGGGTGATTGGGGAAGAGATCGAGCACGGGGAACTTGCGTTTCCCGCCGATATCCTTCAATTTTCCATCGCGGCGTAACCTAAACGGTGGGTTAAAGGTCGCTCGGGCGCAGTCCTGTGTGCGACGCGATCTCCGACGGCATCACGTGGCCCAGTTCTTCGCTGTCATGGAATGCAAACCGGTACTGTGGCCACCCGTCGCGTTTGAGCGTCCGGTGAGAACCGGAAGTCCTGGCGATTCGCCATCCGATTCGCTGAAGAGCGGCCAAGACCCGCTTTGCTTTCGTGGCTGGCCATGTCACCTTTACGGGCATTTCCCCATTGTCCCGCTCGCTGGTTGTCCTACTTCCCTAGTTGGCAGAACTGTTGCACCGAGCTGTCCAATGTTGGGGTTTGCAGTCCCATAGTTGTCTCGCGCTGGCTGGGGAGTGGTGCCAGACATCTGCAACGAACGTCGATGCTGCTGGACATTTCGAACCTTGTATTCTGAATGCAGCCCAAACAATGAAGCGCATTCTGCTCGCCCAGTGTTTTCTCTTGCTGGCTCAGCGCCTTCCCGGTGCCACCCCAAGCGCCGGCGCCTTCGACGCTGCCGTGCGCCCACTGCTGTCGGGCACCTGCTCCGGTTGCCACAATGCCTCGATGGCGTCGGGCAATCTCAACCTTGCGCCGTTTCTCACCGCCGCATCGCTTGCCGTCCCCGCCAACCGCGAGGCATGGGAAGCCATCCTGCGCAAGGTCAAGACCGGCGAGATGCCACCCAAGGGGATTCCGAAACCGGCAGCCACCACCGTCGCGGCATTCGTCGCCCACTTGGAAGCCGAATTCGACAAAGCTGACAAAAACGCCAAGCCCAATCCCGGACGCCTCACTGCTCACCGCCTCAACCGCGCCGAATACACGAACACCATCCGCGACCTGCTCGGAGTCTCCTTCCGCGCCGACGAGGAGTTCCCGCCGGACGATTCCGGCTACGGCTTCGACAACATCGGCGACGTCCTGACGGTTTCGCCGACCCTGATGCAGAAGTATCTGCAGGCCGCCGAGCAGATCGCGTCGCGGGCCGTCGGCGGCGACCCGCTGCCGAAACCAGGACTCTTCAACAAGCGCGACCGCCTGCGCCGCACCGACATCAACCACATCCAACTCACCGACCGCCTCGATTTCGATGCCGACTACATTGTCCGGGCCAATCTGATCGGGCACCGCGGCGCGAAGGACGGCCCGGTCACGGTTTCCATCGTGGTCGACGGCAAGGTTCTGAAAACCGTAAGCGTTCCCTCTCAGATTTCGGCGGTCAACCAACAGGGCGGGTCCACGCAGCGCTCCAGCCAGGAGATCAAGGTCTTCCTCACCGGCGGCGAGCACGTTTTCGAAGCGCGGTTTGACAACGACGAGGGGCTGAAGGACATACCCAAGGCCGACCGCTTCAACAACGGCAAGAATATCTACCCCGATTCCATCGAGATCGCCGGGCCGTTTCCATCGGCCGAGCAACATCCGTCCCAGAAGAAGGTGCTGGTTTGCGACCCCGCTTCCGGCGCGGAATGCGTTTCGCGGATCCTGACGGGGCTGGCGCGCAAGGGCTACCGGCGTCCGGCTACGAAGGAGGAAGTCGCCGCGCTGATTGCCGTGTTCAACCGGGCCAAGTCGTCGGGGTACACTCCGGCGCAGAGTCTGCAATTCGCCATCACGGCGATGCTGGTGTCGCCAAACTTCCTCTACAGGGTGGAGCGTGATCCGAAACCGGGTACGGTGGGGCGCATCACCGACTTGGAGCTGGCCTCCCGGTTGAGCTATTTCCTGTGGAGCTCCATGCCCGATGATGAGCTGCTGCGGTTGGCGGAGTCCAACAAGTTGCACCTGCCCGCAGTTCTGGACGCGCAGGTAAGACGGTTGATCGCCGATGCCCGGTCGTCGGCGTTCGCGGACAATTTTGCCGGACAATGGCTCGAAATCCGCAGTCTCGACGCAGTGAAGCCCGATTCCAAGAAGTTTCCCGAGTGGAACGCGGATCTGAAGGACGCCATGCGCACGGAAACCCGCATGTTTTTCGAGGCGGCGGTCCGCGACAACCGGTCGGCGGCGGATTTCATCAACGGCAAGTACACCTTCCTGAATGAGGCGCTGGCGAAACACTACGGAATCGAGGAAGTTTCCGGGCCGGAATTCCGCCGTGTGGAACTGACTGGCGACAAGGCCGGGCAGAGGAGCGGCGTGTTGACGCAGGGCTCGGTGATGACGGTGTCGAGCTACCCATCCAGAACGTCTGTCGTCTTGCGCGGCAAGTACATGCTGGAGAATGTGCTCGGAGCGCCCCCGCCGCCTCCGCCGCCGGATGTTCCAAAACTGACCGAGGAGACGGTGGGCGTGGCTTTGTCTTTGCGCCAACAAATGGAAAAGCACCGGTCGGACGCGGTCTGCGCGTCATGCCATTCGCGTATGGACGTGCTGGGTTTCGGCTTGGAAAACTACGACGCGATCGGTCGCTGGCGGACCACGGACGGGAAATTTCCGGTGGACCCGAGCGGCTCGTTTCCGAACGGCAAGTCGTTTTCATCCCCGGCGGAGATGAAACAGTTGCTGCTGGAGAACCTGCCGGAGTTCACCACCTGCTTCACGGAGAAGCTGCTGACCTATGCCCTGGGCAGGGGCGTCGAGACATACGACCGGCGGACGGTACGCGATCTGGTCCGGCAAGCCGCTACCGACGATTACAAACTGCAGGGCCTGATTCTGGGAATTGTCCATAGCGCGCCGTTCCAGATGCGGCGGGGTCAAGCGAAGACCTAGCAGCCCTCGGCAAGAGTCGCTCCCTCGCGGTCGCGGCTCGGTAACGTGTTGATTCTACCGAGCCGCGACCGCGAGGGAGCGACCATTTCGGTCGTTTGCCACGGGCTTCCAACTGCGGACATATGGACCGACTATGTTTCTGGAATTCATGATAGGCTTGGAGAATGTAAGGCATGGCAGTTGCATCAAGAACGGAGAAACGAGGTCGGTAGTCGAAGAAATCAACGGAATCGCCTTTTCTCGGCTACGACGAATCGGGAATACCGGCGCGATGACACTTGACGCGTCCGTCGTGTTCGGGATACAGTTAGTCCCCTTTGACGAGTACCAGCGTGCCACGGGCGGCTAGCGCTGGCGCGCAAGCTTTTCGCCGGTTTGGGAACGGTAGCCATCCCGCCGGACGGAATTTCGGCAACCGACGTGGCCCGCGCCCGGGACGATCATCAAGAATAGGGATTGAAGGAGCAAGTACAAATGCTGATTGATCGCAAAGCCCTCTCGCGCCGCACCATCCTCCGCGGAGTCGGCACGGCCATCGCCCTGCCCGTTCTTGACGCCATGGTTCCGGCGTTCGCGGCGAGTACTGTGCCCGGTGGCAGGCCGGTCCGCGCGGCTTGGTTCTACGTCCCCAACGGGATCGACATGCGCCACTGGACCCCCGTCGAAGAGGGTCCGCTCGGGGCGCTGCCCGGTATCTTGGCACCCTTGGACCCGGTCAAGAACGATGTTCTGGTGCTTTCCAATCTCACCGCGAACTGGGGCCGCCCGTTGCAGGTTGGGGCCGGGGACCACGGTCGCGCAGCCGCCGCCTACATGAGCGGCATGGAAGTCTATCGCACCGCCGGGGCCGATCTCAAGCTCGGCGTCTCGGGTGACCAGGTGATCGCCAACGCCATCGGTGGCCAGACCCGACTGCCCTCGCTCGAAATCGGCATGGAGGAGGCCCGGATGGCGGGCAATTGCGACAACGGCTACTCCTGCGCCTATGCCTACAACATGGCATGGAAGACGGAAACGCAGCCTCTGCCTCCCATCTCCAATCCGCGAAATCTGTTTGAGCGGCTGTTCGGTACTGATGTGGTGGAGCCTCCCGCCCAACACGCCAAGCGCCTCGCGATGCGCCGGAGCATCCTCGACGGTGTCATGGAGGATACCAGCCGGCTGCAGCGTGCGGTCGGGCCCACGGACAGGCGGAAACTGGACGAATACCTGACCTCGGTCCGTGAAATTGAGCAGCAAGTCGCGCGTTCGGAGAAGGACGGCTTGGTCATCGACACCGGGATGGAAAAACCCTACGGTGTCCCGCCCGAGTTCCCCGACTACTTCCGCCTCATGACCGACATCATGATGGTGGCGTTCAAGGCCGATCTGACCCGCGTCGCGACCGTGATGATCGGGCGCGAGGGTTCCACGCGCGCGTACCCCGAGATCGGCGTCCCCGACGGCCACCACCCGCTCACCCACCACATGGGCAACATGACCATGCTCGACAAGGTGCGCGAAATCAATTCGCTCCACCTGAAGCTGTTCGCCGAGTTCCTTGCGAAGATGAAGGCCACAAAAGATGGCGATTCCAATCTTCTGGACCAGTCGATGGTCGTCTACGGCAGCGGTCTTTCGGACGGCAACGTGCATACGCATGACCAGTTGCCGACCCTTCTGGCCGGTCGTGGCGACGGGTTTATCACGCCGGGCCGCCACATCATTTACCAGAGGGAAACGCCGGTCTGCAACCTGTTCGCGACGATGGCCGAGCGCATGGGCGTGCGGCCTGAGCATGTGGGCGATTCGACCGGTCGCTTGGCCGGTCTCTCCCTCAGCTAACGAGACGCCATGCAATTCCAGGGAAAACTGCCGATCGGCGTCGTTTACAACACGTCGATGGACCGCCCGGACGCCGCCCTCGCATTGGCGCTGCTGTTTGGGTTGGAGGGGAAGCGGGAGTCGCGCGTCGGTTCCGTATGCATATCCGGATCCGGCTTGGGCGCGGCCATTTTCTGCGACGCCGTTTCCACCTTCTACCACCCAGGTCCGATGCGCAACGCCAACCAGGCGCTGCCTGTCGGGTTGGCACTCGAAACCCCGATGCCGCCCGATTCGCCGATGGTCCGGGCCGTAGTCGACCGGGCCGATTTTCCGCGGACGGTAAAGAAGGTCAGCGATACCTCGCTGGCCGAGGCCGTCCTGCGCAACGGGGTGATCTTCAACGCCGAGGCGTTGATGGTCCTGAGCGGCCCGGCGACGAAGTTGGCGAAGTCGTTGGATTTGCTCGACGTCCCGGCGCTCTACAAGAACCGCGTCAAGACCCTCGTCGTCGTCGATTCCGGCCAGCCCACCAAGGACATACCAGCCATGCGTCGCATTCTTGCCGAATGGCCGACGACAGTCGTCTACTGCGGTCGCGAAGTCGGCGACGCCGTCCCCTACACGGTAGCCACGATCACGAGGGATTTCGCGTGGTCGCAGGCGCATCCGGCGGTGGAGGCTTGGAAGGCGTCGGGCGGCAGGGATGTCCCGTCGATGGACATGGCCGCGATCCTCTACGCCGTGCGCCGCGATAAGGACCTGTTCGCGCTTTCGGAACCCGGTAGGTTGACACTGGACGACTCCGGTCGTTTTCAATTTGCGCTTGGGGGAGAGGGCAAGGTCCGGTCACTCTCCGTCCCCGACGACAAGAAGGCCGCCATCCTCTCGGCCTACTCGGAACTAGCAGGGGCGAAACCGGTAGCGCCGCAACAGCGCCTCCGACCACCCGTTGCGGCGGCAGATGCAGCGGGCCAAGAGAAGAAGCCGTAATAAGGTACGGCGTTTCGAATGCCGGACATGCTGTGTGGTACAAAAGCAATTCATGCACCGGCGCACGTTCCTTTCCACCGCAATCACCTCCATCGGGCTCGCCCAGACCGCCTCGTCGCAGTCTCCGGCCAAATCCACCGGCATCAAGCTCGGCTTCGACACCTATTCCGTTCGGGCCTTCAAGTGGAAGGACATCCAACTTCTCGACTACGCTGCCAGCCTCAAGGCCGATACCGTCCAGATTTCCGATTCCGCTGACTACACGTCGCTCGACCCCGGCCATCTCGCGACCGTCAAGGCCCATGCCGACAAACTCGGCCTCGAAATCGACGCCGGCATCGGCTGCATTTGCCCCGTGTCCAAAAGCTGGAAGCCCGGCTCCAAGACCCCCGAGCAGGTAACGGTGGATGGCCTCAAAGTTGCCAAAGCCGTGGGCGCGCGTGCCATGCGCTGCTTCATGGGCTCCATGGATGACCGCCGTTCGGACCGTCCAATCGAGTACTACATGGACGCCACGATCAAAGTCTTCAAGGCTGTCCGCACGCAGGCGCAGGACCTGAACGTGAAAATCGCCCTCGAAAACCACGCGGGCGACATGCAGGCACGCGAAGTCCGCACCATCATCGAGGAGTGCGGCAAGGATTACGTGGCCTCCTGCCTCGATACCGGCAACCCGATGTGGGTTATGGAAGACCCGCAGGTGACCTTGGAGATCCTCGGACCGTACGCCGTTTCCACACATGTGCGAGACTCGGTTGTCTTCGAACACCCGCGCGGTGCGGCTGCCCAGTGGGTGGCGATGGGCGACGGCGTGATTGACTGGAAAGCCTTCATGGAGACCTTCCGGAAGCTCTGCCCGAATTCCCTGCTACAGCTGGAGATCATTACCGGCCGCCCGCCCCAAGTCCTCCCCTATTTCGAGAAGGATTGGTGGAAGTGGTTCCCGAAGATGCCCGCCAGCGAATTTGCCCGCTTTGCGGCGCTGGCCAAGAAGGGGCACCCATTCATGGGGTCCATGGTGATTGAGGACTCCCCCGGTAAGAAACCCCCAGAGTATATCGAAGCACTCAAGGAACAGCAAAGGGTGGATTTGGAGCGCAGCATCGCCTTCGCGAAAAAGGAGATGGGAGCCGGGATTCGCGCCTGATTTTTACTCCCCGATCAGATGCAGCACCACAGTCCGCCGCTGAGGATCGCGCCGGTGTTCGAAAACGTACACGGCCTGCCAGATCCCCAGCGCGGGCGCGCCACCGGACACCGGAATTGAAATCGAAGTCGAAGTCAAACTGGACCTGATGTGGGACGGCATGTCATCCGGGCCCTCCAGCGTATGCCGGAAATAGGGACTACTCTCCGGTACCAAGCGCTCGAAGAACTCCGACATGTCCCGCAATACATCCGGGTCCGTATTTTCTTGGATCGTCAGCGATGCCGAAGTGTGCTGGATGAACACGGTCAATAGCCCGGTGGCGAAACCCTGAGCTGCGACCCACCGCCGCAGCTCACGAGTAATGTTGTAGAGACCCTTGCCGCGTGTTGCGACCGTGATCCCTCCCTGCGCTTGCCGCACTTGCAGCGGCCTACTCGACCGTGACGGACTTTGCCAAGTTCCTCGGCTGGTCCACATCGCACCCGCGCCGCACCGCGATGTGGTACGAAAGCAGTTGCATCGGAACGATTTCCAAGATCGCGGACAGCAGATCCGGTGCCGCCGGGACTTCGATCACGTCGTCGGCCACCTTGCGGACCTCGGTGTCGCCTTCGGTCACAATTGCCACCACGCGGCCTTCGCGGGCCTTCACTTCCTGGATGTTCGACAGCGTCTTTTCGTACAGCAGGCAGCTTTCGGGGTTCGACCTATCCTGCGTCGCGACTACCACCACCGGCAGCTTTTCATCAATGAGCGCGTTGGGCCCATGCTTCATCTCGCCGGCGGGATAACCCTCGGCGTGGATGTAGGAAATCTCCTTCAACTTCAGCGCGCCTTCCAGCGCGATCGGGAAGTGGACGCCGCGCCCCAAATACAGGAAATCGGTAGCACGGAACAGCTTGCGGGCCAGTTCCTCGAAGTGCGCGTCATTGCCGAGGATCGTTTCAATCTTCCCAGGGATCAGCACCAACTCGTGGACAAAGGCACGCGACGCCTCTTCACTCAACTGGCCGCGCATCTGGCCGAGATATGCCGCCAAGATTGCCAAAGCCGTCAGCTGGCACGTGAACGCCTTGGTGGACGCGACACCGATTTCCGGTCCCGCGTGGGTGTAAATGGTTCCCGCAGCTTCGCGGGTGATCATCGATCCGACGACGTTGCAGATGGCGAGTGTCTTGGATCCCTTCGCCTTCGCCTCGCGCTGCGCCGCCAGTGTATCGGCGGTTTCACCCGACTGGGAGATTACAACCGTCAGGCAGTCCTTGCCCAGAATCGGGTCGCGGTAACGGAATTCGCTTCCGTAATCAACCTCCACCGGAATTCGGGCCAACTTCTCGATCATGAACTTGCCAGCCAGCGCGGAATGCCAACTGGTGCCGCAGGCGATGATCTTGACTTCGCGGAACGACCGGAACTCCTCCGGCGTGATGTCCATCTCGTCCAGGAAGATCTTGCCGGTCTCCTGCCCCACGCGCCCCAATGTGGTGTCGCGGACCGCGCGCGGCTGCTCAAAGATCTCCTTGAGCATGAAGTGCTTGTAGCCGCCCTTTTCCGCCATGATCGGATCCCAAAGGACGTGCTGGACCTGCCGGTTGACGTGGCCGCCGTTGAAATCGGTCAGTTGGACGCCGGTCGGGGTCAGGATCGCCATGTCGCCGTCCGCGAGGAAGAACATGTCGCGGGTATGCGAAAGAATGGCCGGAACGTCGGAGGCGACAAAATACTCGCTCGTGCCCAACCCGATTACCACCGGAGGACCTTCGCGGGCGGCGACAATCTTGAACGGGTCCCGGCGGCAGAGCACGGCCAGCGCGAAAACGCCGCGCAAGTCCTTCACGGCGGTCCGCACGGCCTGCTCCAAATTGCCGTCGTAATACTTTTCGATCAGGTGCGCGATAACTTCGGTGTCTGTCTCGGTCTTGAACGTGTGGCCTTCGCTCTGGAGCAATTCCTTCAGCGGAAGGTAGTTTTCCACGATGCCATTATGGGCTACGACAATGTCGCCGGTGCAATCGCGGTGCGGGTGGGCGTTTTCCTCGGTCGGGCGGCCGTGGGTGGCCCAGCGGGTGTGGCCGATGCCGTAGCAACCATCCACAGGATCCATCTGGAGGGCGTCTTCCAGATTCCGGAGCTTGCCTTGCGCGCGGCGGATGCCGAGCGTTTCGTCATCGCGGTAAACCGCGATGCCTGCCGAATCGTAACCGCGGTACTCGAGCCTTTTCAGGCCTTCGAGGATGATGGGCACCGCACGCCGCGTACCCACGTAGCCGACAATTCCACACATGTCTCCATTGTAGCGGGACGGCCATGTACCCTACTTTGTTTTATCGGTCAAAACCTCGCCGCCCTTCATGACCCATCGAACTTTCTGGATTGCGACTGTGACATCAACCGTGGGGTCCCCTTCCACAGCAACGATGTCCGCCAGATATCCAGGCTTCAGGGATCCCAAGGACTTCTCCCGCCCCAGTAGCTCCGCCCCGTTCACCGTAGCAACCTTGAGCGCCTGTTCCGGCGTCATCCCAGCTTTCACCAACCAGCCCAGCTCCCGCGTGTTTTCGCCGAACATGGTGTAGACAACATCGGAGCCCATCGCGAACCGCACCCCCGCCCGGAAGGCCTTCTTGGCCGATTCGAGATTCCGCTGGATGAAATCGTTCAGGTCCCCCACCGCCGATTGCGGGTACTGCAGCATCTTGAAGTTATCGGCGTAGTAGCGGTTGTGGTCGATGGTGGGGACATACCATGTTTTTCTGCGGACCATTTCGGCAATGGTGGCATCGTCCATGTCGGTGGCGTGCTCAAGGGAATCGGTACCCGCATTGACCGCGTCGCGCGCACCGGTTGGCCCGTAGGAATGGATCGCGATGCGCTTGCCGAGCGCATGGGCAGCGTCCACTGCGGCCTTCATCTCCTCGAAGGTGAATGTCTGGAATCCGGTGACATCCCGTCCCGAGCCCGTCGATCCATACATCTTGATCACATCGGCCCCCGCCGCGACTTGCGCACGCACGAATTTCAGGACCTCCGACACCCCGTCGGCAGTATTGGGCGTTGCCACCGCGCCCCGGGTCACCATCAGACCGTATCCCGACACGAACATGCGCGGGCCTTTCATTTTTCCCTTCTCGATCAGGTCCCGCATGGCGATGTCGGAATAGTTCTGCGCGCCCAGATCGCGAACAGTCGTAACCCCGGCCTCCAGCGTCTTCATGGCATTTTCGGCTGACAGGTACACGACAGCGGCACCGCGCGCCGCCGGTGCCACCGGATTGCTGTCGACATAGGTCAGGTGCGTGTGGACATCGATCATGCCGGGGATCGCAGTGTACTTGGACAGATCCACTGCACCGGCGGGACACGCCCCCACCGCCTGGATCTTACCCGCATCCACGGTCACGCACGCCCCGGGGATCTTCTTCTCCCCGTCCCACACCGACGAAAACCGGTACGATGCGGACCAAGCCGGGCAAGCCATGGCAACCAAAAGCAACAATGTGCGGTACATCCCAATAGAATGCCATTCCTTGCCCAGCACCGGTGCGCGAAACTGGTAAACGGGTATGAAGATTCGACTTGCAGTTCAATTGTGCATCGGGGTGGTCGGCCTTGCCGCACCACTTGCAGCCCAAGGCAGCCGGTGGTGGTCGTGGCCTGCAGACCCCGATCCGCAAGCTGTCGAACGCGGACGTCCCGAGTTTGTCCGCTCCTGCGGTCGCTGCCATGCCGACAACCTTACTGGGACGGCCAAAGGTCCGAACCTGATCCGAACGGCTCGACTCCGCAAGGATGCCGACGGGACCGCCGTCGCCGCCGTGGTGCGCGCGGGCATTCCCGCAAGAACGGCAGGCGGCAGCGCTGCGGACGGCAAAGCGATGCCCTCCTTTCAGCTAGCCGATGAAGCCATGTCCGACCTCATCGCCTACATGCGCTGGGCTGTCCAGAAATACGACCGCGTCAGCCCCGGAGCCCCCCCGGACGATTACCCCGTCGAGCGACTCCTCACCGGCAACGCCGCCGCCGGAAAGGCCTTTTTCAACGGTGCCGGAGGTTGCAACGCGTGCCACTCCCCGACGGGCGACCTAGCCGGAATCGCGAAAAAATACCCGCCGGTGTTTCTCCAAGCCCGGTTCCTGATGCCCAGACCGACCAAGCCCCGGACCGCCGATGTAACCCTGCCCTCCGGCGAGAAGGTTTCCGGCGAACTGAAGGTACTGAACACCTACGACGTGACTCTGGTCTCCGGCGGCAAGACCCTCACATGGCCCGCCGAACAGGTGAAGGTGGACGTTCACGACCCACTAGCCCCCCATCGCGCCCTTTTGCCGAAATACAAGGACGACGACGTCCACAACATGTTTGCGTATCTCTGGACCCTCCAGTAATGAAAAATACCTACGTCCTTGCCCTGAATTTCTTCGTCCTCGCCACCAATGTGCCCGCGCAGACCCAGTGGCCGTCGCTGAACGGTGACGAATCCGGCCGCCGCTACAGCACCCTGAAACAGATCAACGTCCAGAACGCAGCCAAACTCGCCCCCGCGTGGAAATTCAAGCCGGCGACCGGTGCCACGGTAGTAAAGGGCACGCCCATCGTGGTCGACGGTGTTCTGTATTTCACGGTGCCGGACCATGTCTGGGCCGTGAATGCCGCCACTGGCAAGGAAATTTGGCATTTCAACCGCCCCTCGCGCGGCGACAGGATCGCCAACCGCGGCGTTGCCTACTACAAAGGCAAACTCTATTTCGGCACACCCGATGCGCATCTGGTTTGCCTCCGGGCCGACAACGGGCGGAAACTTTGGGAGACCCCCATGGCCGACGTCCATTTCGGCTACTACATGAGCAATCCGCCCATGGTGGTGAAGGACAAGCTCATCGTGGGGATTTCCGGCGACGCGGGGGATGTTACCGGCTTCCTCAAGGCCGTGGATCCCGAATCAGGCAAGGTGCTTTGGACCTGGACCAGCGTTCCCAAATGGGGCGAGCCCGGTTCCGAAACATGGCCCAGCCAGGAAGCGTTGCTCCACGGGGGCGGCACCACGTGGGTCCAGGGGAGCTACGATCCCGAGTTGAACCTGATCTACTGGGGAACCGGCAATCCACATCCGGTCCTGAACGGCAGGGACCGCGCCGGATCCAACCTGTACACCTGTTCGATTGTGGCGCTCAATGCCGATACCGGCAAGCTGGTCTGGTATTTCCAACCCTCGCCGCACGACACGACGGACCGGGATGCCACCGAGTCGGTCGTCCTGATCGACGGCGTGTTCCGTGGCCAGCCGCGCAAGATGCTCGCGCAGGCCAGCCGCAACGGCTACTTCTTCCTGCTCGACCGGAAGACGGGGGACCACCTCCTGACCACCTCATTTGGACCCCAAAACTGGTCGTTGGGACTGAACAAGCGCGGCGAGCCGATTCCCGACCCCAAGCGCGACCCAAGCCCGGCCGGAACACTGCTGCAGGGCAGCGGTACAAACTGGTGGGTCCCGAGCTTCAGCCCGGCCACGGGCATGTTCTATGTGAATGCCAATATCGGCGTCTGGAGTTTGACCTACCTGACGAACGGCGCGGTCCAGGGCGGTCTCGACGACCACCAGGGCGGGCGCGAATCGGCCCTGAGTCCCGGCGATCCAGCCCTCCTGGCGCTGGACTACCAGACAGGTGAAGTCCGGTGGAGGGTCGGCTACGGCAATCCCGCCGGAATTCTCACCACCGCCGGGGGGCTGTTGTTCACTTCCAACTCGAACTATCTGGTGGCGATGGACCAGACGAACGGCAAGACGGTTTGGAAGACCAATGTGGGCGGTCCGGCGAGCAACGCGCCGATCACCTACGAAGTGGGCGGGAAGCAATACGTGGTCATGTCGGTCCGTGACACTCTTTACTCATTCGTCCTGCCGGAATAACGCGGTTGCATCTTTTGCCGCTGATTGGGGTACACTATCAGCAAGCCGCGTAGCGAGGGGCGCTCCCAAAGTCCTCCGGAGTTGCCACTTTTCAGGGTTCCCTCACCCCCAGGGGAGATCGTCCGATGAACAACTTCGCCGTGGTGCGCCCATTGCTGGCGCTCGCCCTCATTGCCTTTGCGCAACTTTCCGTTGCCCAGGTCACTACAGGCCGTTTGGAAGGCACCGTCACAGACCAGCAGGGTGCAGCTGTACCCTCCGCCAAGGTCGTCGTCTCGAATTCACAAACCGGCCAGGCATTCAACCTTTCCACCAACGCCCAAGGACTGTGGTTCCTTCCGTCGGTGCCAACCGCCCTCTATACCGTCAGCGTCAGCCAGACCGGCTTCAAGAGCGTGACCATCGAAAATGTCAAGGTGGACGCCGGTGTCCCGGCAACCGCCAATGCCCGTTTGGAGATCGGTTCGGTGGCCGAGACCATTGAAGTTTCCGGCGGTGCCGAAATCCTCCAAACCCAAAGCGCCACGGTCACTTCCACTTTGGAAGGCCGCCAGCTCCACGAACTGCCCTTCACCAGCCGCAACCTGACGGAGCTGATCGTCACGCAACCCGGCAGCGCCACTCCCGGCGTCCCGCGCAGCACCTCGGTATACGGTTTGCCCCAGAGCGCCATGAACGTGACTCTGGACGGCATCAACATCCAGGACAACTCCAACAAGAGCGGCGACGGCTTCTTCAACGCGATCTTCCCCCGTGCCGATTCGATTGAGGAAATGACCGTCAGCTCCGCCGCCGCCGGTGCCGACAGCAATGCCGAAGGAGCCATGCAGGTGAAGATGGTGACCCGCTCCGGCTCCAACGCCTTCAACGGTGGACTCTTCGAACAGCACCGGAACCAGTCGCTGAACGCCAACGCCTACTTCAACAACCTGAACAGCCAGCCGCGCGACCACCTGGTGATGAACCAATTCGGCGGGCTTCTGGGCGGCCCGGTCAGGAAGAACAAGCTCTTCTTCTTCGTCCACTTCGAGGCGTTCCAGTTGCCGCAGACCTATACGGAACCCACCGGTACCGTCCTCACGCCGGAAGCCGCCAGCGGCCTGTTCCGCTACCGCGATACTGCAGGCACCGTCCGCTCCGTCAACCTCTACCAAATTGCCGCCGGCGCAGGCTTCACCTCGACGCCGGATCCCGTGATCGCGAAGTCCCTTTCGCAGATCACCGCCTTGACGAACGGCATCCCGGGTCTGAAGAGCCGCATCGCCACCAATGCCGACTACAACCGCAATAACCTGGACTTCCAGAGCAAGGGCGGCAACTACCGGCGTTTCCCGACAACCCGGCTCGACTACAACCTCACCGAAAAGCACCATATCGAGTTTGTCTACAACTACCAGACCAACATCCGTCGGCCCGACGGTGTCAACGTTGGCACCGCAAGCCCCATCTTCCCCGGAACTGGCAACGTATTGAACGGCTCCGAGGCAGGCAACCAAGGTGGGATCGCCTTCTCCGCCGTCGCGGCCCTGCGTTCAACACTTTCGTCGCGGCTCGTCAGCGAAGTCCGCTTCGGCCTGACCGGCGGAACCGTGATCTTCAACAACGGAATTACCCCCGGCGATTTCGCCCAGTGGCAGGGCTATGCACCGACGTTCGGTTTCGTCACCAGCCCCTACCGCACCACTGGCCAGACCCGGCGCAACACCCCGCTCAAGCAGGGCAACGCCAATCTGACTTACTCACAGACCGCCCATCTTCTGAATTTCGGCGGTAGCTTCACCCAGGTCAACTCCTGGACCACCTCTGTGAACGGGACCCAGATCATCCCGACCCTCTCCTTCGGCGTGGTCGCGGGCGACCCCATCATCACGGGTGCCACCAACATCTTTACTGCCGCCAACTTCCCTGGTGCCAACGCAACCGATATGCAGACCAATGCCCCATCGCTCTATGCTCTCCTGACCGGGCGCATTTCAGGCATCAACCGGTCTGTTGTTTTGGATGAAAACACCAAGCAGTACGGCCCGAATCAGCCGATCGTCCGCAACCACCAGAAGGAAATCGGTCTGTACGTTCAGGATTCCTGGAAGCTCAGCCCGGCTCTCACCTTCAACTACGGCGTCCGGTGGGACCGCCAGAATCCGCCGGTCAACGACAACGGCATCTACACACGCCCCGGCTACGAGGGCGTTTGGGGTGTTTCCGGAGTTGGAAACCTGTTCAAGCCCGGCACCCTGAGCGGCCAGCCGTCGGTTTTCAGCGCCATCAAGCCGGGTGAAAGCGGCTTTGCGGTCCGCAACAACCAATTTTCGCCGTCGGTCGGCCTCGCGTGGCGTGCGCCGAAACTCTCCGGACCTCTGGGCTGGGTACTCGGCGGTACGGTAGTGCGTGCCGGTTACGCCATCAGCACCATCCGCGAGGATGCCAGCACACTTGCGATCTGGGGCAACAACCAAGGCCGCACTCTGGCGCTGAACGTGGACCCCACCAACTTCCCGGCCCAATTCGGCACCGCTGGCTCCGTTCTTTTCCGCGCTTCCACCCTTCCCTCAAGGGTTGCCCCCACCACCCCCAGCTTCCCCCTCGCCGCCGCAGCCACCAACAGCGTCACCGACTTCAGCCCCAACCTGAAAACCGGCTACGTGCAGAGCTGGGACCTGGGGATTCAAAAGGAGTTGACCCGCGACACCGTTCTCGAAGTCCGCTACGTGGGTAACCATGGCACGGATCTTTGGAGGCAGGTCAACATCAATGAAGTCAACATCATGGAGAACGGATTCCTGTCGGAGTTCAAAACCGCACAGACCAATCTGGCACTGGCCCGCGGTTGCGCAACGCCGGACCCGGTCTGCATGTCCGTGAACCGCGCGAAGTCCAACCAATACTTCGGGCTGGCCGGACAGCAGGCCCTCCCGTTGATCTTCACGTCACTGGCCGCCAACAACGACGCCACCAGCGCCCTGCAGATCGAACAGGGCCAGGCCGGTGCGCTCGCCAACGCCATCGCGACAAACACCACCCGCATGGGACGCCTCACCGCCGCCGGACGCCCCGCGAATCTGTTCCTCGTGAATCCGACCCTGACCACGGGTGCGGCCAACATCGAGGTCAACGGAGGCAACACCAACTACCACGGGTTGCAACTGGAGCTGAAGCGCCGCATGTCCAAGGGCCTTCTCTTCCAAGGGAGCTACGTGTGGAGCCACTCGATCTCGAACGAGCAAAGCCAGGGAATCGGCGGCAGCTACACGACGCTCCGCGATGTAGGCTATGACAAGTCCGCATCGCCCTTCGACATCCGCCAAGCCTTGAAAATGAACTGGGTCTACGAACTTCCCATCGGCCCCAAAAAGCTCCTCCTGAGCCATGTATCCAATCCGATCGTCAAGAAGTTCCTGGACGGCTGGCAACTGGCCTCGGTGGCCCGCGTCCAATCCGGCTCCCCGATCCGTCTCACCAGCGGACGCTCCACGCTCAATCAAAATGATTCCGGCGTGATCCTACACAACATGACCATGGACCAACTCCAGGGAATGATGAAGATCCGCAAGGAAACCTTGGCCGGAACCGCATCCACTCCGCCGATCGGCGTGGTCTACTACCTGCCGCAAACGTTGATCGACAACACCAACGCCGCCTTCGAGGTGAACGGCAAAACGTTGGCCAACCTCGACCGCAACGCCCCCTATATCGGACCGGCCGACCAGCCCGGCCAGTTGGGCCAGCGCATCATGCTCTACGGTCCCATGCAGCAGAAGTGGGATTTCAGCCTCGCCAAGAAAACCTACATCGGTGAAAAGGTGAATGTCGAGTTCCGCGTTCAGGCACTCAACGCCTTCAACCTGACCAACTTCCTGCTTTTCACCCCCGGCAATGGCATCACGACAACACTGGGCGTGAACGGTACGGGTTTTGGCCAGACTTCCGGCGCATACCGGGATCTGTCGAATACCAACGATCCCGGCGGGCGCATTGTGGAATTCAGCCTCCGCGTGAACTTCTAGGGAACAACACGCGGGGCCCGGTCATAAACTGGAGGACGACATGACTCGTCGAAACGTCCTCCAATCTTCGGTTTATGCCGCCGGAGCCAGTCTTATCCCCAGTCTGGCTCCGGCGGCGGAAACTCCGTCGCCGGTTGTCGGAACTGCTCCGGGCAAGGTTCGCGGTGTCTCCGTGCAGGGTGTCCACATTTTCCGGGGGATACCGTATGGAGCATCGACCGACGGCGCAGCCCGGTTTCTGCCACCCACCCCGGTCTCCCCGTGGACCGGCATCCGCGACGCCGTGAAACCCGGTCCAAGGTGTGCGCAGTCGGGCGGGCAGTTGTTCCGCTCCCCCGTTATCGGCAAATATTTCATGGGCGGAACTGTTCGACCCGAGATCGATCAGGAGACTACCGACGAGAATTGCCTCGCCCTGAATGTTCTGACACCCGGACTGACCGGCAAACGCCCCGTGATGGTTTACCTGCACGGTGGCGGGTTCACCGGCGGCTCGTCCATGCTCACTCTGTTCGGCGACGGCCACGCGCGGGAGCAGGATGTGGTTGTGGTCGGCGTAAACCACCGCCTGAACCTCTTTGGTTATCTCTACCTTGGCGGGCTGAGCGCGAAATATGCCGAAGGCAATCCCGGTAATTTGGATCTGGTCCTGGCCCTCCAGTGGGTGCGGGACAATATCGCCCGTTTTGGCGGAGATCCCGGCAACGTGACCCTCTGGGGCGAGTCCGGCGGCGGGGGCAAAATCAACTGTCTGATGGCCATGCCGTTGGCAAAGGGTCTCTTCCACAAGGCGATTGTGGAAAGCGGCTCGACCCTGAAGATCGCATCGCGGGAATCGGGGACGGATGACGCCCGGAAGCTGCTGGGTAAGCTCGGCATCCGCGAAGACCAAATCGACGCGCTCCACACGGTCCCGCCTGCCAAACTCTTCGCAACCGGCGTGACCGGTGCGCCCGTGGTGGACGGCAAGACCATCCCCGAACAAATCTGGGACCCGCGCGCGCCCGAAGTTTCCTCCAGCGTGCCCATGATCATCGGCAACACCAAGGACGAGTCCACCCTATTCTCCAAGGATGAAAGCCTGTTCGGCCTCGATGACGCCGAGATCCGGGACCGGCTGGTCCAAACTGGGATCTCAGGCACCGACGCCGGCGAACTGCTCACCCTCTACAAGTACGACTACCCGAAAGACACGCCCACCGACCGTTGGTTCCGACTCTCCAGCGACCGGGCCATGCGTCGCAACGTCATCCGCCAGGCCGAGTTGAAGCTGGACCAGGGCAAAGCCAACGTCTACCTCTACCAGTTTGTCTGGAATACCCCCTTGGGCAACGGTCGGATCAGGGCTTTCCATACTGCAGAACTGCCGTTGGCCATGCGATTGGTCGCGCACCCGGAATCCGAGGCGCTTTCCAAACAAATCAGCGGTGCCTGGGCGGCGTTTGCCCGGACCGGCAATCCCAGCCATCCAGGAATCGGGACCTGGCCCGCCTACACGAAAGCAAATCGCGAGACCATGATCCTGGATGCCGACGCATCGAAGGTGCGCAAGGACCCGGATGGGGAGCAGCTTTCCATCCTGCTCCGGTACCCTGCCGCCAATCTGCTCTAGGCCAAATCGACCGCCACAACTTCGTTGAGCTCAACCGGAGGCAGATCCACTTCAATGGATGTTCCGACCGGTCGCCATTTCGGCAGAGCCTTCGAAACCAGGAATTTCACCGCGTGAACCGTTTTCCCCTTCGGCACCCGTATTCGCACTTTTTGTGGCGGGCAAGGGATCAGTTCGCGGACCGGGCCTTTCATCGCCATGGGATTCGTCATGTTCACGATGTGCGCCGTCACGGACCCCTTCTGCTGCCAAACCGAGACATCCAGGAAACCCCTTCCCGCCACCGATAGGGGCTGGTCCCCGCCGTGGGCCCATAGTGCCGCGTTGCGGAGCACCGTCCCGTGGTCGGCGGCAAGGACCTCCCAGAACGTCCGGTCGATGTCGAACGGGAAGTAGGCCACCCGCCCTTTGCCGAATTCGCGAAGGTACACGCCGGGTGTTTCGGTCTTCCCCTGACGCATGTAGACCTCCTCCATCGGCAGATCCGGATACGAAGGCACCAGCGTAAGCGGGTTGACGGCCAATGGTTTGGATGCCTTCACGTGCATCCAGTTCACACCGTTGATGATCCGTGTCGCACCCTCCAGTCCCCTGGTTACCGGGTGCGGCTTCTCCAGATTGAGGTAGGAGTTGTGCAGTTGCAGGTCGGTCTTGCCCTCGTACGACGCTCCGAAGAGTTCCGCAAGACCGAAATCCTTCCGCATCACACCCCATTCGTCGCACAGGGACGTTTCGAACGTCGCCACCAAGCCGCCACCGCGCCGGACATAATCCGTGAGCTGCAAGCATTGCCGGTCCGAAAGCGCGGCGATACTGGGCAGGATGAGCGCCCTGTATTTCTCCAAATGCTCCTCGTCCAGTGTGCCGTCGTGCACCATGTCGAACGGAATCCGGGCCTCCACCAGCGCTTGGTACCAGCCCAGAGTGTGGTCCTCGACCTTGGGTCCGTGGAACGCCGCCGTCTGTTGCGAGTACACAATCGCGACCTCGGCCAGCGACCGCTCGTTGCGCAGGTACTTCTCGCTCCGAAAGTGCCAGTTGTAGAACTCCTCCACCACCGGCAGCCACCGCTTGTCTATAGGCTTGGCGTTGAATTTTGTGATCCAAGGGCGCAGGTTGTGGGCGACGCCGTCGGCCATCCATAGGCGGATCTCGTCGGCGGTCTGGACGGAGTCCTTCCACCGGTAGGGCTCCTCGAGGCCAACGCTGACGATGCCGCCGATTGGCTTGCCCCCCATGGTGGACGCGTATTCCTTGCCGTTTTTCCCGTTCGCCCACGGGGCCATCAAGCCGTGGCGCGCCTGCCGGTCCGCGAAAAGCGTAGGGGCAAGGTCGCCGATGGATTTCATATCCAAGTCGCTCAGCGCTCCCCCTCCAGCGTTGGCCAGAAAGGCCGCGTTCGGGTTGACCTTCTTGATTTCCGTGTCCCACAGACGCCAAAGGTCGAACAGCCGCTGCTCGCGCCAAAGTACATACTGGCGGTGCGTGGGGTCGAGTGGGTTGGTGGTGCGGGGCAAATCCTTGTTGCAGTATTCGTGGAACAGATACTTGCAGCTCTCGCAAAAGCACATGCCGGACCCGGCCCAGCGGTTGCTGAACACGCCGTCCACCTTGTACTGCTGTACGATTTCAATGGTCACGTCGGTCATCAGGCCGAAATTGTACGGGCCCAGCGCACAAGTGACCCAGAGGGACGGGTCCGCCCAGTGGCGGCGCTTCTTGCCTTCCGCGTCCACCGCGATCCATTCGGGATGTTTGTCAAAGACATCCTGGTGGACGGCGTGGGGGTCGGTACGCGCGATTACGTTCATGCCGAGTTTGCGGCATCCGGCAACCATTTCTCCGAACGCGTCGCCGGAGCCTAGGTATTTGCTCTTGTAATGGAACGGGACTTTCGTGGGGTAGAATGCCACGCAGCCGCCGGCCGAGAGGCAGACGGCGTCGGCGTGGATGCGTTTGAAGTAATCAAGCCAGAATTTGGGGTCGTAACGACCGGGGTCGTCCTCCACAAAAGCGAGCTGGAACCAGCGCATGGGGCGGTCGTACCAGTCTCCTGTCTCTGCGGCGCTAAGGGCGGGGACGGTCAGTGCAGCCGTGCCGACGGCGGTGGCAAGGGCGAAGTCTCGTCGCGTCAGTTCGGAATTGGGGCGGGACACTGCGCCCAGCGTATCACCGACGCAGGCGCTGGATAGTAGCCGTTGGTTCCCTGTCACGGAGAGCGGGCAAGGGTTTGATACTGATAGATATTTTCGTGTATCTATGGTGGCTATGACTAGTAGCAATCAAGAAAAGTCACTACAGTCAATGCCGTATCCGACAGCCCGGTCGAAGCCGATATCGGCGATCCAGACGAGGGCGATGGGAAGGAGCGGGGTCTCTGCAGGCCAAGTCATCTGGCCAAAGTATGCAACAAGCACAGAGTGAGCGGCGCGATGTCGGCGTGGAGCGCATTGCACGCGGTCGCGGCGACCCGTGGATTCAGCAGGTATGCGAGGAATGAAACGTCGGGGACGAAGAACAGGGCTGCGGACTGAAGTATCCGTCCGCCTTCGGGGACACCCACTTGGGTTTCAAAGGACGTCCGCGCAACCATACCAACCTGCCTAAGACTTCGAATGCTGGGATTGTAGTGGGTCTGGGCGGCGCTACCGTTCCAGTTTGCGGTGGGATCTGCTGAATCCGGTTCGCGGCTGATTGACCATCTTGGGGATACGCCGAAAGCCCACGGTTGGATGGGCTTTCGGCGACTTCCAGCAGGTTGTCCCCCACCTACTTGCTGTCGAAACGGTCCAGGTTCATCACTTTCGCCCAAGCCTTGGCAAAGTCCTGCACGAACTTCTCCTTGCCATCGGTGGCTGCATAGACCTCCGCCACAGCCCGCAACTCGGCGCTTGACCCGAACATCAGGTCGACCGGTGTCGCGGACCACTTCACTTGTCCGGTAGTGCGGTCCCGACCCTCGTAAATGCCCTCGGCGGTCGGTGACTTGCTCCATACCGTACCCATGTCGAGCAGATTCACAAAGAAGTCATTTCCCAACGTTCCCGGCCGGTCGGTGAAAACTCCGTTCGACGTTTGTCCGGTATTCGCGTTGAGCGTACGCATGCCGCCCACCAGAACCGTCATTTCGGGAACGGTCAAGGTGAGCAACTTCGCCCGGTCCACCATCATTTCCGGTGGCGAAAGGCGCTGTCCGGCACGGAAATAGTTCCGGAACCCATCCGCCATCGGCTCCAGATAGGCGAACGCGGCAGCGTCGGTCTGCGCTTGGGTCGCATCGGCGCGGCCTGGCTTGAACGGCACCGCCACCGTGTGCCCGGCCTTCTTGGCGGCCTGTTCGACGGCCGCGCCGCCACCAAGCACAATCAGGTCGGCCACCGAGACTTTCTTCTTCCCACCCGGCTGCGCTGTGTTGAATTCCTTCTGGATAGCCTCCAGTTTTGGCAACACCTTTGCAAGCTCGACCGGGTTGTTTGCCTCCCAGTCCTTCTGCGGTGCCAATCGGACGCGGGCACCATTGGCTCCGCCCCGCAGGTCCGTGCCGCGGAATGAAGCCGCCGACGACCACGCGGTCCGGACCAATTCGGGAACCGTCAAGCCCGACGCCAGTATCTTCGCCTTCAGTGCGGCGATATCCTTCGCGCCGACCGAGGCATAATCGATCTTCGGAAGCGGGTCCTGCCAAGTCAGTTGCTCGCGCGGCACTTCGGGGCCCAGATAGCGGGAACTCGGACCCATGTCGCGGTGCGTCAACTTGAACCATGCCTTGGCAAACGCCAATTCGAACTCCGCCGGATTCTCGCGGAAGCGCATCGCTACTTTTCTGTAACTGGGGTCCTCCTTGAGCGCCAAGTCGGTGGTAAACATGATCGGGGCGTGCCGCTTCGACGGATCGGCCGCGTCGGGCACCAGGTTCGACGCCTGGCCGTTCGCGGGAATCCATTCGGTCGCGCCTGCCGGGCTCTTCGTTTTCACCCACTCGTAGGCGAACAGGTTGTCGAGGTATTGCATGCTCCATTTTGTCGGAGTGGCCGACCAGGCTCCTTCGAGGCCGCTGGTGATCGTATCGCCGCCCTTGCCCGAGCCGCAACGGTTCTCCCAGCCAATCCCTTGCTTCTCGATGGCCGAGCCCGCCGGGTCCGGTCCGATGCAATTGGCTGGGGCTGCCGCACCGTGCGCCTTGCCGAAAGTGTGGCCGCCCGCAATCAGCGCCAAAGTCTCTTCGTCGTTCATCGCCATCCTGCCAAAGGTTTCGCGGATGTCCCTTGCTGCGGCCAGAGGGTCCGGATTGCCGTTCGGACCCTCTGGATTCACATAGATCAGGCCCATCTGGACCGCTCCCAGCGGCTGTGCCAGTTTCCTGTCGCCGGTGTAACGCTCGTCGGCCATGAACTTCTTCTCAGGTCCCCAATAGACCAGTTCCGGTTCCCAGTCATCCCGGCGCCCACCCGCGAACCCGAAGGTCTTGAATCCCATGGATTCCAAAGCCACGTTCCCGGCCAGCACCATCAAATCCCCCCACGAAATCTTCTGGCCGTATTTCTGCTTCACCGGCCACAGAAGCCGTCGGGCTTTGTCGAGATTGGCGTTGTCGGGCCAGCTGTTGAGCGGTTCGAAGCGCTGCTGTCCACCGTCGGCCCCGCCACGCCCGTCGGCAACCCGGTATGTGCCCGCGCTGTGCCAAGCCATCCGGATGAAGAATGGGCCGTAGTTGCCGTAATCCGCCGGCCACCAAGGCTGCGAAGTCGACAGGACCGTCTTGAGATCGCTCTTCACCGCTTTGAGGTCCACCGTTGCAAATGCCTTGGCGTAGTCAAACTGCTGGCCCAGCGGGTTGGATTCGGCGGAGTTCTGGCGAAGCGGCGAAAGGTCGATCCGGTCGGGCCACCAGAATTGGTTCGGGGTCGGCTGGCCCTGCGCCATCGCCGAATCTGCCATCATCAGCGGGAGCGCCGCGACCGCGAACGCCGCGAACCGGGCCTTCAAGTGCCTTTTCATAAGTTGCTCCTTTGCGTGGTGCGCTACAGTGCGCCACTGGTGCCAAGGATACAGGCCGCTGTTGACATCTGTCAATCCGAATGCAACTATGTCAATAATCGGATTTTCCTATGGACGAAAAGAGCAGGAAGTTTGATGGAGTGGTCCCCAAAACTGAGACAACCGGTTAAGGCTCATTTTTCAGAGAATGGAGAATTGAGTTATGGGAGCGTCTCGAAGGCTGTTTACGAAAGAGTTCAAGCTGGCCGCCGTCAG
>CAIYDY010000266.1 GCA_903925015.1 uncultured Acidobacteriia bacterium
CACACAACCCAATATTGACTCCCGGACGGACGCCAACGCAAACGGCTCGAAGCCCTGCTGGTATCCAATGTATTGCTGTTCGTCGATCCACTCAACCAGCCGCGCAACAGGTATTCGCGGGTCGACACTGCTCTTGTATGCGGAAAGCCTACGGGAACCCGTAGGCTTTCGCGGTATCACCCGTTTTTGCTTGCGGGCATAGGGATTGTCCCATAACCGTCCGGTTCCGTAGTAGGAGATCAGAGGGAGTACAACGCCTTCACCTGCTTGAACAGAGGTCAAAGCTCTTGTAGCGACCGTCCTTATTTGTTTTGCTCCAATGTGGGTTGTGTGACCACCCGTGGAATTCAGCGTTCGCTCCCAAGTTATCTGCTTCCCCATTACGTCGCCGTCGGCACGGACCACACACGGGAACTGCTGAGGGAAGTCCCACCGTGCCTGAGGAGCGCCGCGCCCGTTTGCCGGACCGACAGAGATTTCAACCGGCTTAAGCCTAACTTCGGTCGGCTTGATGTGCCTGGAGTCATACCCGGGAAACCCTGAGAGCCACCCACCCGCCGCTACTGCCAACGCGTCAAGAACGGACGTCTTTCCCGATCCGTTCTCCCCCACCAACAAATTCACCTGCGGGTGGAACGAAAATTCGCGGTGCTCAAAACCTTTGAAGTTCTCGACGACCAAGTGGTTGATTCGCATCTCTCGATACCGATTCGATTCTCCCATGCTACATGGCCGACTCCAAACCGGTCCAAGCGGACACCGCGCTCCGCCCACCGCCATCAAAAGAAAAGGGCCCGGCTTTCGCCGGGCCCTCCCCACCACCAAGCTGTCAGCTAAAACTAGCTGGCCAACTCCACTTCAATTTTCTTCTTCTCCACATCCAGCTTCACGATCTTGAAGGTCCGGACCTGCCCAACTTTCGGCGTGTCCTTCTTCGGAGCGGATTCACCGGGTGCGGCCGACGAAGCGCCCGACCCGCCGCCCTTCCAGCGGCTGGCCAGCATGGACGACAGCGCCGAGACGTCCACCGACGCCGTACGCTGTTCCGTCTTCTGCTCCTGCGGGGCCATGTTGAACGTGCCAAACACGCCCTCGCCCAACTCCACCGTCACCTTGTTACCCTTCAGATCGGAAATCCGGCCCGTCACAACTTCGCCTTCCTTCTGCTCGGCGATGTATTCGTCGAGAGCGGTCGGAATCAGCTGCTTCAAACCGAGGCGGAGACGCCGCTTATCCTTGTCGCACTCCAGAACCAGAGCCTTCACGGTCTGTCCGACCTTGAGCTCGTCCTGCGGGTGGTTGATCCGTTTGTCGTGGACGATGTCGCCCACGTGGATCATGCCCTCAACCTCTTCGGAGACTTGGACGAACGCGCCGAACTGCTTCAGCTGCGTGACCTTGCCTTCGACCGTCGAGCCGACCGGGAACTTCTGCGCAACCTCTTCCCACGGATCGCCCTGGATCTGCTTCAAGCCAAGCGAAATACGCTTTTCGCCGGGATTGACACCCAGGATCGCCACTTCCACCACATCGCCCGGATTCACAGCGTCGGAAGGCTTGCGGACCTTCTTCGACCATGACATCTCCGAGAGGTGGATCAAGCCGTCGAGGCCTGGCTCCAATTCCACGAACGCGCCGAAATCCGTAACGCGCGCCACCGTGCCCTTGACGCGGTCGCCCACGTTGTAGCGTTCCCCGGCGGTGCTCCACGGATCTGCCTGCAACTGCTTCAGACCCAGCGAAACGCGGCGCTTGGCCACATCCACTTTGAGGATCTTCACTTCCAGCTGCTGGCCAACCGTAAGCGCATCGGCGGGCTTGTTGACGCGGCCATGGGAGATGTCGGCCACGTGCAGCATGCCGTCCA
>CAIYDY010000267.1 GCA_903925015.1 uncultured Acidobacteriia bacterium
CCTACACGACGCTCTTCCCGATCTAAGCCGCCCGGTCATGCCCAAGTGGATCGCCAAGGCGCCACGGTCCAACTGGACCGCGATGAACTTGCCCATCCGTCCGATGCGCTCGATCCGCTGCCCCGCAAGCTCCTCGGCGGCACCTTCCGACGAGCCACGGAAAATGCGCGAACCGTCAAATTCAGCGGAAAGAATCCGCCGGCCCTCGATCAACGGGCGGAGCGAGCGGACCACGGTTTCTACTTCAGGGAGTTCAGGCACGGCGCTACGGCAAGTGTAGCGTCAGCGCAAATACAGCCGCCGAACCTTCTCCACCAGCGCTGCGGGCACCAGGCTCTCCCATTCCTCGCCGCGCGAAATACGACCACGCACCTCGGTCGACGAAACCTCGTCGAACCCGCCTGCCACCTGCAACGGTACGATCCGGGCTGCATGCCTCAATTCGGGGGAATAATCGCCCCGTCGCCCCGCCACCAGCAACGGATGCAGCGCCAGCATTTCCTCGAACACGCCCGGACGCCCGTAATCCCACGCCGCGATCCGTTCCGCGGCATCGCGACCGCAAATCAGGCCGATCTCCGGACCGGTGCCGTACCATTCCCGCGCCTCTTCAGCCATTTCCAGATACAGTCCCCGCCCCGTTGTTGCCACCGAAAACCTGGCGTCGCAAACGGCAACCAATCGGAGCATTTCGAGGCGCTCCTCCAAGGACACACCCTCGAACGCCTTGTGCGGAAACGCCTGTGGAATCACCCAGACAACTTCGTCCGCCCATCCGAGGCCCGCCCGCGCCAGTGCCAAATGTGCGGCCGTGGGTGGATTCCACGCCCCCGGAAACAATGCCACCCTCGACGGCCTCGCTGGGCCCGTGCCCCGGTGGTGAAACGTAAATGCCATTGAAACCGTTGTAATACAAGCAGGACGCTGCGCTCGAACAAATCCGCGCGGCGGGTCGCGTAAAATAGCATCCGAGCGTCGCGCACGCGGCTCGCTAGATCCAGAAATAGCTTCGGCGCGGCTGGACGGGTGCTATTTCTGTAGAGAGAGAAAACATGTTCAACTGGGTATGCCCGCGCTGCGGGAAAGACGTTCCGCCTTCGAAGACCGAGTGCCCGTACTGCGCCGACCAGCCCCAAGCGGCGCCCCCGGCCCCTCCCGCATGGCAACCGCCGACTCCGCCGCCTGCACAACCCCAAGCGTGGGGTGCGCCCCAGCCGCAGGGTTGGCAGCCGCCTAACCCGCCGGCCGCAGGGCCGAAACCGTGGCAGCCTGCTCCGGCAGCCCAACCTCCAGCACCCCAGCCCACCTACGCGCCACAGCCCACCTACGCGCCACAGCCCACCTACGCGCCACAGCCCACCTACGCGCCACAGCCCACCCCTCCGCCACCCGCCATGCAGGCTCCATGGCCCCCCCAGCCACCCTCCTACGCGCTACCGGAGGCGCAATGGGCCGCCCCGCCCAAACAGGGCCTACCGACATGGGCGATGGGAGCGCTCTCGTTCCTCGTGTTCCTGGGCCTAGGCGGAGGCCTCTACTACTACATGCAACGCGGCACAGCCGCCCCTTCCTCCGGCACGGAAACCGCTTCCACCGCCAGCCCGACCGCGCCTATCGCCGACAAAGCCCCAGCCGCAGCGAGCTCCATGCAGAAGAACATCGAGATCGTGGGCATTCGCTGGACCACCCAGGATAAGAAACCAGCAGTCAAGTTCGTCGTCGTCAACCACAGTGGAGCCGAGGTCGCAGGCTTGGAGGGAACCGTCACAATCTATACCGGAACCTCCAAAACGGCCAAGGACGCTGTCGGCACCGTTTCATTCCGGGTCAAAACAATAGCGGCATTCGGATCACAGGACGTCACACAGCTCATCGACACCAGCTTGAAACCGTACGAACTCCCCGATTGGCAGGTCATCAGCACGCAAACCCAGATCACGGCACCGTAGCCAAACTATCCTGAATATATGGCCAGCAGGGCGACGATCAAGGCGGCCGGACTTCTTGTCCTGGCTACGGTTCTAACCATGGCGGACCCGGTCGGGACTCTCCAAGCCCAGGAACCGGCAACAAGTGCGGCCTGCGGCCCGGGAGGAGTGCGGGTTTTGGTGCGCGATTCCCAGGATAGTCCAATTTTCGATGCCAAGGTGTCCCTGCGCTCCGCCAATGGTGCGGAACTGTCGGCCCGTCAAACGCCCGCAATGGGTGTCGCGGATTTTGACGCGGTCCCTTGCGGAGTCTGGACGGCCCGAATCTCCAAGGAGGGCTTCGACGATCTCGATTCGACGGGAACCGTAAGCGCAGACAGAGTCGTGGAAATCGTGGCGATCCTCACTCCATCCGCCAAGCATTCCAGTTTGGATGTAACAGACACACCTCCGCCAGTCTCGCAAAGCGCCACGCAAAACTATGAAGTCCGACCGGCAGAGGTCAAGAATCTTCCAACAAAGCCTGCCTCTGTAAGCGAAGTCCTCCCGTTGGTGCCCGGCGTCTTCCGCACCCCCGACGGCGCGCTCAAATTGGATGGC
>CAIYDY010000268.1 GCA_903925015.1 uncultured Acidobacteriia bacterium
CCGACCTTGCCCTCGGTGATGGCGTCGCGGCTGAACTCGCTGGCCAGAACCACCAGCGTCCGGTTCAATAGCCCGCGCTCCTCCAGATCCAGAATCAGGCGGGCGATGGGGGCGTCGATGACTTCCTTCATCTCCTTGGCCCGGTTGTGGCCGTCCTGGTGCGAATCCCAATGCACAAACGGGATGTACTCGGTGGTGACCTCCACGTACCTAGCGCCGTTTTCCACCAAGCGCCGGGCCAATAGGCAGCCTTGGCCGAAACGACTGGTGCCATAGGCGTTGCGGGTCTTCTCGGGCTCCAATGAAAGATCAAAGGCCTTGGACTGCGGCGAATTCAGGAGGCGGTCCGCGTTGTCCAAGGACCGTAGCATCGATTCGCGCTGGAAATCCCCGGCAAACTGGTACACCGGCTGCGCGGCGAGAATCCGCTCATACAAGTTCCGCCGCGTGCGGAACCGCTCCTGGCCCAAATCGGCGGGCGGGCGGACGGCGGAGGCTGCATCCTCCGGATTCGTGATCAGGAATGGGCCGTATTCGGTCCCCAGATACCCGGCCGTGTGGAAGGATTTGAGCGGTGCCGACTCCCCGCCGATCTCCAAATTCTGCCCGATGGAGATAAACGCGGGCATCGTCGGAATCCTCGGCCCGAGCGTCTTGGAGATCACGGCACCCAAATGCGGGATCGCCATCGGCTGCGGCGGCACATAACCTGTGTGCCAGTGGTATTGGTGGCGGGAATGGAGGATGAAGCCCAAGTCGGCCGCTTGGAACGTCTTGATCAGCGAGCCGCGGTCCATAATCTTGGCGACGTGCTCCAAGCCCTGCGAGATCTTGACCCCGTCCACCACGGTATCGATGGCGGGAAACGTACTCAGGACCTTGTCCGTGCGGACCCCGGGCTCGAACGGCGTGTAGCGCTTGGGGTCGAAGGTTTCGGTGGCTGCCATGCCGCCCGCCATCCAGAGCACAATGATGGAATCGGCAGTGGCGGGCAACATCGGCGTCTGGGCCATCGCGAGTTCGCGGCCCGACAGCGATGCCAGCATGCCGGCCGCAGTGACGCCGGTCCCCATGAAACTGCGGCGACCGATTTTGGATTGGATCAGGTTTTCTTCGCGGGTCATCGTTGGCAACCTATCGGATAAATTGAAATTCGGGAGTCATCATCACGGACCACAGTAGGTCCGCCAAACCATCCGCACCGGGGCGGCCGGGACGGGAGGAATCGAGCAGTGCCCGTTCGGATACCGTGCGCTCGGCAGGAGTGGGTGCCCGACCCAGGGCGGACCAGTAGACGTAGTCCACCGCTTCCGGCACGGATTTCAGCGTTGCGGGCAATGGCATCGGCGTTTCGGGATTCGGGATCACAAGCCGGTCCATGGTCGGATTCTGGTCGAAGATAAAGAAACGGCCGGTCACGCTTTCGCCTTGGTTGAGTGTCACGTTTTCGAATCCCGTAGAGCCCCGGAAGTGCGTGAACCCCTTGCCAGCAATGTTGTAAACAAGGACCGAGGGGAACTTGACCCGCACAGCCGCCTTCGCGGTCTCGCCACCGGCGACCACAACCGGTCCGGTGCCGCCCCGAAGGTCGGTGCCGTTTTCCGGTTGGAGAGACGACAATTGCGTCGCCACGCCATCCGCCCCAACTAGTTCCCCTTGAATCCACATGGGTGCTGCGCGGTCCGGCTTGGTCGAAAGGGCATCCTCGACAATCAGATACAACTTCGCGGACTTGGAGACATCCACGTCGAACGCGGACGCGGCAATCGGCCCGCCCCGCCCGCCAGCCATCTGGCGCGAGAGCAGGCTCTTTGGCTCCTGCGGCAGTTCGCCCAGCAGCTTGCGGCTTCCGCGCCAGAGCCAGTGGGTCAGGTGGTCGCCGTTCACAACCTCCAGAGCTTGGAGCATGGCTGCCTGGGTATCGCGGGTGGCGTAAACCTGGTCGCGAATGGGGCGTCCAAGGGCGCGCATCAGGTTGCTCGCGGCCAGCCGCCATTCGCGCGTATAGGTACCGGCGGGGATCGGCGTAAAGATCGGTGGACCCGGGCGCGGCGGAGCGGTGTTTCCCGCCGGGCGGGCGGGTGCTGGCGCAGGTGCCGTCGCTTGGCCGCCGCTCTTGGCATTGATGGAACCGTCGAAGGGTCTCCCCGAAACCGCCGGCGGACCGCCGCGACCGGGCGAGAACTCCAATTTCGGCGGGCCCACGTGCCAGTCCCCGGTGATGGAGGCTACCGCATCGGCAAACTGCTCGGCGGAAATCCGCCGTACCTCCGGTCCGCGAAAGACGTATTCCTTGGCTGGATCACCCTTCTGCGGGATGGTCGGCAATTGGTAGGTGCGGGAACTGACAATCTGCCCAATCAACCGCTTCAGGTCGTAACCATTGGAGGCGAAGTCGGCCGCAAGCCAGTCGAGCAATTCCGGGTTGTAGGGCTCGCCATCCATCTCGTCGACGTTTTCCACGATGCCCCGCCCCATCAACCGCTGCCAGATCCGGTTGACCACCGTGCGCGGCATCCGGCCATTGCGGGGATCAGTGAATGCGGTGGCGGCGGCACCCCGGCGGTCGGAAACGGTGTAAGAGGGCAGTTTCGGATCCAGTTCGGGAAAGAGGAATGCAGCCTTGGCGACTTGTTGGGTCAGCGTGTCGCACCGGTAGAGCTGAAGCTCCTCCTCGGTGGAGAAATAGGCGGCGAGGGAATAGGCGTCCTTCAGTTTCCACTTGCTGATGAAACTGTCGTGGCACGAATTGCACTTTAAGTTGATGCCGAGGAATATCTGCGCGGTGTTTTGCGCGGCCTGGAGCGCCGGAGTCTGGCTCGCGCTGACGGTTCCGCGCCAGTTCACGCCGATCAGGAAGCCGTCGGGATCGGTCGGATCGGTCGGATTCAGCAGTTGGCGAATCCACTTGTCGAAGGACTTGTTGGTTTCGAGCGACGAGTAGAGCCAATAGGAGATGCTCTTGCGCTGCGCAGTGTCGGAGTAGTAGACCACGCCCTCGTCGTTCCGCAACAGGTCGTTCCAGTAGGAAATCCAGTTTTCGGTGTATTTCCGGTTGTCGGCCAGCAGGGTCGACACAAGTTTTGCGCGCTTGGCGGCTGTCTTGTCCACCACGAAGGTTCGAAGATCCGCGGGTGTCGGCAAAAATCCCCAAATATCCAGATAGGCGCGCCTCGCGAACACGGCGTCGGAAACCGTAGCAACCTCTTTCATCCCCTTTTTTGCCATGTAATTGGCGGTGAAGCGGTCGAGTGGAGCTGTCCAAACAGGCCAAGGTGCGGTGGGTACGGAAGGCGCTGCCAAGGTGAGCGGCGCTTCCCACTTCGGCTTTGCCGGTGCGGATTTCGGGGTCAGCCGCGCGCCCTCGTCGATCCACTTGCGGACCACGGTCGTCTCGGCAGCCGTCAAAGGTTCGTCATCGAGCGGCATACGGGGTTCCACGGCACCCGTGATGCGCCGCAGCAACATGCTTTCCGCGCTCTTTCCGGGACGTACAACCGCCCCGTTGCGTCCGCCGGCCAACACATCGTCGTAGGTTGCAAGGGAGAGGCCGCCTGAACGCTTGGTCGAATTGTGGCACGAGGCGCACTTGTGGGCGAACACCGCGCTGACCTGGGTCTTGTAATCCGTGGTCTGCCCAAGGAGGTTGAAACCAGCAACTACAACGATTAAGGATGCTTTCGGAAGTAGACTGCGCACGGAAGGCATAGTTTTTTTTCGAAGGAACCCGACGGGCCAAGGTACGGCCAGATCCCCAAGCTACAAGCCTATCCGATCCGGCGCGCTCGGGCAACGGGCCTGCCGTGACTGGGGCACGGGGCATTCCGCGAGACGATGAAACCCAATCCGTGAGACGATGAAAGACGATGCGCGCCTCCAGTGCCGTCTTCGCAATTTTCAGCTTGGCGCTGTGCGCGCGCCCCCTCTGCTCGCAAGACGCAGCAGCCCTGTATCGCCAAGGCGTCGACCAGCAACGCGCCGGAGACCTGCTTGCGGCCGCGAAATCCTACGCACAGGTCCTGGCCCTCGACCCCACCAATATCGCGGCCCGCTCCAACCGTGGTGCCGCGCTCTCCGGCATGGGCCGATACGACGACGCCATCGGCGAGTACCAAATCGCGCTGAAAGGAGCCCCCGCGCAGGCTGCGCCGTTCCTCCGCCGAAACCTTGCCCTCGCCTTCTACAAATCGGGGCGATTGTCGGAGGCGTCACCGCTGCTTCTGGCTCTCCACACTTCCCTGCCCGACGACCGGAACCTGACCCTCTTGGCCGCCGACTGCCTGCTCCAGTTGGGCGAACCCAAACAGGCGCTCACGCTGCTGGAACCGCTGTCGTCGGACGCTGCAAACGACAAGGCATTGGCCTACGTCCTCGGCACAGCGTATTTGAAAGCCGGAAAAAGCGCCGAAGCACAACGAATCCTGGATCCGATCCTGAAGGATGATTCCTCAGCCGAGGGCCGGTACGCGCTGGCAATGGCCATGTTCACTTCCGGCGACTACCCCGCCGCGCTCCGTGCCTTCGAAAAAGCAATCGCGCTCAAGCCAGACCTGCCCCACATCCAGTCCTACTACGGTCAGTCGCTGGTCTTCACCGGCGATCCAGACGCAGCGCTCGCTGCGTTCCATAAGCAACTCGACGAGGATCCGAATGACTACGACGCAAATTTCCAAGCGGGAATGATCCTCGCCCGCAGGAAGGCGAACAAGGAAGCGGAAGAACTTCTGCGCCGGGCCATGTTGTTGCGGCCCAAGTCGCTCGCGGCAAAGTTCGGCGTCGCACAGTCGGTGTTGGCGCAGGGCCGTCCCAAGGAGGCGCAGCCGCTGCTGGAGGCCGTGCTCAAGGAGTCCCCGACCTATGGGGCCGCGCACGCCAAGCTCGCCGAAGTCTACATCAAGTCTGGAAAGCCGAAGGAAGCCGCAGCCGAGGCGGCGCTCGCCGCAAAATTCACACCGAAGACACAGGCCTCCGGGCTCGCAGCCGGGAAACGTGCACCACGCATGGCGTTGGCCGGCCACGATGGCGGCCGCAAGGTGGAAATCACGTCGCCCGAGCCCGGCAAACCCACGGTGCTAGCGTTCGGGAGCTACAGCTGCCCGAATTTCCGCAAAGCCGCACCTGTCCTGAACCGCCTTTCCGAGACCATGGCCAAGGACGTGGCCTTCCTGCAGGTCTACATCCGCGAAGCCCATTCCACGGACCAGTGGCAATCCACCATCAACGAGCGCGACCACGTCGAAATGGCACCCGCGACCTCCGCGGCACAAAAGGGCGAATACGCCCTGATGTGCCAGCGCAGCCTGCACCTGAAATTTCCCGCCGTGGTGGATTCGCTGGACGACGCGGCGGAAAAGGCATACGACGCCTGGCCCAGCCGAGTGTACCTAATCTCCAAGGACGGCACGATTCTGTACGCAAGCGCGCTAATAGAAGAGGAGTTCGACGCTGCGGCGTTGGAAGCTGCCATAAGGTCGGCGGCAAAAACTACTTCGACTCGTCCAAAACCTCGATAGCGTTCACGCAAGCATAGTTGCGCGACGGAGGCATCGAGATCATGATCTTCCCCTGGGCGTTGCTCTCCACCGAGTGTTGCGTCACAACCAGTGGCCGCCCCTGACCACCCGACTCCTTATAAATGTCCAAATTCCGCCGAACCGCCATCCCGTTGATCAGGATGTCGAAGACGCGGCTCCCGTTGCCCCCGCCGCCCGGCATGCCCTTCCCAAACCAACTCTCGGTGAAGTACATGTTGACGGTGTAGCGGCTCCCCTCGGCCACGGGAATCACGTAGGCGAGGTTTCCATAGCGCTCGCCACGAAACAGCTCCGGGTCCGGACCTGCGGCCTTCGATTCCGGGCGCGAGATCAGGAGGCCCCCTAACGCCGCCTTGTCCGGCTCCCACATCCGCCCGGCGGTGTCCTTGTAGCCACGGTCGTGCGCGATCCAGCGAATGGGGCGCAGCCGCCCGGGGACGCCGGGTACCAGTTCAATTGCATTCACGAACGGAGCATTGCTGATCGGCTGGAACTCCAAGTGGAGTTTGCCGTCCGCACCCGGTCGGACATCCTTGAACACCCGAATATCGGCCGCGCCGGGGCCAACATCGCGGATTACGTCCAGATCCGCGATCAACGGTTTGCCATTGGCGTTTACCGCGAAAGCACGCGATGCCTCGCCACCACCGGCAACGTTCTCATTGCCGAAAACCGCCTCCGCGAAGTGGAGTCGCAGCTCCCAGGGACCAGCGTGGAGCGGAATCTCGTACCGGAACACACCTTCCCGGCGCTTTTTGTAGATCTCCTGGTCGCCGGTGCCCCGGAAGGGGTGAGTCCTCGGTGATGCGTCCACGCTGCCACCGGTGAAATAGCGGTCCGCCGACCAGACGTTCTGGAACACGTCCGTGTAGCTGCCGGATTCCACTCCAGCCAGAATCCTGACGTCCTCACCGGTCGGAACAACAGCAGGGGCCACCACGGCGATCTTTTCCACAGGTTCCGGTTGTTTGCGAAGCGCCAAACCGGCAACGAGTCCCAAGGCCAGCACCGCCGCCACCAGAAGCAGGGTGACACGGTTGAATCTCGGAAGAGGCGGCGGCGCTGGCACAGCAACCGGACTCGGCACATCGACAACATCCTGGACCACAGCCAATTCCCGGGTGGGAATGGAAACGGGGACCGGATCGGGCACGGTCGAAGGCGATTCGGCCACAACAACCGCAGCCGACCGCGCAACGGTTATGAAATGCGGAGTGTATTGGCCAGGAGGGATTTCGATCTGGATCGCATGGTCGGCCCCATCTTTTTCGTAATACTCCCGGAGGCGTTTGCGCAATTTGTGCGCCTCAACGCGGACAATGGAATCCCGCTTTTGGTCAAATTCCGGGGGCCGCCCCAACGCTTCGACGGCAATATTGTATTCCTTGATCTCCCCGGCCAAGCCATCAAAGTATTTGGAGCAGACATAGCGGAGCAGGTTCTCGAGGTTTGGCGCACGCGTGAAGATGCCCGAAGCCAGGACGGCTTCCAACTCCAGCTTTTCGAGATCGACACTTGTAGCAGTCCGCATGTCAGGGCGAGTGGGCATACGCTGCCCACCATCTGTTGGAGTATATCGAAGGTGGTGTGCCGACTCAAGAGGTCGCGTTAACGTTCGAAATCAGTTCCGTTAACCCCCTTAACGTAACCGGGCTGTATCATTCCTTTCAGCCACTTGCAAATTACCGTCCCGTGGAATCGGAAATCGGGGGAGCGAACGGTCGAGCCGACGCGGTCCGGGATGGACTGAACGACCCAGTACCAGGATCGGCGGAACCCGGCAGGCCCGTTGAAACGATGCAATCCGAACAGGGCCTCGGGCACGCGGCACCACGGCCAGCGGAAACCCTACCCATGGATGGGGCACCACTCGTTAACGTGATTGAAAACAAAGCCTCTTTCAGACCGTTAACCGGATTAGCCTTCTCCCCGGAAGCTGGCTCTAATACCATCCGGGAACGGCCCAAAATATCGTCTCCAGACCCTTTCGGGCCGCCAAGCAAGGGGTATATCAAGAATGAAGGGGAACAATCGCCCATGAAGAGATGGACCCAAACAGCGTGCGCCAGGCTTCTGGCCGGTGCCGCTTTCACGGCCCTGTTGGCCGGAAACCTGTCAGCACAGTCGATTTACGCCACCCTGACAGGCGTAGTTTCAGACCCGTCGCAAGCCCTCGTTGCCCAAGCCAGCGCCAAGCTGCGGGACATGCAGTCGGGCTCGCTCCGGGACACAGTTAGCAACGGCGAAGGTTATTTCACCTTTGTATCCGTGCCGCCGGGCAATTACGAACTCACCATCGGAGCCAAGGGTTTTGAAAGCGTCAAGGTGAACAACATCGCCTTGGGCGGCGGTGAAAAACGCAACATCAACGTGACGCTGAAGGTCGGTGCCACAACGGAAACTGTCGAAGTCAGCAGCGCGGCGGATGCCGTGGTGCCGGTGGACTCGGGTGAAAAGTCATCCACCCTGACCACGAAGGAGCTGCAGAACTACGTCTCGGTCGGCAGCAACGCCGCCGAGTTCATCAAAATCATGCCTGGCTTCGGCATCCAGAACGGCAC
>CAIYDY010000269.1 GCA_903925015.1 uncultured Acidobacteriia bacterium
CGTGCCGAACAACAACGGCAAGGCTGGCATTTTCGGCATCTCTTATCCTGGTTTTTACTCGACCATGGGCGCAATCGACGCTCATCCATCTTTGAAGGCCGCCTCCCCCCAGGCTCCAGTCACGGACTGGTTCACTGGCGACGATTTCCGCCACAACGGGGTCTTTTTTCTCCCGCACGCCTTCGGCTTCTTCTCCGGATTCGGTCAGGAAAAGAACCCCGACTACCTCAAAGGCGGTCCGCAGTACGACATGGGTACGCCGGACGGCTACGATTTCTTCCGCCGCATGGGCCCGCTCGGCAATGCCGATGAGAAATACTTCCACGGCAAGATCGAGTACTGGCGGGAAATTGTTGACCACGACGTGAATGATGCCTATTGGAAGTCGCGGAATCCGGTGCAGTACCTGAAGGGCGTGAAGCCCGCGATGCTCACCGTGGGCGGATGGTTCGACGCCGAGGACGTTCTAGGTCCGTTGGCCGTGTTCCGGGGAATCGAAAAACAGAGCCCGCAGACCGAGAACCGGATTGTGGAGGGGCCTTGGTCGCATGGTGGGTGGTCGCGCGGGACTGGGGACCGGCTGGGAAATGCGCGCTTCAAGAACGAGACTTCGAAGTTCTTCCAGGAGAAGATCGAGTACCCGTTCTTCCTTTGGTACCTGAAGGGCAAGGGCGAGGGCGAAAAGCTGCCCAAGGCGTACGTTTTTGAAACCGGCCGCGATGAATGGCACAAGTTCGCGAGTTGGCCGCCGAAAGAGGCCCAGCCGAAGACGCTGTACTTCCGGGAGAAGGGTGCGCTCTCATTTGCCAAGCCGGATGGCGCCGGTGCGTTTGACGAGTACATCAGCGATCCAAACAAGCCTGTGCCGTTCACGCCCGAAGTGACAGGGCGTATGACGTACAACTACATGGTGGAGGACCAGCGGTTTGCGGCGTCACGCACCGACGTGATGACGTATGAAACCGAGCCCCTGACGGAGGATTTCCGCATCGCGGGGCCGCTGAAGGCGTCGTTGTTCGTTTCCACGACGGGGACGGATTCGGATTTTATCGTCAAGGTGATCGACGTGTATCCGGGTGACTACCCCGATTCACCCGACCAGCCGGCATATACGAAGATGGGTGGTTACCAACAGCTGTTGCGCGGCGAACCGTTCCGGGGCAAGTTCCGCAAGAGTACCGAAAAGCCGGAACCGTTCGTGCCCGGCCAGATGGACAAGGTGGAATTCGAGATGCCGGACCTATTCCACACCTTCCGGGCCGGACACAGGATCATGGTGCAGGTGCAGAGTTCGTGGTTCCCCCTGTGCGACTTGAATCCGCAGAAGTTCATGAAGATTTCGGAGGCCAAGGCGTCGGATTTCCAGAAGGCCACGGAGCGGGTATACCGGAGTGGGAGCGCGGCCTCGTCGGTTACGGTGATGGCGTTGCCGTAGGGCAGAACTCATCCGGGTTTCTGCGGACGTAGTCTTGCCATGCCTGTTCGCTGAGATCAGCTAAGTCAATTTCTGGAAACGCAGCGATGATGCGGTCCCGCATCATCACGATGGCTATGTGAGCGCTTTGGCATGTTTCGGCGATTTGGTTCCGCTCTTCATCCAAACTCGGACTTGACGGCAAGTCGGGCCTGAGCTTTAGCTTACCCCCGTTGGGGCTTAGTTGATAGGCATGACCATACCTGTTGATCTGTTGCGAGCATTTTTCAAGTTCCTTCAATGCCTTCTTGAGCTGATCATCATGTACGTTGAAGACATAGTCAGAGACTGTAGTCTCCAGATGGTCCCAAGAATCCAGTGCAGCCCACAAGGCGTAATCAGGCCTAATTTTCAAGTCTGTCTGAATACTCGGCAGGTGACATCGGCTCAGCAGTCGCCGTATATTCCTGACGCCGGAATCGTGCCTAAGTTTTTCTATCGGTACGTTCCTCAGTTCCGAAGGGCGTTTTGGCGCGTCCTTAATAATCGCCTCGATGGCGTCTTTTACGAGTTTATGAAGCTTCTCAACCTTCTCCATGTTCTTCTCGTCAGAGAGGGAGAGGTTGTACCTGGAAATCCGGTTGTTTCGGATGTTGAACGGGACGAAGTCCATCTTTCCATGGGCCGAGTTCAGGAACAGCACCATTCTGTTCCATCCAACCTCGCCGATAGCGTATCCCACTTCGATCAGGACGTTGGGATTGGGAAGTGACCGGTTTTCCTTCTGAGCTACCTCCGTAATGTCTGCAAAGTAGATATCCGCGTTCTGAATCTTCTCTTGAATCTCATCGAAGATATTCTTGGCCCCCGGCATATCTGTCGTGGCTACACTCCACTCCAGAGTTATCGTAGCCTTCAGATCCTCTTTGGCCTTTTCCAACGCGGCTTCGATGGCCTCTTTGTTTGTTTTCTGGCCAATCCAGGTTTGGAAGGAGAAGAATACTCTCGTGACAACAAGCATGGGCCGATTCTATCACTGCCGATCCAGAATTCACCGTTGATCCAACTTTTAGGACCACGGCTGAAGAGATCTGGGTGCAAATCCTTCGTGGTCTGCCATACTCTGGGCGTCCGGTCAATTTTCCAGGGGGCACCTCGATATTGACCAATGATATAGTTGAGGCCAGATGCCTTCCATATTGATCCAGCTCGATGCCCCCCTGCTTGAGGCGTTGGACAGGATCGCTCCCGCCCAGAAGCGCCAGCGCGCCGAGTTCGTGCGTCAAGCGGTCAAAGATGCCATCCGCCGCCGCGAATTTGAAGAAATCCGCAAAGCGTACCGGCTCCAGCCTGATGCCGCAACCGACGCTGATGACTGGTCGAACGCGGAGGCTTGGAATTCTTGAAGCAGTATGAAATCTGGTGGGCGGAACTGCCCCAGCCTGCGGGGCGGCGTCCAGTCCTCCTCTTGAGTCGGAACGAGGCCTATGGGGTTCTAAACAAGTTCCTCGCTGCAGAAATCACTACGACGATCAGAAATATTCCGATTGAAGTCCGGCTGGGCTCAGAAGAGGGTATGCCCAAGCCGTGCGTGGCCAACTTGGACAACGTCAGGACCATTTCAAAGGTTCACTTGGCTGAGAGGATCTCGAAGCTTCCAGTCCACAAGGTCGCCTCAGTGAAGCGCGCTCTCGGTTACGCGCTTCACTGGGACGAGCTGATCGATATTCCCGACGTATTGCTGGTCTAGACCTACGCAACCGGCGGGTGGTCGGTGACCTGCCAAGTTTTCTCGTTGAAGTAGAGCACCTTGCCTTGGCGGTACGACATCACTGCCATCGTGATCAGCACTTGGGCGCGCGCACCAGTTTCGACGTCCAGAGTTGGCTTCTGGCGCGTCCGCATGCAGCTCAGGAAGTTCGCGATATGCTTCTGCATGATGTCCTCCTGGGGAACATTGATGCGCACTTCCTCTTCGGTCCCGAAGCGGCTGGGCCACGACGTGTCCACGTACTGCTTGCCCCGCTTTTCCGGACGCACCGAAATATACGGGCTGTAGCTCTCGAACTTCCCGTGCTCCACCATCGTGAGCGAGCCGGCATGGCCACGGATCAGACCCGGAATATGCTGCGAGTTCGCCAGCGACGCACTCAGGACGAGCGAATGGCCCTTCGGGTAGTCGCCGATCAGGTGGAAGGTGTCGGGCACCTCGCGCTCGTCGTGGAATTCGTAGATCCCGCCGCCCGCCATCACCTTGGAGGGGAACTGGGGCTCGCCCCAGCAAATGTTCATCGGGGCCACAACGTGGTAGAACAGATCGGTCGCGATGCCGCCGGAGTAATCCCAGTACTTACGGAAGCGGAAGAAGCGGTCGGGGTTGAACTGGCGCGGCGTGGCGTTGCCGAGCCACATCTTCCAGTCGAGGTAGTCGTCGCCCTTGCCCGTGGGGCCGGCGGCGTTGTCGATCGGATAATTCCACTCGCCGTCGAGCGAGTTGCGGTGGTACGAACCCTGGCTCATGATCATGTCGCCGATCATGCCGTCGGCGATGGCCTTCTTGGCCTTCGCCCACTGGTCGCCGGACGTGGTTTGGGAGCCGACTTGGAGGACCCGCTTGGTTTCGCGAACCGTGCTGACGAGCTGGCGGGCCTCGGCGATGGTGTGCACCATGGGCTTTTCGAGGTAGACGTCCTTGCCCTTGTCCATGGCTGCGATGGCGATGGGTGCGTGCCAGTGGTCGGGGGTAGCGATGTAGACGGCGTCGATTTCGGGGTTGTCGAGGACTTCGCGGTAGTCGAGGGTTCCCTTTACCTTGTGGTGCTCGGCGTTTGCGGTGACACGCTTCTGGTAGACATCGCAGACCATGGCGATGCGGCAATTTTCGGTCTTGCCGGCCTCCGCGAACTGTCGGGAGACTCCGGTGCCGCGCCCACCGCAGCCGATGACGCCGATATTGATCCGGTCATTGGCACCGATCACGCGACCGGGCGCGGGGCGCGGAGCCGCGAATGCGGTTTGGGTCAGGCTGGAGACGCTGCCGATGGTTGAGGCAAGTCCGGCGGCGGTGCCGGTCGCGGTCCTTAGGAAATTGCGGCGGTCGGTGGGCTGCATGTGCTGGATTCCTTTACTGAGGATGATTGTATCGAACTTTCTACCGTAACAGCGAAGCAGCTTTGCGTCGGATATCGGGGGTAGAGTCTCGGAGCGCAATTTGCGAGCGTGCCTAGGCCTCTCCCGTATGGTCTTTCGAGAGGAGGAGACGCGTGGCTTCCGGGAATAGGCGGGCGACGTGAAAAATTGGCGTGAGGCCTAAACCTTCCGCGCAGTTCAGCCGATAGACCAACTGACGGGAACCATCGTTCGACATGATCTCGCTAAGACAAAACATGGACAAACTTGCACGGGACGAAAAACGGTTCCGTGTTGCTCTGCAATGTTATCTGGCGACACTCGGGAATGTGGCGGCATGTGCGGTAGAGGTATCGCCGGATATTACCGGGTCGCTCCGGGTCGCGCTCCGGAGCCTGATCCGGGATGTTTCCGAGGACCCGGAGTCAGAGATCTTGGAGCACTGCCGCGACGCGGCCGCATCGCTCCTGGCCGACTATCAGGTCAAAGCTGCCGCCTGCCAAAGCCGCAAGGAGGAAGACCTCCGTGCAATGTTATCGTCCATGGCGGAGGCCGTAGGTACGCTGGCTGGCCACGGCGACCGGCAATCGGCGAAGGTAAAGCAGTTCGCGGTGCGGCTCCACTTGGTTTCCAAGGGCAATGACTTGGCCAAGATCCGGGAGGATATCGCAAAGCAAGTGGCCGAGTTGCGGGATTTCGGCACCTCCATGGCACCTGAAAACTGCGAGCCGCTGAAGGAAATGCAGACCCGGCTCAACGAATTCCAAGAGCGGCTGGAGCAGGCCGAGCAGCGAGCTTCCACGGATGCACTGACGGGTTTAGTCAACCGGGGGGAGGGGGAAAGCCGCCTAAAGCGTCAAATCAGTGACCGCGAGCCGCTGAGTGTCCTGATGATCGATCTTAACGGGTTCAAGCAGATCAACGACAGATGGGGCCACCCTTGCGGGGACCAAGTCCTTCGCTCCTTTGCCGGACTGCTCGCGAACAATGTGCGCGCGTTGGACATGGTTTGTCGCTGGGGCGGTGATGAATTTCTTGTGGTTCTCCGGTGCACGGGGCCGATCGCGCAACAGCGAGCCGGGGAACTGAGGGCTAGACTGACGTCGCAACACAAGGTTGGCCCTCCGGGGCGTACTGTAGATGTTGTGGTCGGTGCCTCGGTCGGCGTCGCGGAGAGCCGGGAGGGTGAATCATGGGAAGATCTGATCGCACGTGCGGACGCCGATTTGTACAGCAACAAAAGCCGAAAGGGAGGGCTGGAATCGGTGAAATTCGGGGCCAGCGCACCAGTTGCTGTTTCCCTATGACCCCCAGGACATGAACGGGGGGGAACGCCAATAGCTAGCTGGCTCTTGCTATGCGACGGACCGCTGTCCGTGCGCGTTCCGACGCAGCCGGTCGGCGGGCAGGCCCAGCTTGGGTTGATTCCGGGTTTGAGGCTTGAGAGGTCTCGGCGCTTGCTGGCAGTGCCGTGAACCGTCGCAACTGGTCTGTGACGCAAACCAAAAACATGGGCTGCGTGGCATTCTTCAGGAGGTTGATCACTTGGCCGGGCTCGTCCTCCAAGTAAATATTCTTGCCGTCGGTCAAGAGATGGATTTCCGTGTTCGTTTCGAATGCGGTCTCAAGCCGTTCGCCCATCTCACGCTGAAGAAACTTCAATACCCGGCGGATCTTCTGAAGTGAAAACCCCTTGCGCCGCAACTCGGCTATCACAGAAACTTCCGCTACATCCTTGGGCAAATAGACGCGGCGGTGGCCGACCTGTCGTGGCGAAACCACGTTCTGTTCGTCCCACCACTGCAATTGGCGAAGGCTTACCTCGGCAATCCTTGCAACGTCACCGCTGGTGTAGTGTTCGCCCAGCGGTTCCACAAAGGACTCCTCTTTTGTTTTGAACATTTTCGGCTCGCTCCGTTTAGCCAAATCGGACAATCTGGATTTTAGCAGATTTTGCAGAGCGACCGGTACCGGGGGATACCGATGTTTATTTTTTTAGCTCGGCTACCAAGGCTGGAACAACCTCGAACAGGTCTCCGACGATTCCGTAGTCCGCGACCTCGAAAATGGGGGCTTCAGGATCCTTATTGATCGCAACCACCGTCTTTGAGCCCTTCATGCCCACCAAATGTTGGATGGCTCCGGAGATGCCGATGGCAAGATACATCTTCGGCGCAACCGTTTGACCCGAGCTTCCGACTTGGCGCTCCATCGGCAGCCAGCCGTTGTCGCAGATTGGCCGGGACGCGGCCAGTTCTGCACCCAAGGCGTCCGCCAACTCTTGAACAATGCCAATGTTATCTGCGTCCTTGATGCCACGGCCAACTGAAACGATAATGTCGGCTACCGTCAGATCCACCGCGCGCGAGGATTCTCGGAATAGCCCCATCGACTTGGTGCGGATCTGGTCGGCGCTCAACTCTACCGGAAATGTTTCGACAGCCGCCGAGCCGGTTTCCAAGCCATCCGCCCGAAACGCGCCAGCCTGTACCGAAACAAAATGCGGGCCGCCGCCTTGGAATTGCAAGTCCGCGTTGATTTTTCCCTGGAACAATTGGCGGACCAGGACCAACGCCCCGTCCTCCGAACGGATCCCAACTACGTCGCTGGCAAGTACCTGCCCCATCGCAGTCGCCAGTTTGGGCGCAAAATCACGGACTTGGTATGTGTGCGGGAAAACGACGTATTGCGCACCGCTGGTCGCGATTAATTGCTCCAGCGCAACCACGAAACCATCGGGGGTATAGTTGGCGAGCAAGGCGTGGTCCAGAAAGTACACCTTCTCGACCGCAAATTGTGCAACAGCTGCGGCAGCCGAGCCTGCCCCGCTTCCAAGGATTGCTGCGGAGACCGGCAAACCCAGTTCAGCCCCGATCTTCTTGGCAGCCGCCAATGCCTCCAGCGCCATCTTATGCAGCTTCGGTTCCCCGTGGGAACCAGTCGCCAGCTCCAACACCGCCAATACGCCGCTCATATGACTCTCGCCTCGAACCGCAACTTCTCCACCAACTTCGCCGCCGATTCCTTGGCCGGACCGTCGAACAGGATTGATTTCTTCGATTTTTCCGGCAGGTAAATCCGCGACACCCGAATTGTAGGCACGGAGGCGGCGTCCATGTCGGAAATGTCCAACTGCTTTACCTCCTTCGTCTTGGCTCTCTTGATGCCCATCAGGGTGGCGTACCTCAACTTTGTCGCCCCAGATTGAACGGTCAGCAGCGCAGGGAGGGGAATCTCGACATTTTGGAACCAGCCATCCTCAAGCTCCCGCTTCACCGTGATTGAGTTTCCAGCGGCCTCGATATTCATTACGATCGTGGCGTGGGGCAATCCCATCACCTCCGCCAAGATTACTCCTGTCTGTCCGAAGCCAAGGTCGTCCGATTGCAATCCCGTCAGAACCAAGTCGGGGCTTTCCTGGCCAAGTGCAGCGGCGAGGACACGCGCAAGAGCCAACGGATCGCCGACAGATTCCTCGCAGGTTTCGATGTGGATGGCTCGGTCGGCACCCTTGGCAAGCGCCTCCCGGATGGTTTGGCTGGCGCGGTCGGGACCGACACAGACTACAACGACTTCGCCGCCTTCCTTTTCCTTCAGCTGTAGACCTGCCTCCAAGGCGTAGGCGTCAGGCTCATTGATCTCATACGCAAGATCCGCGTCCTCGATCCACGTGCCTTCGCCATTCACCTTCAGCAGGCTATCCCTCGAAGGGACCTGCTTGATGGCGACAACGATTTTCATGATTTTTGCTTACTCCGTAAACCTTTTGAATATCAATGCACCATTGGTGCCGCCGAAGCCGAACGAATTGGAAAGAGCATAATCCAGCTTCATTGGGCGGGGCTGTTTGGCGATGTAGTCCAGATCGCACGCGGGGTCCGGATTTTCCAAGTTCGCCGTTGGCGGCGCAACTTGGTTCATCAGGGCGCAAACCACGATGCCGGCCTCCAATCCGCCCGCACCGCCTAAAAGGTGGCCGGTCATGGACTTGGTCGAGCTCACAGCAAGGGTCCTTGCATGGTCGCCGAATGCCCGCTTGATTGCGATCGTTTCGGCTTTATCGCCTAGCGGTGTCGATGTGCCGTGGGCGTTAATGTAGTCGATCTGCTCGGGATTGAGCTTGGCATCCCGTAGCGCGTTTCTCATAACACGGAATGCACCTTCGCCGTCCTCGGGAGGGGCCGTGAAGTGGAATGCGTCCGAACTCATTCCATAGCCGACAACTTCAGCCATGATCGGCGCGCCCCGCTTCTTAGCGGTTTCCAGCTCCTCAAGGATGAGGATGCCGGAGCCTTCTCCGACGACAAAACCGTCGCGGTCCGCATCAAACGGACGGGACGCCCGCTGAGGCTCGTCGTTGCGCTGGGACATGGCGCGCATTGCCGCAAACCCGCCAATTCCCATGGGCGTAATGCACGCTTCGGCACCACCGCAGATCATCACGTCGGCTTCCCCGCGCTGGATGATGCGATACGAGTCCCCGATTGAATGCGCACTGGTAGTACAGGCGGTAGCCGTGGCTGAGTTGGGTCCTTTTGCGCCTGTCCGGATGGAGATATAGCCCGAAGCCATATTGATGATCGTCGCAGGGATAAAGAAGGGCGATATGCGCCGCGGCCCGTGCTCGAGAAGGTTACGGTGCTCCCGCTCGATTACTTCGAAGCCGCCAATTCCACTACCGATGTAAACGCCGACTTGCTCGGCATTCTCCTCGGTCACGATCAACCCCGAGGAGGACAGTGCATCCTCGGCCGCGCCAACGGCCAGCTGGATGAAGCGTCCCATCTTCTTGACTTCTTTTTTTTCGATAAAACGCGTAGGGTCGAAATTCTTGATTTCGCCTGCGATCCGACAATTAAACGCAGTCGCGTCGAACGACTGGATTGTGGAGATGCCACTTCGCACCTCCATCAGGGAATTCCACGTTTCCGCGGTATTATCCCCGATCGCGGTCAGCAACCCGACGCCGGTAACTACGACTCTGCGGGAAATAGCAATCTCCTTTTGGTGCAAGGGCCCGGATCGGGCACCGCACCGTCAGCCTGGGCTCGGCCCAAGCCTCGCCAACAAGCCTAGGCCTTGGCGCCGGCATGGGCTTCAATGTAGGTGATCGCGTCTTGGACTGTAGCGATCTTCTCCGCCTCTTCGTCGGGAATCTCGATGCCGAACTCTTCTTCGAACGCCATCACGAGCTCCACGATGTCGAGGGAGTCGGCTCCCAAGTCGTCCACAAACGACGCTTTGCTGTCAACTTGGCTGTCATCGACACCAAGCTGCTCGACGATGATGCTCTTTACGCGGTGATCTACGGAACCTTCCATACTTCCCTCCACTATAGCTTAGAAGCGGTTGCCGTACCAAGCGCGTCCCAATTCGACACGGGAACGACCCAGGGCCCGACTTGCGCAACCCCGATTCTACAACACTGGGCACGGACCGCGCTTGGCGCACTGCGGGGAATGGTTGCCTGTGGAACAATGAACTCATCTCGACAGAACCCGTTCCAGCTCCCGCCGTTGTCCTCGTCGCTACCCGCAATCCGTTGAATATCGGAGCGGCTGCGCGTGCAGTGGCGAATTTCGGCCTCTCCGACTTCCGCTTGGTTGCGCCCTACGACGTGGCTTTCCGTGAAGCTGTTTCAGCTGTGGGTGGGGCCGAAGTCCTCCGTTCCGCCCGTGTTTTCGACACGGTAGCCGAGGCGGTCGGAGACTGCACCTTCGTCGTTGGCACAACCGCCGGGCATAACCGGGTTCCCATGCAGCCAGCCGAGCGCCTTGAGGCCGGTGTTGCCGGGGCGCAAGGTCACGCAGGGAGAGTCGCGTTTCTGTTCGGAAGCGAGAAGTTCGGACTCTCGAACGAGGACTTAAGCTACTGCCATGCACTGGTGCGCATTCCCACTGTACCGGATACGCCATCCATGAATCTCGGGCAGGCTGTCGCAGTCGTCCTGTATGAATGGGTCCGCCGCGATTCCCAGGCACATGTCCCAAACTTCGAGTCCGTCGCTGGCGCACATGCCGAGCAACTGACCGTGATGCTGTTGGACGTGCTGGCCCAGTCCGGCTACACCAACCGGATTACCGCGGTATCCACCCACGAAAAAGTCCGCAGGTGGATTCGGCGCTTGCGGGTTGCACGCCGTGATGCGCCCCTTCTACTGGGAATTCTCCGCCAGATCCTATGGAAGTTCCGGGACAGGTAGGGCCGCCCGCCGCAATCGTCATTGCGGCGGCTATTGGTCGGATGACCGCGGTTGGTCACATTGGTTGCTGCTGACTTTCCGTGACCTCCCTCCAAACCATTGGCAATAAGGGCTTGATCTGGATTGGCACGGATGGCGGTCGGATTGCGTTCCTGCGCACTTGATCCACACGGAATTCACACGGAGGGAATAAGTCACGCAGGCAACGCGTTCCGGACCCAGTTTGCGGCACCCCGTTTCCTAATCCTTGCCGCGCCTTGACCGGTTTGGGCCTGATGCGCCACAAGAACGCTTGGCGCCGTAACACTTTCCCGCAAGTTCATCGGAGAAATTGCAATGCGTGCTGGAGTCGGGGCTGGCGGATTCCAATGCCATCCCCGTTCGGCCGTCCTTTGAGGCAAGCAGTTCCCTTCCGAGGGCGAATCGCGTAACCTGTTAATTGGTCGATATACACAGCCATGTTCTTTGGGGAATGGACGACGGGGCCCCAACCGAGGCGGTCAGCCTGGAGATGCTCCGGATCGCTGCGGAGTCGGGCACGACCGATATTGTGGCGACCCCGCACTCGAACGGCGAATATGAATACCGTCCGGACTTAATCGCGGAGCGTATGGCGCGCCTCGCGGAACTTACCGGCGGAGTCCCCCGTATCCACCGGGGATGCGACCTCCACCTGAGCTTCGACAACATAACCGAGGCGCTCGAAAATCCTTCCAAATATTCCATCAACGGGAAACGGTACGTTCTCGTCGAGTGCTCAGATCTTCACATCTCGGGCTCGATGAGCAAGGTGCTGGACAGGCTGCTCGGCATCGACCTTGTCCCGATCGTCACCCATCCGGAGCGCAATCCGATCCTGCAGAAGGAGCCCCAGCGCGTGGAGCGTTGGGTCGACGCGGGATGCTTGGTGCAAGTCACCGCGCTCTCAATTCTCGGCGGCTTTGGCAAGCGTGCCCACCAAAGCGCACACGCCTTTTTGAAAAAAGGACTGGTGCATGTGGTTGCGAGCGATGCCCACGACCCAGAGCATAGGCATCCAAGGCTCGACGCGGCCTTCGAGGCTGTGGCCGCGGAATATGGGGCCGAAACCGCAATACTTTTGTTCCGGGACAACCCACTGCGGATCATAGAAGGTAGATTTGTCTCCAGCGAACGCACCGTTTCGATGCCACCGAAGAGGTGGTGGCAGTTTTGGGTAACCGGTGTGGAGGGCTAACACGCCATGACTTGCCCGCATTGCAGCGAACACCACGCCCACCGTTCCCACCGGAGCGGCGCTGTGGACCGTCTATACCGCTTGTTCCAGATGATTCCGTACCGGTGCCGTACCTGCAAGCGGCGGTTTTACTCCTTCCGGGGTGGTGAGCAGTCCACGCGCATGCGGACTCACGAGGAGCGCAAGATCATGCAGCTCCGACGGCGCCTGAAGTGGAAACGCACCAAGCGGGAATTGATCGTCTATGGATTCGCGGCCCTGTTGGTTGCCCTCGTAATCTACTTCATCACGCGGCCAACGACGCCACAAGGCCTCAGCGGATCCTAAATCGCAGTTGCCAAATCGAAACGAGGCGTGCTACCATGATTTCTGTACCCCGAAAGGGGCTCAGTGGGAGGCGTGCGCTCCGCCCGGAATGCCCGGGAATCACGGAAAAGCAGCCGTTGGCACCAATGAGGAGACATGCCAAGGAACTCAGGAAAAAAGTACCAAGCTGCGCGCAAGCAAATTGAAGCGCGCGATTATCCCCTCGATCAGGCGATCCCCCTTCTTCAGAAGATCCGCTTCGCCAAGTTCGACGAAACCGTGGAGGTGCACATGCGCCTCGGTGTAGACCCCAAACACGCAGACCAGATGGTCCGCGGAACTGTGGTCATGCCAAATGGACTCGGCAAATCCAAGAAAGTTCTGGTTATCGCCAGCGGCGACAAGCAGCGCGAAGCTTTGGAGGCCGGTGCGGACTTCGTCGGCGGCGACGACATGGTGAACAAGATCCAGTCAGAAGGCTGGACGGACTACGACGCAGTCATTGCCACTCCGGACATGATGCGTTCCGTCGGCAAACTGGGCAAGATCCTCGGCCCCCGCGGCTTGATGCCAAACCCCAAGACAGGCAGTGTAACAGTTGATGTTGCCAAGGCTGTGTTGGAAGTAAAGGCCGGCAAAGTGGAATTCCGTGTCGACAAAACCGGGATCATCCATGCCCCGGTCGGCAAGGCAAGTTTCTCCGCCGTCAAGCTTCAGGAAAATGCCAGCAGCTTGATCGCGGCAGTCCTGAAGGCCAAGCCCTCGGCAGCCAAGGGGAAATATGTGAAGAGCGCCACATTGTGCTCTAGCATGGGCCCCGGCATTCCGCTGGACGTCACCGAACTGACCGCCAAGGACGCGGCCGCCAACGCCTAGTCGGCGGTACCGCAAATCCCGGAGTCTGAAATGAAAAACAGGGACCAGAAAAAAAAGGATTACGCGAAGCTGCGCGAGGAACTGCAGGTAACGAACAATATCTTCGTTGCCGGGTTCCAGAAAATGACGGTCAGCCAGGATTACAACCTTCGCAAGACCGTGCGGGCTGCGGGCGGCAAGTACCAAGTTGTTAAGAACAACATCGCCGAAGTCGCTTCCGAGGGTCTGTCGGCACATGCTGTGCTCGCAGGCTTGAAGGGGATGACGTCGATGGCATACACAACGGGTGATCCCGTTGCGCTGGCCAAGGCATTGCGTGACTACGCCAAGACCAATCCTGCGTTTGTGTTCAAGTCGGGCTTGGTCGAGGGTCGGGCAGTGGATGTCAGCGCCATCGCCGATCTCGCGAACATGCCTCCGAAGGAGCAAATCTACGCGAAGCTGCTCTATCTCATCAATGCGCCCGCCCAGCGGTTGGTAACGACGCTTGGAGCGGTTGGCCGTAACCTTGCGGTAGTGATTGACCAGGGCGTCAAGGAAGAGAAGTTTTCGGCTTAGCTTTTCGCCGTCGCCCTGCAGCAGCAGTTTTGCATGGCAGCGATATTCGAGAAGCTTTTCAAGGCAGCGCTTTCAAGGCAGCAATGCCGGGCCGCCGGACGCAGTTTTGATTTAGTCGGGTTCTGAGCGCTCTTGGCCGCGTCCGGCGGCCAAACAAGCGCGGGTGGGTTGGAAGTCGACGCGGTGCCGGGCAGGGTGTTTGTTCTTAGGGGCAATTGTTCCAAGGCAATGCCGGTCTGGATGCGGGCGGCTTCTGGCCGCAGGTTTGATCAAAGTTACATCAAGAAGAATTTAGGCAAGAAGAGGAGTTTAAGATCATGGCGGATATCAACGCGATTGCGGATCAGATTCAGGGCTTGACGCTGCTCGAAGCGTCCCAGCTCGTCACGTTGCTCGAAGGACGGCTGGGCGTTTCGGCCGCCGCTGCGGCCCCTGCGGCTGCTGCGGGTGGAGCCGCTCCGGCTGCTGCTGCCCCGGTGGAAGAGAAGACCGAGTTTACGGTTATTCTCGTTGCTGCCGGCGCAAACAAGATCAACGTCATCAAGGAAGTGCGCGGCGTCACCAGCCTCGGCCTCAAGGAAGCCAAGGACTTGGTCGACGGTGCCCCGAAGCCTGTCAAGGAAGGCGTCAGCAAGGACGAAGCCGAGGCCATTCGCAAGAAGCTGGCCGACGCTGGCGCAACTGTCGAAGTCAAGTAGTCACGTGGGCGGATTCCTCGCGGAACTTGCCTGGACGTGACGGGAACCGGGTTAGCATGGCGGTCGCGGCGGCAACGCCGCGACCGCCTGTAGCCTTTTTGCGGTAGCATATTGACGGATTGACTCCGTCGGTGCTACTCTTGTATTTTGGTGTCCGCTCCCCAACTTCTACTAGCTGGGGGTGGCGCGGGTTGGACGGTGGCGGTTTGGGGCCGGATTGGTGACGGTGGCGCTGGATTCCTTGAAGTCAGTTCTCATTCCGGTCGTATCAACGAACGGTGGCGATCTTTGCCCTCGTAGGCTCGTCGTGTGTTTTTCCGCGTCTGGACTATATTCCTGCCTGCCCTGGTCAGTTTCCGTCCCGGCATCCCTCCCGATCAAAACACTAAGCGTTGCATATTTCCCGTGGCGGTTGCAACTTGGCGGGCGTTCGGTCGGCGGTTTCCGTGTACTGCCCGGCGGGTGTGCCTCGCGGTCGGGCTGGCTGCGGTCCTTGTCCATTTCTAGGCTCTTGGGTTTCGGGGCCATATCTTTAGATACAAGCTTTACCGGTTTTGGCGTTTCTGGTTTTCCGGCGGCGGCGTTTTAAGCGTCCCGTCTGTCGATAACGGAGTTCTCGATGCCTATGTCTTCTTACAGCGGGTCTTCTCACGATCCCCTTGCTCCCGAAAGAGTCGATTTTTCGAAGATCAAGACTGCGATCCCGATCCCCAACCTGATCGAAGTCCAGAAGAAATCCTACGAGAAGTTCCTGCAAATGGACCTTCTTCCCAACGAGCGCGAGGACATCGGTCTCCAGACGGTGTTCACGTCCGTGTTTCCGATCAGCGACTTCCGCGGCGTCAGTACGCTCGAGTTTGTTGATTATTCCATCGGCAACTGGGAGTGCAAGTGCGGCAACCTCAAGGGGTTGCACCACCTCCGCTCGACCTGCCGAAACCCGTCGTGCGGTTCCACCATCCGCACCGATCCGTTCCACCCCGGCGACATCCTTTGCCATGTTTGCGGAACCTTCAATCGCAACATTGTCACTTTTTGCAACAAGTGCGGCGATCCGGTCGGCCTTCAGCTGAAATACGACCAAGCCGAGTGCGAGGAGCGCGGCATGACGTACGCGGCTCCACTCAAGGTCACCATACGGCTTACTGTCTACGCCAAGGATCCCGAGTCCGGCCAGAAGAGCGTTCGGGATATCAAGGAGCAGGAAGTTTTCTTCGGCGAAATCCCGCTGATGTCGAACAACGGCACGTTCATCATCAACGGCACGGAACGTGTGATTGTCAGCCAGTTGCACCGTTCGCCGGGTGTATTCTTCGAGCGCGTCGCCAGCCAGGGCTATTACCTCGGCAAGATCATCCCGTACCGCGGCAGTTGGGTTGAGTTTGAATACGACACCAAGAATTTGCTGTACGTGCGGATCGACCGCAAGCGCAAGTTCTACGGTTCCGTGTTCCTTCGCGCGCTCGGCCTTGAGTCCGACGAGCACATCATCCGGACCTACTACCGCGTTTCCAAGGTCAATATCCAGGACGCGCGTCTACTGTGGAATATTGATGACAGCCTCCACGGGCTAAAACTGTCGCATCCGATTGTTGGCGCGTCGGGGGACGTGGTTGTCGCCCAGGGGCGCAAGATCACCACTGGCCTGATGCGGGAAATCCGCAAGCACGGCATTGCCGCGACCGAAGTTGCGGCCAACGACCTCGAAGGTGCCTTCATAGCGGCCGATGTCGTCGATATGTCGACCGGCGAAGTGATGGTGGATGCCAACCAGGAGTTGACTCCAGCCCTCATCGGCAAGCTGGTCGAGGCGGGCATCGAATCGTTCGAAATCTTTTTCCCCGAGCGCGACGATTGCGGCACGGTTATCTCCCAAACTCTTCGGAAGGATCCGGTCAAGACACGGAAGGACGCCCTGATCGAGATCTACCGCAAGCTTCGTCCGGGCGATCCACCTACCGTCGATACCGCCACCCAGCTCTTCGACGGCATGTTCTTCGACCCGCGCAAGTACGATTTTTCGCGCGTCGGGCGCATGAAGTTCTCCATCAAAATCCACGATGCGCCGGAAACCCCGAAGCGCTTCAAGGCTGACGGCACGGATTACGATGCCCGCATCCTCCACCCGGAGGATTTCAATAACACCATCCGCTACCTGCTCAAGCTCCGCAAGGGTATCGGGATCGTCGACGACATCGACCACTTGGGCAACCGCCGCGTCCGCGCTGTCGGCGAACTTCTTGAAAACCAGTTCCGCATCGGCCTTGTCCGGATGGAGCGGGCGATCAAGGAAAAGATGTCGGTCTACCAGGAAATGTCGACCGCGATGCCGCACGACTTGGTCAACGCCAAGCCCGTGATGGCCGCGATCCGCGAATTCTTCGGCTCCAGCCAGCTGTCGCAGTTCATGGACCAGACCAACCCGCTGTCGGAGATCACGCACAAGCGGCGTCTGTCAGCCCTTGGACCGGGCGGCTTGTCGCGCGAACGCGCCGGTTTCGAAGTCCGCGACGTCCACCCGACCCACTACGGCCGCATTTGCCCGATTGAGACGCCGGAAGGTCCGAACATCGGCCTAATCTCGTCGCTCTCGTGCTTTGCCCGGATCAACGACTACGGCTTTATCGAAAGCCCCTACAAGCGTGTTGTGCACGGCATCGTGATTGACGAAGTCAAGATTGCCAACCCCGGCGATACTCCCTTCAAGGTCGGCGACATCATGCGCCGCGAGGAAATCAACGAGGCGAACGCAATCCTGGCGGCGGAAAACGCGTCTTCGGGCACAAACCGTAAATTGGCCGAATTCGAGGCCCACTGCGACTACCTCTCCGCTTGGGAGGAAGACAAGTATGTCACCGCCCAGGCCAACGTGCCCTTGGATGAGAATGCCCGGATCATTCCCGACTTGGCCAACGCGCGCCAAGCGGGCAACTTTGTCCTCAAGGGCCGCGACGACATCCAGTACATGGACGTCAGCCCAAAGCAGCTTGTCTCGGTCGCAGCCAGCCTGATCCCGTTCCTTGAGAACGATGACGCCAACCGCGCGCTCATGGGATCGAACATGCAGCGCCAAGCGGTCCCGCTGCTCCGTGGCGACGCCCCCTACGTTGGAACCGGCATGGAATATGTTACGGCCCGCGATTCCGGCGCCGTCATCCTCTGCCGCCGTTCCGGAATTGTGGACTCGGTCGATTCCGAGCGCATCATCGTCCGTGTGGACGGCGGGGCGCACGAAGGCCAGATGTCGCGCGAAGTCGGTGCCGACATTTACCAAATGACCAAGTTCAAGCGTTCCAACCAGAACACTTGCATCAACCAGAAGCCGATCGTGGCCAAGGGGCAGCGCGTTGTCAAGACCCAGGTTTTGGCAGACGGTCCCTGCACCGACATGGGCGAACTGGCACTCGGCCGGAACGTGCTGGTGGCGTTCATGCCGTGGCGCGGTTACAACTTCGAAGACGCCATCCTGGTGAGCGAAAAGCTGATCAAGGAAGACTACTACACCTCGATCCACATTGAGGAGTTCGAAATCGAAGCCCGCGACACCAAGCTGGGTCCAGAGGAAATCACCCGCGACGTCCCGAACATCGCCGATTCGTTCCTGCGCAATTTGGACGAGTCCGGTGTGATCCGGATCGGCGCAACCGTCAAGCCCGGCGACATCCTGGTCGGCAAGGTGACACCGAAGGGTGAAACCCAGTTGACTCCGGAAGAGAAGTTGCTCCGGGCGATCTTCGGCGAGAAGGCTGGCGACGTGAAGGATGCGTCCCTCTACTGCCCTCCCGGGATCGAAGGCACGGTTGTCGATTGCAAAATCTTCTCCCGTAAAGGTGCCGACCGTGACGAGCGTTCGCGCCGCATCGAGGAATCTCAGGTTGCACGCCTCACGCGCAACCTCAACGACGAAATCCGCATCCTGACCGACGAGCGCGCCAAGCGTTTGGCGAAATTGCTCGAGGACAAGGAAGTCGTCGCCGACCTCCACGACGAAAAGACCAATAAGAAGATTCTGTCCAAGGGCACCATTCTCGACCGGGACACAGTTGAGAAGACCAAGTCCAAGGACTTGAAGCGTGTCAAGCTCAACTCGAGGGATGCGCGCGTCAACGACCAGATCGACGAGATCGAGGAAATGACGATGCGGCAGATCGCCGTGTTGGAGAAGATTACCAACGAGAAGATCGCCAAGCTCAAGAAGGGCGACGAGCTTCCCCCCGGTGTGATCAAGCTAGTCAAGGTCTATATCGCCATGAAGCGCAAGCTTTCCGTTGGCGACAAAATGGCCGGTCGCCACGGGAACAAGGGTGTGATCTCCCGGATTCTTCCGGAAGAGGACATGCCGTACCTCCCCGATGGAACCCCGGTGGAAATCGTATTGAACCCGCTCGGCGTTCCGTCCCGTATGAACGTGGGTCAGATTCTTGAAACCCACTTGGGGTGGGCTGCAAAGGCTTTGGGTGTCCAGTTCGCAACGCCTGTATTTGACGGTGCGACTGAAAAGGGCATCAAGGAAATGCTGGCCAAGGCGGGGCTGCCCTCGTCGGGCAAGACCTTGCTGTACGACGGCATGTCAGGACAATCTTTCGAGCAGCCGGTGACGGTGGGCTACATCTATATGCTGAAGCTCTCCCACTTGGTTGACGACAAGATCCACGCGCGCTCCATCGGACCGTATTCGTTGATCACGCAGCAGCCGTTGGGCGGCAAGGCGCAGTTCGGCGGACAGCGTTTCGGTGAAATGGAAGTCTGGGCGCTGGAAGCTTACGGTGCCGCTTACATCCTGCAGGAACTTCTGACGGCCAAGTCGGACGACGTCTACGGTCGCGCCAAGATCTACGAGGCGATCGTGAAGGGCGAGGCGGCGATCGAGCCGGGTGTGCCCGAGTCGTTCAACGTGCTGATCCGCGAATTGCAGTCGCTCTGTCTCGATGTCGAACTGATGAAGCGTTTCCGCGAGGTGCCCGAAGACACGGCACTCGCAGCCGACTAGTTGTAGTGATGACGAAGGAACCGGGAGCCTAATATATGCGATCCTCTCCGTACGACCGCGCGAATATCATCGCCGATTTCGATTCCATCCGGATCTCCCTGGCC
>CAIYDY010000270.1 GCA_903925015.1 uncultured Acidobacteriia bacterium
CTGGCTTCGGCATCCAGAACGGCACGTCGAACAAGGCGGCCTTCACCGGCGAGACCATCGGCATCAATGGAAACGGCGACGGCGGCAGCCAGAGCCCGCTCAACGGCGCCTTTTCCTACAACGGGCTGCCGAACAACTCCCTCGACATCACTGCCGACGGCGCACACGTCTCCGACCCTGGCTGCAACTGCGCCACGCCCGTCAACCCGAATTCGGACATGATCTCCGAGTTCAAGGTGCTGACCTCCAATTTCAGCGCCGAAAACCAGAAGGGCCCGGCCGTCATCAGCTCGGTCGCCAAATCCGGCGGCAAGGACTTCCACGGTTCCGGCTTCCTCTACGCCCGCAACTATTCGCTCAACGCCAACGACTGGCTCTTCAACAAGAACGGCCAGACCCAGCCCCAAAACAAGTACTACTATCCGGGCGGCACGCTCGGCGGGCCCGTCCTGATCCCCGGCACCAAGTTCAATAAGAACCGCGACAAGTTGTTCTTCTTCACTGGCTACGAGTATTTCTACCAGGTCCTCGACACCGGCCTACTGCGTTCCACGGTTCCCACGGCGGGCCAGATCGGCGGCAACTTCTCGCCCTCCGAGATCGCCAAGGAAGGCAACATCACGGCATCCGGAGGCCCTCCAGGCGCTCTCAACGCCGCCAACATGGCCAAGTACCCGGGCGGCATCATCCCGTCCTCCGTGCTGGACCCCAACATGCAGGCGCTGATGAAGCTCTACCCGACGCCGAACGCCGACCCGAACTCCAACGGTGGCTACAACTACGTCCAGGCGGAAACCTTCAATCAGAACAGCACCCAGTGGATGAGCCGCGTCGACTACAACATCAGCGATTCCACCAAGCTGTTCGTCCGCTACAACATGCAGCGCGAAGTGCAGCAGTTCCCGGTGGGCCTGTGGTGGCGTCAGAACGACCAAGTCCCCTATCCGACCCCGGTCGAAGGCAAGAACAAGTCCGACTCCATCACGGCGTCGGTCACCCACGTCTTCAGCCCGTCGATGACGAACGAATTCGTCTTCGGCTACACCTACATCGGCTTCCCGAACGTCTTCCAGGACCCCTCGAAGGTCGACCGCACCAAGGTGGGCTACAACTACAAGGGCCTCTACAAAAACGGCATCCCGCAGATTCCGTCCTTCGGCGGACTCGGCTGGACCAACCAGGAAGCCTCGGTCGTCTTCAACCCCGGCGGATTCGAGGCGGGCGGCGCGAGCCAGGGCCTCTATGCCGACAAGTGGCTGCCCAGCTTCAGCGACACCGTTTCCAAGGTCTGGGGCAAGCACACCATTAAGGCGGGCGTGTTCTGGGAATGGATCCGCAACTCGCAGCCAGCCAACAACAACACCAACGGCCAGTTGCAGGTATGGAACGGCAACTCCAACACCCTCGGCAACGAATATGCCGATCTGGTGATGGGCAACCTCAACGGCTATTCAGAAACCAGCTTCAACCGGATCAACGACATCTCCTACTCCACTTGGGAAGGTTTCGTGCAGGATTCGTGGAAGGTCAACAAGCGCCTGACCCTCGATCTGGGACTTCGGATCACCCACTTCACGCCGTGGACGGATCGCACCGGTGCGGGCTACTCAATCTTCGACTACTCGAAGTACAAGTCCTCCTGCGCCCCGACCGACTACTGCGGATTCGTCTGGCACAAGCGCGATCCAAGTGTCCCGCTGACCGGCTTCCCCGGTCGGGCCGCTCTGATCCAGCCCCGCTTGGGCTTCGCGTATGACTTGTTTGGAACGGGCAAGACTGTCCTCCGCGGCGGCTGGGGCCGGTTCTACTATCACTCCGGCCAGTTCACCAGCGGCCTGGATGTTGCGTCGGGCGTTCAAAGCGTCTCGCTCGGCAACAACCAGGGCGCAGGCGGCGGCCCGCTGCTGGCACGGCAGCTCGACTCCCTGAATTTCGCTGCTGCGGCCCTTTCGCCCGCAGCGGTCGACTCCAAGGACAACAAGCAACCGTACACCGACAGCTACAGCTTCACCGTTGCCCAGCGCACGCCGTGGTCAAGCTTACTCGAAGTGGCCTACGTCGGCAACCGTAGCCGCGATCTGGCGTACTCCTCCGGCGCAGGCAGCAATATCAACCTGGTCCCGGTTGGAGCCCTGCTCTCGTCCAAGAATGGCGGGGTCGATCCGAACAGTCTAACGGCGAACGATTTCCGGCCGCTGAAAGGGTTCTCCGACCTCGGACTGGCCACCAACGGCACCTACGCCAACTATAACGCCTTGCAGGCCACATGGGTCCGCACCAAGGGCCGCTACGTCATCAACATGAACTACACATTCGGCAAGGCGATGGGAATCGTCAATCCGTCGCTCGATTCGTTCAACCTGGCCAACAACTACGGCGTTCAGAACAGCAACCGAACCCACATCTTCAACGCGGCCTACTCGGTCGAGTTGGGGAACCCGACACGCAACAAGGCGTTGGGCTACTTGGCGAACGGATGGCAGCTCTCGGGTATTACCCAGGTGGAAAGCGGTCCGAACCTCACCGGACTCCAGGGCCAGAACTTCGGCATGAACCTGAATGGTTACAAGGTTCCCGGCACCCAGTTCAACGTGAGCAACGCGTCGATCCTGGGCACCTCGAACATCCAGTTGAATCCGATCCTGACGTGCAATCCCTCGTCCGGCCTCACCACCACACCACCACATCACCACACCACCACATCACCACA
>CAIYDY010000271.1 GCA_903925015.1 uncultured Acidobacteriia bacterium
ATCATGAACCAGCGCGACGAGGCCAAATCCGTCGTGTCAGAATTGTTGGATCGGCACCCCGAAAGCGTCTTGGGCCGCAAACTGGCGGGAGAACTGGAACTGCAATGAGAACGGACAAACCGGCACCGGGGACCGTGGACGCGCAAATGATGAACCGGCGCGAGTTCTTCCTTGCATCCGCCGTCGCCGCTGGCGCGTCCAGCCTGAACGCCCAGTCGGGGGACCTTCCGGACATGCTGCTGAAGTACTTTACTCAGCGGCTGGAAGCTGCGCGTCCGAAAGTGCCACCGTCGCCCGCCGAAATCCGGCGTGTGCTCCGAGAGATCACCGGTCCGTATCCGCCACCCGCGCCCCGGGCGTCCCGTGTGGCGAAAACGACAATGCGCGCTGGCTATCGCGTCGAGAACGTACTCTTTGAGAGCCGCCCCGACTACTGGGTCACCGCAAACATCTGGGTCCCGTCAGGCGTGGCCAAGGCTCCGGCCATCGTCATGCCACGCGGCCATTTCGACCCCGACCGCATGATGGGCGACTACCAACAAATCGCCTTCGATCTCGTGCGCGCCGGTTTTGTAGTGCTCTCCTACGATCCAATCGGCCAGGGCCCGCGTCGGCAGAGATGGTCGGAGCCTGGTGCCAAGTTCGACGGCCTTCTTTCGACATCGCTCGAGCACGCTCTTATTGGGAACAAGCTTGCGCTGCTGGGCGAATCCATAGCGGGGTGGCAGGTCGAGGACGGCATGGCGGCGGTCGACTACCTGATGACGCGCCCCGAGGTGGATGCCGCACGGATCGGCTGTGCCGATCATTCCGACAACGGTGCCGAATCGTCGCTACTCTGCGCGATGGACGAGCGGATCGGGTGCGCGGTTCTGCATGCCGCGCGTTTCGGACACCGGTGGCCACCGGATCCAACAACTTGGATTGTGGTCGACGACACCCAGGAGTACCTACCGAGTGCCGCGATGCGCGGAATCGACGTGTGCGAGACCTTCGCGGCCCTAACCCCACGCCCCCTACTCGTATTGCGGGAGAATCCGGACACTGGCTTTGATTCCGCCATCGAGCACCTTCGGGAACGCTACCGGTTGTCCGGCGAGCCCGGCAAATTCGGCGTGCAATCCGCTGACAGTTCACAAACTTGGCCCGCCCGTCTGCGCCTTGAAACAGTGGCATGGTTCTCCCAATGGTTCAAGACACACGGGTCTCCGAAAGCGGAAACCGATGTTATCCCGATTACTGGATTGCGCGAAACATGTCCCGGCAAATCCGCCTATGAGTTGATCCGGGACCGGGCGGCAGAAATCCGACCCGCCAAGCTGACATTGGAACGATTGCAAAGCGTCATCCGCCCGCATTCCGGAAAGCGGGAACCGGCCATCATTCTGAATTCGACCACGGTTGGCGATTTGAGAATTGACGGCCTTCAAATTCCCTGCGAGCCAGGCATCCGGCTCCCCGCCAAACTTGTCAACCCGGTGTCGCCGAACGGCAAGGTGGTTGTTTACGTGTCGGGTGACGTGACAAAACTCGACCCCGTCACCACTGGCGACGATGTGGAAGACCCCGCCCCGCCCGATCCAACACCGGAAAAGCTGGCCGCCAAGGGATACATAGTTCTGGCCGTGGATGTGCGCGGAATCGGAGCGATGGCTCCCCGGATTCCCCGGCGGGGCTTCCGCGTCCCTTACCACCATCTGATGAATCGCGACATGGCTTTGAATATGATGGCGTGGGCTCTCGGGGATTCCTTATTCGCCATGCGTGTCCGGGATGTGCTGCGGGCGGTTGACCACGCCTCCACCCTTGGCGAGGTATGGGTGGCAGGCAAGGATATGGGCGCGACTTGGGCCGTGTTCGCCGGCGCCCTGGACCATCGGGTGACACATGTGATCGCCCAGAACGGGCCAGTCTCGTGGAAATCACTGATTACGAATGACCTGTTTCACCAAGCTTCCAGCCAGATCCATTGGGGAATTTTGAGGGAGCTGGACATTCCGGACGTGGCTCGACTGATTGCGCCGAGGAAGTTGACGGTTTTGGATCAACCCGGGGCGACCGTAGACGGGCTGGCGTAACTCAACGTCCGTTAGTTGCCTAAATGCCGTTCGCGGTAATCGGCCAGCTTTCGGAGGAAGCCGGGGCGCTGGAGGACTTCCTTGTTGACCACATTGGCCGGAACCTCGCCCCGAGATACCGCCAACGCGCCTTCGCAATCGATCCGGCCCATGTCGCGGAAGAGTTCGCCGGTCCAGCCGATGGAGTGAGAGGTGAGTATGACATTGTCCATGGCCGTAAGTGGCGAACTGGCCGGGAGCGGCTCCTGTGCAAAGACATCCAGCGCCGCGCCCGCGATGCTACCCGCCTGCAACACCGAAATTAGCGACCGCTCGTCAACAATCGGCCCCCTGGCAGTGTTTACAAGGTAGGCGTTCGGCTTCATCAGCGCCAATTCGCGGGCGCCCAGTAGGTTTCGCGTTTCCGGCAACAGCGGGCAGTTGACCAGAACGTAATCGGACTGCCGGAGAAGTTCATCCAAGCTCACCAGTTCCACGCTGGAGGCAACGGCGTCTCCACTGGAGACAAACGGGTCGAAGGCAAGAACGCGCGCAGGAGCGAACACTTGCAGCAGGCGGATGGCCTCGCGGGCGATGTTCCCGAATCCAATGGTTCCGATGACGCGGTCGCGCGGTTCCTGTCCCAGGGGCAGCGTGCTTTCAGCCCACCGCCCTTCCCTCACCAACCGGTCCTTGCGGACCAGTCTGTGGGACAGGGCCAGCACCATCAGAACAATCGATTCGGCCATCGGGCGGACCACACCCTGCGGGGTGATGTACACCGCAATGTCGCGCTCGGTGCAGGCCCGCAAATCCACGTTGTCATAACCGACTCCGCAGCGCCCGATAGCCGCAATGCTGGTGATCCCTTCCAGCGACGCAGCGGTGACGCGTGGTTTCAGGGAGATCAGGACGTCGTAGCCCGCCAGTTGGTGTGGGGCATACTCGGGATGGTACTCGGGCAGGAACTCATGGTGGATGCCGGGGTGGTTCTCCAAAAGCGACAGGCCGATATCGGGAAACGAGGGGGCCCCATCGCGTTGGAGGAAGTCGGCCGAGAGACCGATGCGGAAAAGAGGAACGGAGGGCATCGCAGTAAGAATATCGAAGGGTATACAATGGGCGGCAAATGGCCCGCACAGCATCGATTCTCCTACTCGTCGCAGTCCCGGTTTGGGGGCAGGCGAACAACGAGTTTTTCGAGAAGGAAGTGCGCCCGGTACTGTCGGCCAAATGCTTTTCGTGCCATGGGCCGGGACAGCAGTCATCGGGACTGCGGGTGGATTCGCGGGAGGCGCTGATCCAAGGCGGCAACCGGGGTCCGGCTCTGATTCCGGGGGATGCGAAGTTTAGTTTGCTCGCCCGCGCGGTGCGGCAGGACGGGTTGAAGATGCCGGTCGGCGGGAAGTTGCCGGACGCGCAAGTGGAGGCAATCGAGAAATGGATTGCGGCAGGTGCTCCGTGGCCAACAGGAAATGCGCCACTTTCGGCGAGGGCCGGTGCGCCCGGCTTCTATGATCGGATTCGCAAAGAACACTGGGCGTTCCAGGCTCCCAAGCCGGTAGCGGCACCGGTGGTGGATGGCAAATCCCATCCGGTAGACAGATTTCTTGCGCCGGAATTGAAGAAAGCGGGGTTGCGGAACGCCCAACCGGCGGACCGCGGGACGCTGATCAGGCGATTGAGCCTAGTCTTGACCGGACTACCCCCAACTCCGCTCGAAGTTGATCTATTCGTACGCGATTCCGCTCCCGGAGCCTATGAGCGCTTGGTGGACCGCGAACTGGCGTCGCAGCATTTCGGTGAACAGTGGGCGCGGCACTGGATGGACGTCATGCGGTTCGCGGAGACGTTCGGCAACGACTGGAATTACGAAATCAAGGGTGCATGGCTCTACCGCGACTACCTGATCCGGGCCTTCAATAACGACGTGCCCTACGACCAGCTGATACGGGAACACCTCGCCGGCGATCTCCTTGCAAAGCCCCGCACCAGCGCCGACACGAACGAATCGGTCATCGGCACGTCCTTCCTCCGTTTCGGCGAACTGGGACACGACGATTGCGTCCGGTTCCGGCAAATCCGCACCGACGTTGTGGACAACCAGATCGACACATTGGGAAAGGCGTTCCAGGGGTTGACCATCGCGTGTGCCCGGTGCCACGACCACAAGCTGGACCCGATCCCGACCCGCGACTACTACGGTCTATACGGAGCCCTCACCAGTTCCCGCATGGTGATGCGGAATGCGGGGTTGAATTCAACCGTCGATCCCGTGAAACAGCGTTTGGGGCAATTGAAACCGCAAATCCGCGAGGAATTGGCGAAGGTTTGGCTGGAGGAATCGCGGCAGATCCCTAGGTATCTGCTAGCGGCCGACCGGGCGTCGAAAGGTGTGGCACCTGAGCCGAAGGATCTGACGGCACTGTCCTTGGAGAGGGTCCAGGCGTGGGTTTCCGCCATGGAAAAGCCGAAGCTGGGACTGGAGGATCCGATCTATCCGTTTGTCCATTCCGGCGATTGGTCGAAGCTGAAGGAGCAGTACGGGACCGAGGGAGCGGCCAGGGCAGCGTTCAACAAGGAGAACTACCGGACATTCGGGAATCCTGTGGCGGATGGATTTGGAGGGTGGCATTCGGACGGCAACGCGTTGACCGAGGGACCGTCGCCAAGCGGGGAATTCGCAGTCGCGGGCGAGGGATCGAAGGCCGTGACCGGGATCTTCCCGAGCGGATTCTATACAAATGCGCTGTCAGAGCGGTTGAACGGCGCATTGCGGTCACCGATCGTGCCGAAGGACAAGAAATTCGTCAGCTTGCAGCTGATGGGCGGGAAGTTGGGGTCCTGGCGCAGCATCCTCGACAACTGCATGCTGAGTGAGGATTACCAGAACTTGGACCATGACTCCCTCAAATGGCTCAAGATCAACAATCGCCAGGACCAGCCGACGCTCCCGTTCTACCTGGAACTGGTGACGAAGGCCGACAATCCACGGATTCCGGATCGACCGGGTCGGTTGAAGGCCACGCAGGCGCAGGTAGAATCGCCGTATTCCTATTTCGGGATCGCGCGGGCCGTGCTCCACGACGTGGATGAATCGCCCAAGGCCGAGTTGACGCACATGGCACGGCTGTTTGAGGGCGATGCTGCTGCGGGGACCGAGGCGCTGGCGAGGCGGTACGGAGTGGCAGTCGGGGATGCGATCCGACGCTGGGCGGAGGGGAAGGCATCGGACGATGACGCGACATGGCTCCAGTGGCTCTTGGAAAACAAGCTGGTCGGGAACTCCACGGCGATGTCAGCCCGGTTGAATTCCCTGGTGACGGAATACAGGTTCGCCGAGGCCCGGATCGATGCTCCACGGACTTTCGAGGGCTTGGCCGATTTGGATGCGGGATACAACTTCCCGGTATTGCCGGCAGGGGATGCCACGAATCCGGGAAAGATGGTCCAGCGGGGCTTCCTGGAACTGATTGCGGGTACGTCCGACGGCCTGAAGGTGTTCGGCAGCGGACGGCTCGAAATTGCGGACATGATTGCCAGCCCGTCGAATCCGCTGACCGCGCGGGTGATGGCAAACCGGATCTGGCTGCATGTTTTCGGGCGTGGGATTGTCCCCACGGCGGATAATTTCGGCACGTACGGCGAACCGCCGTCCCACCCGGAGCTGTTGGACTACCTGGCGCAGAAGTTCGTGGCGGACGGATGGTCGATCAAGAAACAGATCCGGTTCCTTGTGTTGACCGAGGCATTCCAGCAGTCGGGAATTCCCTCGGCCGAGGCGGCGAAGTCGGATCCTCAGAACCGCCTGCTCTCGCACTATTCGGTGCACAGGTTGGAGGGAGAATCCATCCGGGACTCGATTTTGGCGGTTTCAGGACGCTTGAATCCGGAATTGTATGGTCCCAGCGTACAACCCCACCGCGAGGAGCCCAAGGATTACCGTAAGTTGTACCAGGGACCGCTGGATGGCGACGGTCGTCGGAGTCTATATGTAAAGGTCACGCGGCATGAGGGCTCACGATTCCTGGAAACTTTCGATTTTCCGAATCCGACGGTGGCGCGCGGGAACCGGGATTCGACTAATGTCCCACCACAGGCGCTGGCCCTAATGAACGATCCGTTTGTGCTCGATCAGGCGGGGGTTTGGGCAGAGCGGCTGATTGCGCAGAAGGCTCCGACGCCTGCGGCGCGGCTCGACGCGATGTTCCGGGCGGCTCTGGGCCGTTTGCCGGACGACGCAGAGCGCGCCCGATTCACCAGCTTGGCGAACGAGGTGGCGAGTTTGCACAAGGTCGCGGCGGAAAAGCTGATGGACAGCCAGGTGGTCTGGAAGGACGTCGCGCATGCCATGTTCAATCTGAAGGAGTTTGTCTATGTTCGGTAAGCTTTCTCGCCGGGAGGTGTTGGCGAGGGCGTCCACCGGATTCGGATTGACGTCGCTTGCGGCGCTGATGGCCGACCGGTCATACGGCGCGGTCACAGACGCTGCGCGATTCCCGGCCAAGGTCAAGAACGTGATCTTCTGCTTCATGCCCGGCGGAGTTTCACATATCGACACCTTCGATCCCAAGCCGAAACTGGCGGAACTCGACGGCAAGCCATTCGACGGATTTTACCAAGTTGGCGCGAAGCAGGAAACCAATAGGAAGTGGGTGAAGAGTCCGTGGTCGTTCGCGCAGCATGGGAAGTCGGGGCTGTGGGTGAGCGAGTTGTTCCCCCATGTGGCGGAGTGCGTGGATGACATCACGGTGATCCGGTCGATGGTATCTGGCTTCCCCTTGCATCCTCGCGCCAACCTGCTGATGCATACGGGGCGGACGCTGGGCGGGTATCCGAGCCTGGGGTCGTGGGTGAACTACGCTCTTGGCAGCGAGAACATGAACCTGCCCGGGTATGTCCTGCTGCATGGCGGCGCGGTGCCTCCCGGCGGGCTGGAGAATTTCTCGAATGGTTTTCTGCCCGCGCCATACCAAGCAACGTCGATGCAGGCGGAGGGAAATCCGGTGGTCAACATCCAGCCCGGCGACAAGGATCCGGCGGTCCAGCGGGCGAAATTGGATACGATTTTACTCCAGGATAAGCAGTTCCTGTCGTCATTGGGGTCGAGCGACGCTGTGGAGGGGGCGATCCAGAATTACGAGATGGCTTACCGGATGCAGTCGGTAGTGCCGGACGTGCTGAATCTGGACAAGGAGACCGAGGCCACCAAGAAACTTTACGGACTGGATGCGACCGAGAAGAACAAGCGGCTGTACGGGTTGCAGTGCTTGCGCGCTCGGCGGCTGGTGGAATCCGGGGTGCGGTTCGTCGAGATCACGTGTCCAGAAGTCTACGGCGGCGACAACGGGACGTGGGATCAGCATTCGGAACTGCGCAAGGGCCATGAGGGCAACGCGCAAATGACCGACCAGGGCGTAGCGGCGCTGGTGAAGGATTTGAAGTCGCGGGGGATGTTGAAGGACACGCTGGTGGTGTGGGCGACGGAGTTCGGCCGGACGCCGCATGCCCCGAAACCCGATGGGCGGGATCATCACGAGACGGCATTCACGGTCTGGATGGCGGGCGGCGGACTGAAACCGGGGATCGCGTTTGGGGCGACCGATGAGACGGGGATGAAGTCGGTAGAGAACGTGTGCGAGGTCTACGATCTTCACGCCACGATTTTAAGGTTGCTCGGGTTGGACCATAAAAAGTTGACGTACAAGTTTGGGGGCCGGGATGTCAGTTTGACCGATGTGCATGGGAAGGTGGTCGAAGGGGTGCTCGGATAGAAAGCATAACTCGGTCGACGGCTGGCGGCTACCGCCAGACCGTCATCACCAAGCCACCCGAAACAATCAGAGCCCCGCCGACCAGGATCGGCGTCGTAATCCGATCCCCGAAAACGAAATACCCCAGCCCCTGCGCGACCACAAAAAACAGGACCACGTAGACGCCCAGCAGGCTCCCGAACGACCATGGTGGTCGGTTCACCAGCCATCCGTAGGCAAAAAGAACGACTCCCGCCAAAACGTACAGTCCCGCGCGCGTCGCCATGCTTCCCGCGTGCATTCCCTTGCGCATCAGTGCGTCACCACCCGCCTCCAGCAGCGCACATACAGCCAAGAGTGCAAAAGTCGCCCAACGTCCCATTTCCTGGTTCATGAATTCCCTTCCCCGTTCCCCTTCGCCACCGGATACTGCAGAGACTCCATCAACCACTCGCCATTTTCCGCCACCGCACCTTTGAGGTTTTCCACCAATTCCGCGCGTTGCTCATACAGCCGGCTGGGCTCGCGCCGACCATGCTTCTCCAGCAACGCCTTCACCAGGAACGGCATCACCATGGAGTAGTCGCAGGGCAGGCTCTCGGTGGAATTCATGTAGGTGTCCTTATCGACCTTGCCCCAAGTGACGGCCTCCGCTGGAGGGCAGGATGACAAGGATCCGTCCGTCACCGGAGCCGTTGTAATCTGGACATCGAATTCGTATCCGCGCACATCCGGCAGCCCCAGCACCTGACCCAGCGCCGGTTCCGGCTGCAGATTGAAGTTCTTCGGCACGCCGCCGCCCAGGATCAACGTCGCAATCGACTTCGGACCGCTCGAAAACAGCCCCCAATAGTGATAGGCACAGGCCTCGAAGACTTCCGCGTGCAGGTCGAGTTCGAATGAGTACTCCGGGATCAGGCCGGCCTGCTTCATCGCCCACAGCTTCACCGAGTTCAGGAACACGCTGCCATCGGACGGCGCACCGACGAATACTGGAATCCCCAATCGGGAACAGGTCGAGAGCAGGCCCGGTTCAACGCCGTTGGATTTCTCCTGCGCTCCGTAGTAAACACCCAGCCGGTGCCGCAACTCGGTTCCGGTCATCTTCTTCTGGAATTCGGGACGCCGGAGCATGGCCGCGAGGAATTTGTCCTGGTCGAGGAGAACTTCCTCGTCGAAGCCCATGTCGGTGACTCGGATGACCTTCTCGTCGCGGAGTGCGGCATCGTCGCCGGAAATCGGGACTTCATAGACGGTGTCCAGAAGATGGGCGTTCAGGCTGCGGTGGCCGTCGTGGTAGCACACGGCGTCAGTGGTGGAGATATAGGCGACCCAACCGGTTTCGAGTAGCGGGATCAGCCACGACTGGTGCTGGCCGGAAACGGTCACCGGACCGGCGATGGAAAGCGTAACCGGGCATCCCATCCCGATTGCGCGGTCCAGAATCGTGTAAACACGGCGCAGGATCGCACCGCCGAATGCGGGCAGGCAATGCTCGAATATTTCATGAACGGAGTGGACTTCGTCGACCCGGCGCACGCGCACCGGCCGCCGTTGATCGCGGGGCATAAGCTTGATTTTCGCACCCCCAGTGACCCGGACGGAAGTTCATGCCCCCGTAACATCTGGATGATAACTTTCAGGGATGCGTAAATTTCTTTTTTTGATCGCGATGGCAGTTGCGCCATCGCTCCTTCCGGCCCAAACGCCGCCATTGGCGTGCGACGGGCACATGGCCACGGTACGGATTTCCGAAATCCCGGCAACGGGAACCAAGGAGGGTTTCCTCGCCGCCGTCGCAGCCCACAAGGCTTGGTACGCGTCGCACGGGAGCAAGGACGAGTTGTTTGCCAGTCCCTTGGTCGTCCGGGACGAGAAGACGCGCGAGCGAAGCTATTCCAGCACGCAGTTCATGACTTTCCACATCCTGATGGGCGGAGCCCAAGCCAAGCAGGATGAAGGCTACGAGGCCTTCGTGAAGATGTACCGGGCCAACTCGGTGATCAAGTCCGAATACAGCATCTGCATGCCGAACCCGCCCGCCAAATAGGTTGGGAACCGGTAGCCGAGTGTCCTAGGCCGCGTTCAGCGCGGCCAGTTCGGCCAAGTCCAAGCTGCCGGTATAGATCGCCATGCCAACAGCGCAGTGGATCCGCATGGCCGTCAAGGCCCGGATGTCCTCAAGAGTGGTGATGCCGCCGGCCGCCGTGATTTCCAAATCGGTGGCCGCGCGCAAGCGTCCGAACCATTCCAAGTCCGTACCCTGCATCATCCCTTCCTTGTCCACATATGTGCACAGGAAGCCGGAGCAGTACTGCTGCAGCTGCTGGATGGTCTCCTCGGCGGTAAACTGGGTGGCTTCGCGCCAACCCTTCACCACGATCCTGCCGTCCTTCGAATCCAAGGCCAGCACGACCCGATCCTTGCCAACGGCGTCAATCAAGGTCTTGAGAAAACCTTGGTTGGGACCATTGGGGCCAAAGGCCGCAGTGCCAACGATCACCTTGAAGGCACCTTGGTCCAAGAGGGCCTCCGCTCGTTCCACGGTGCGGACGCCACCGCCCACGCGGACCGTGGCCTTCGAAGCAAGCATTTCCACAAGGCCATCGTTGCTCCCCTTGCCGATGGCGGCATCCAAATCGATGACTTGGATCTGAGGAAACCCGGCAAACTTGGCCAGCATCTCGTCCGGACTATCGCCCTCAAGGGCCTTTTCGCGTCCTTGGACGAGCTGGACGACCTTGCCGTCCATCAAATCGATACAGGGAAAAATCAAGTAGTTGTCCTATTTGGTTGGAGCGGTTTTGCGAACAGGGATTCCAGCGCGGTCCAGGTGTTCCTTCAGGTCCGCTACCGTGTACGTGCCGTAATGGAATACTGATGCCGCGAGGGCTGCATCGGCTTCACCTTCTGTTAGCACTTCCAGAAAATGGTCGAGCGTGCCAGCTCCGCCCGAGGCGATGACTGGAATGCGGGTGGCTCTGGAAACGGTCCGCGTCAACTCGCAGTCGAAGCCGGTTTTCACGCCGTCAGCGTCCATGGAGGTAAGAAGGATCTCGCCCGCGCCCAGTTCCTCGCCCTTGGCGGCCCATTCGACGGCGTCGATGCCCTCGTCCACGCGCCCGCCCCGGGTAAAGACGTGCCAGCTTCCGCCGGAGTGCCGTCGGGCGTCGATTGCGAGAATCACGGCCTGCGCCCCAAACTCCTGGCTCAATTCGGATATGAGCTCGGGACGGCGAACGGCTGCTGTGTTGACCGAAACCTTGTCGGCACCGGACATGAGAATTCGGCGGGCATCGGCAATGGAGGTAATGCCGCCCCCGACCGAAAGCGGAATGAAAACCTTGCGCGCAGTCCGCAGGACGACGTCGGCCATAGTGGCGCGTTCGTCGCTGGAAGCGGTGATATCCAGAAACACAACCTCGTCGGCCCCCTGCTGGTTGTAGCGCTCGGCCAATTCGACGGGGTCCCCGGCGTCGCGGAGATCTACAAAGTTGATACCCTTGACGACGCGGCCTGCGGTGACGTCCAGACAGGGAATGATTCGTTTTGCCAGCATCCCGTTATAGCTCCACGAAATTTTTCACAATGGCCAAGCCCAGCGGGCCCGACTTTTCCGGATGGCACTGCACGCCGAACACATTGCCGGATTCCAGCACCGCCGTGTAAGGGATGGAATATGTGCAAGTTGCAGCTGTTTGTTCAACAACTGGAACATAGTAACTGTGGGCGAAATAGACGTGGGGCTTGAGTGGCAAGCCAGCCAGCAGGCGCGACGGACGGACCAAATCCAGCTCGTTCCAGCCCATGTGGGGGATACGTGCGTGCGGTTCCATGGTCGCCGGGTCGAAGCGCTTCACCATGCCTGGGAAGATGCCTAGACCGCGCTGGTCCGGAGCTTCTTCGCTCGATTCAAAAAGCCCCTGAAGGCCCAAGCAGATTCCGAGGAAGGGCACGCCCGCCGCGATCCGGCTCAGGAGGGCGTTGCGGACGTCCATTTCATCCAACGCCCCCAGCATCTGGCCGAAGTGGCCGACTCCTGGCAGGATGATTTTCGGGCAGCGTTCGAGACCGGCAGCGTCACGGACCAATTCGTACTGTGCACCGATTTCGTCCAGCGTGTTCTGGACCGAGCGCAAATTCCCTGCCCCGTAGTCGAAAATGCCAATCACAATAAGCCCTTCGTGGACGGGAGCTGGTCTTTCAGCCTTTCATCGGTGGAGCAGGCGTAGCGCATCGCCCTCGCCCAGCACTTGAAAATGGCTTCCAATTTGTGGTGGTTGGAACGGCCGTAGAGAATCTTGGCGTGCAAGTTCGCCCCGGCATGAACCATGAACCCATCGAAGAAGTCGGGAACGAGTTCGCTTTGCAGGTCGCCGACGAGCCGGACGCGCACCAAATCCTTGTAGACCAGGGCTGGACGTCCTCCGAGATCCACTGCGACCACGCACAGTGTTTCGTCCATCGGCAGGACGAAATATCCGGCGCGGTTGATTCCGACGCGGGTTCCGAGCGCCTTCGAGAATAGCTGGCCGATGACGATTCCGGTGTCCTCGACGGTGTGGTGCTGGTCGACGTCGAGGTCTCCGGTGGCTTTCAGAGTAAGGTCGAAGCCGCCGTGCTTGGTGAATAGCTCCAGCATGTGGTCGAGGAACCTGATGCCGGTGGAGATATCGTACTTGCCGGTGCCTTCGATGGTGAGGCGGCCGTAGATTTGGGTTTCTTTTGTATCGCGCTGGATCTCAGCTGTACGCGGATTAGACAAGGGACTGCTCCAAAGTATTGATATCGGGGAGGATCGCGACGGCTCCATGCTCCCGCAGCAAGCGCACAACTTCGTCGTAGCGGGAATTGTGCGGCTCGACAATCCCGATGAACGGGACGCCGGCAGCCTTGCCCGCCTTGGCGTCGTCGACGGTGTCGCCAATGTACCAGCACTGTCCGTGCGGCACGGATTCGCGGATCTTGATCAGGCCTTCCGGGTGCGGCTTCGGGATCTCGACGTTGTCAACACCCATGATGGGATCGAAATTGACTGCCGTGAAGCGGTCCAGTGTCAGTTTCGCCTCCCACTTCAGGCGTCCAGTAAAGATGCCGAGGGTATGGCTTTCAGCGAGGGATTCCAGCGTTCCGGGCTGGGCAATCCAGCGTTCCTTCAGGATCAACCCAGGCCTACCGGTTGAGCTGCCATCGCCATGGAAGATTTCCTGGAATCGCGTTACGACCTCGTCAAACCGGACATCGCCACCCAAGCCGGTAATGAACTCATACGACAACTTCCAATCGTCGTTGTATCCGCCACGGTTCTTCCAATCCTGGATTTCGGTCCGCGATGGCTCGTAGCCGGTAAAGTGGTGGACCGTCGCCTGAATTGTGGCCCGGTAGGATTCCGCGACGTCCACCAGGACGCCGTCCATGTCGAATACGATCAGATCTTTCACTACTTGGTGCTCCAAATTGCGGTGAGTTCTTCAACGATGCGCGCGGCTTGCTCGGGTGTTCCCGCGGTGATGCGCACGCCGCCTGGAATCTCATAGCTGCGGTCACGCACCAGGATGGCCTTGTCGCGCAGGCGGTCGCGAACTTCGATGGCCCGGTCGCCGAAATAGCCTAGGAGGAAATTGGCCGCGGACGGCGCGTAGGCGATTCCCAGATTCTCCAGTCCCTGCCGGATCAGATCCCGTGCTTTCAACGCCCCGCTGACGTATTCCGCAACATAGGCCGTGTCCGCGACGGCGGCTTCGGCAGCTAGTGCCGCCATCGAATTCACGCTGTAGGGCGATTGCGCCTTGTGAAGGAATTCAACGTTCGCGGCTTGGGAAAAAAGGCATCCCATGCGCATGGCGGCCATGCCGTAAACCTTGGAGAAGGTTCGGCTGACAAACAGATTGGGGTGTTGGCCGATCAGGGGCAACGCGGTCACACCGTGGAATTCGAAATAGGCTTCATCGATCAGAACGACCGCGTTCGGGGCCGCGTGGAGAATCCGCTCGATCTCGGGGATGCCGATGGCCGTCCCGGTCGGGTTGTTGGGGTTGGCGACGAGGATTGCGCGGGTTTTCGGGGTGATCGCGGCAATCAGCGCGGCTGTCGGGAAGTCCAGATTTGGGGGCGGTCCGAAGTCCACCTCGATCACCTTGGCTCCGGCCACCTCCGCATAAAACCGGTACATGGCATAGGACGGACGGAGCGAAAGTACCTCGTCGCCGTCATCGACGTAGGTGTTGATCAGAACCTGGATTGCCTCGTCGGTGCCATTCGACAGCAGCATTTCATCCGGCGAGACCTGGAAAAACGCGGACAGCGTGCGCTTGACCGAGGTGTAGTCGGGATAGACGGAGAGGCCTTCCGCTGTGAGCCGGTCCCGCAGGAACGCGAGGACGGCGGGCGAGCAGCCAACGGTGTTCTCGTTGAAATCGAGCCGCATCTTTTCGATGCGGTTGCCGGTGGGCGGGTGGTAGGGGGCCATCGCCCGGACTGCGGGCCGCGGAGTGGGATGTTTGGGCTTTTCTAGATCAGTCAAGCCGTACCTCCACAGATCGGGCGTGGGCTTCCAAACCCTCAGCCCGAGCCAATGTCGTTACCGACGGGGCAAGACTGGCGAGCGCTGCGCGGTCGAGTTGCTGTACTGAGATCACTTTCACGTAGTCCGCTGCCGATAATCCGCCCCGCAAACGGGCCACGCCGCTGGTTGGCAATACGTGGTTCGGACCAGATGCGTAATCGCCGGCGGCTTCCGGACTGAACGCGCCGAGAAAAACGCCGCCCGCGTGCCGGATCTTCGGCAGCAACTCCGCGTGGTGGATAGACAGGTGCTCGGGCGCGAACTCGTTGGAGAGGTCGACGGCCTCGTCCAGCGAATCCACCACCAGGATTGCGCCGTTGCGCTCGATGGACTCCCGCGCAACGTCCGCCGTCGTCAAAGTGTCCAACTGGCGTTCGATCTCCACTGCCACAGCGTCGGCCAGGGACCGGGAAGTGGTGAGCAAAATTGCGGAGGCGTCGGTATCGTGTTCGGCCTGAGCCAGCATGTCGGCGGCGAGGAAACGCGGGTCGGCATCGGCGGCGATGATGAGGATTTCGGTTGGTCCGGCGACAAAATCGATCCCGACTTCGCCGGCGAGTAATTTTTTCGCCGCCGCAACGTAGATATTTCCGGGTCCCACGATCCGGTCTGCGCGTGGCACGGTTTCGGTGCCGTAGGCGAACGCGGCCACAGCCTGCGCACCGCCCATTTGGAAAACATGGTGGGCCCCAAGAATGTGGGCTGTCCCCCAAACCTCGTCCACTGGTCTCGGACAGGCCACGCAGACGTTCGGCACTCCAGCCACCAGGGCCGGAACCACGGTCATGATGACGGTCGACGGCAACGGATAGCGGCCTGCGGGAACATACGCGGCAACCGTGTCCAACGGTCGGACCAACTGGCCAACCCGGTGTCCGGCACCCAACTCGACCATGGATTCGCGGGGGAGTTGGAGCTCCGCAAAGCGACGTACGTTGTTCGATGCCACTTCGACGGCATTGCGGAATTGCGGTGTTAGCCGGTCCGCAGCCGCCGAAATCTCGCTGCGGGAAACCGACACCGAGCCTCGTTCCAACCTGTCGAACTTGCGCGCATATTCCAACAGCCCGGCGTCGCCACGTGTGCGGACTGCTTCGAGGATCGGGCGGACTACCGCCTCGGCGTCCGTCATCTGGGCGGCACGCCTGGCCAGAACCTGGCCCATGTCTTTGGATTCGAGGATGCGGATCATCTATTTAACTGGTGCGCCGCCCGAAACGCCGGAGCAATAAAAATGCCCGCCGTCCGAGCGGCGGGCATTCCTTCCTGTTCAACTGCAACAACAAATCAGGATTGTACCCGTCGCACACGCGTCACGAGATGGTGCGGATGCACCCGGTGCCCGTGATGGAGGAATTTGGCAACAACCATGAAATCCAAGTATACCAAGTGAGCGTTCACCAAATGCCGTTGACATGCCATTGAGAAGCCTGATCACAACCCACGATCAGGACACGTGCCAGAACACGGCATCTCAGAAATTCACCCGCAGCGCAATCTGGATCCGGCGGGGAGGCCGTGCCGACGTGGGCGTATTGAACGATGTGTTGTACATTGCCCCGGTCGGGTCGAAGCGCAACGTGGTGTCCACGCCCGAAAACTGGGTGTGGTTCAAAGCGTTGTAGCCTTCCACACGCAGTTGGCCGCCTATGCGCTCGGTGAACTTCAAGGTCCGGTACACCGACAAATCCACATTCTCCGTCCCCGGTCCGATCATTGTATTTTTGCCCAAGTTCCCAATCTGCGGAGTGGTGCTTGCGACCGTCCAGGGCACATTGGCCTGGCCGAACGGCTCCGGCGGGGGGCCGAAACGGGTGGCAATCGGCGCATCCGGGTTGATCACCTGGGGACGCGCCGTCTCGGAAGCCGATCCTGTGGGGCTATTGATCCCGTTCAGCAGCGCGTAGCCGGGGGTGAACGGGCCGCCGGTGTTCAACCGGATCACGCCCGCCAACTCCCAACCATTTGCAGCCAACCGCAGCAGCCGGGCGTTGCCCTTGCTCAACTTCGGCATGGCCCAGTAGAAATTCGCGTTGTAGACCTGGTGCCGGTCAAAGCCGGCCACTCCGTAGTTCCTGCTCTTGGCCGATACGAACGCATCCACCTGCCCGTTGTAGGCATCCGAGGCGTCCAAAACCTTGCTCCAAGTGTAGGAAGTGCTGAACGAAAGTCCGTGCGACATCCTCTTCTGGAAACTCACTAGCAGGGCATTGTAGTTGGACGAGTTGCCGAACTCGTAGACCAGGATGTCGCCAAACCCTTGGTACGGACGGAGGAAGTTCGCCGGGAGAACGCTGCTGGTGGTGGAAAGGTCGCGGTTCTGGGGATTCACGTTCAGAAAGTTCGCGCCCAGCGGCACCGGGTTGATGTTCCTCTGCCACAGCAGGTGGCGGCTCTGCGAACCGGAATATCCGATATCGAGGATCGCGCCCCTCCCAACGGCCCGCTGGATGCTGATGTTGTAGTTGTAAACCGCCTGCTGGTGGCCGGTGGTTGCCAACGACGACGCACTTCCGGTCGGGGCGAGCAAGCCAGCCTTGGCCGTTGCCAGAATGTCGGCAAACGTTCCGTAGTACTGGGTCGGGGTGAACACTGACGGCGGATTGGAAATCTGACCCATCACGGGATTGCCCTGGATGCGGTCGTAGTAAACGCCCCCGCCGCCCCGGATCGCCATCTTGCCCCGGTTCTGCGGGTCCCACGCGAACCCGAATCGCGGCGCGGCAGCAATCGGAATCGTGGAGTACAACCCGCGCGGTGTGCCATCCTTGCCGCCGATGACGACACCGTCGGTCGGGTCTCCGCGACCGGGGGCGAACGCGCCAACCAGCCCTTGCGGATAGGTCACCAGCGAAATTGGGTCCTGCGCATACTTCACGCCCCCGACCAACACCGGGCGCAGCAACACAGGCGCCTTGGCCGGGTCGAATTTTGACGCCACAAACGACGCGAGCTGGCCGTTTCCGTCGTACTGCGGCGGATCCATATAGAAGCGCACGCCGAAATCGAGCGACAGGTTCCGCCTCACCTTCCACGTGTCCTGGACGTAGGTTTCCAGATTGTAGTAGAGGAAGTTGCCGCGCGGACGGGCCGTCGCCTCCGCGTAGGTGTCGTAGTTCCCGAGTAGCGCGTTGGCGTAAGCGTAGTTGGAATCGAGAGGATTGTTGCCGTCCTGCGCAAAGCTGAGAGTGCCGCGCGTGGCGGCATCGGCACTTTGGACCTTTCTGGTGTGCTCAAAATAGGCACCGATCTTCAGCGTTTGCGTACCGGAAATCTTGCTGATGTTGTCGCTGATGCTGTAGATTGTGTTCCGGTTGAAGTACGGGGTGCCGTTGCTCAGGCTCGGGTTCGCGGCGTTGGCAACGCCACCGAAGGTCATGTTCGGAATCAGATTGAGCGGATTCAGTGCCGAATTGCGCTGCGCGATGTCGATTCCGAGCTTGGTGCGGTCCAGCTTTGCCGGATCCAGCGGACTGTAGGTCAAAGTATTCTGGCTGACCGCGATCGACGCGTCGTTGAAAATGGTTGGCGACACCGTATTGGTGGAATGGAAGGTTGCCAACCGGCCCGGTTGGTCGAACAAAATGGGAGTGATCGGGAAATTGAGGGAACCATCCACCCAGAGCCCGTAGAGCGTGTTCTGGTGGTCGTAGTTGTTGCTTAGACTGGTGTAAACTTGCCAGTTCTGTTTCGGCGACCAATCCACGCGGGCCGTTTCCGTGCGCCGGGGATATGCGGCCGCTGCCGAGGTGAAGTAGTTCCACTGGTAGCGGTTGATCGGATTGGGATCGGTGTAGTTCGGCAACGGGAAGATGTTTAGGATGTTTTTGCCCGTCGCGGTTCCTGCAACAATTGCTTCATTGAGGAGAGTTCCGGTACCACCATTTGCATTGA
>CAIYDY010000272.1 GCA_903925015.1 uncultured Acidobacteriia bacterium
ACGGGCCCAGGCCCGGTCGCCGAAATCCATATCCTCCACATAGGCGGGGTCGTAGACTTCGGAAACGCCGCCGATCCGTCGCAGCTTGTCGGTGTCGAAGAGTGAACAACCGCCACTCCCGTAAAAAACCCAAGTCAAATCCTCGCCGGGCAGGGGGTCGTCGCAGCGGACGGGAAAGTCGAGAGGCTCCTCCCGCCGCCAAACAGCCTTTCCGGTCTCCTCGCGGCGGATTCCCGGGGGAAAGAAGATTTGCGCGGTGGCGCAGAACAGGTCCGGTACTTGGCGGAAGGCGTTCGCGAGGGCCTCTAAGAAGCCCGGCTCCACGACCATGTCGTTGTTCAGCAGAAGGATGTGCTCGTGCCGGGCCTTCGCGATGCCGAGATTCACCGCGCGGGCGAACGAAAGCGGTGTGGGCGAATGGATGGTGCGGATTTCAGGATGCTCGTTGGCCAGCCACTCCACGGTGCCGTCTGAGGATCCGTTGTCGACGACAATGACCTCCCCGCGAGTCAATTGGGGGAGAAGCGGCGGCAGCATCGCGGCGATCAGTTCCCGCCCGTCCCTGCTGGGAACCACGACGGAAATACCGGGCTTCAAGGACGATTCCCCGGCGAGGGGCTTGGTTTCAGCAACTCCTCTGAAGCGGTTTGCCGCTTTCCCGTAGGCCTGTGCCAGCCTGGCGCGGACCGGAATCTCGGCATCGGACGGATTGGCGAGGCGGTCCAGCCATTTCCGTCCGCGACCTCCTTGGGTAAACTGGCTTTCAATGGATGCCGCCGTGTAGCAGAGATACTGGCGCAGCAATGGGCCCGGATTCATCGCGGCGTCGTAGGCCACAAGGGTTGCCGGTGCCAGTGATGCCGCAAGTAACCGCATCGGGGCCAAGGCGGTGCCATCCACCAAAACCAAGGCTGCATGTGCGATCTGGGCGTCACCCAAGGCCGCGCGAATCGCCGCCCGGTTCTGCGACATGCGGCGGGGTACGTGGTAGGGAATCCAATTCCCCCGGTGCGGCTCAAATTCCGCCACGACGTACAAGGGAAGTTGGGGATAAACCGCCGCAAAGCGGTCCAGCATGGCCCGGTTCAGGTCGGCTGTGCCGGATGCGAAGGCCAGCAGCACCGCTTCCGGTGGGTTCCGATCCGCCATCAGTTCCGACCAGGCGTTGGCAGTTCGCCGGTCCTCAACTGCTCCCGGATTGCTGCTGCCAGTCCCTGAGTTTCCTTTTCCTCGTCGTACTCCGGGTTGTTTTTTGGCATGTCAACCCGCATTGAGCGCAGCCATCCATCCAATTTGGTTCTCAGTTCGGCCGCCTTTGCCGGTTGCCTATGTGCCAAGTTTGTTGTTTCGCCAGGGTCTCCGGCCAAATTGTACAACTCGACGGCGTCGTTTTCATACCAGCGGATAAGTTTCCATCCGCCGGAAAGAATGGCTGCACCCGGCCTGCCACCTTGGTTTGAGTAATGGGGGTAGTGCCAATACAAGGCTTCTCGCTTCGGCGGCGTTCCGTTCCTCAGGGTGGGAACAAGACTCGCCCCGTCGCGCGGGTTGCCGACCATCTTCCTAATACCGGCCATCTCCGCAATCGTCGGGTAAAAATCGGTACTGATCACCGGCTCGTTGCAGACGGAGCCGACCTTGGCCACTCCGGGCCAAACGATGCAAAGCGGCTCACGGATTCCGCCCTCGTACAAGTACCCCTTCCCCGCCCTGAGCGGCGTGTTCGAGGTTGGCGTCTGCCCCTTGTACTCTGCGGAAGCGAGGCCGCCGTTGTCCGACATGAAAATGAAGACAGTGTTCTGGGTAATCCCGAGATCCGTGACGCGCTTGACGACACGGCCCACACTATCGTCAATGCTTTTCACCATCGCAGCATAGGTCGGATTGTGCTGGGGGTTCTTTGGATCCGCAATTCCCTCGAAATGGGGGACGTAGTCCTTCCGGGCCTCCAAGGGAATGTGGACGCCATAGTGCGCGAAGTACAGGAAGAACGGATTCTGGGCGTGTTTCTGGATGAAGTCGTCGGCCGCATCGGTCAGGGCGTCGGCTAGGTATGCACCCTGCGTCGATTCAATTGGTGGGTTGCCAGTCCACTGCGGGAAGAAATGCGATTTGGGCGAACCGCTGTCGGTGCCGCCGATGTTGATGTCGAAACCCTGCTTTTCGGGATAGTACTGCGGTCCGCCCAGATGCCACTTGCCGATTGCCGCTGTGGCGTATCCAGCGGCCTTCAGTTCCTCCGCAATGGTGGTTTCCTCCAAAGGCAGGAACTGCTTGAACGCCGGAGCGATCGTCCTTGAGAACGGCAACGTATGTTTCCCCGGTAGGAAGTTCGTGATTCCAAGCCGCGCCGGATACTTGCCTGTCATGATGCTGGCGCGCGTCGGGGAGCATACCGGACAGGCCGCATAGGCGTTGGTGAATCGCATGCCGCTGGCCGCGAGTTTGTCGATTTCGGGTGTCTCGAAAAAGCTGCTGCCATTGAACCCGACGTCCTTCCAACCCATGTCGTCGATGAGGAAGAACACGAAGTTTGGGAGTTTCGGGGGATCCGCCGCAGCCAGGACACGGGCTGCCACGAGCCCGGCAGCGGTGCTGCCGAGAAATTCGCGTCGTCTCACAGCGCCTCTGCTGCAGCGCCCAAGGTCACCGACATCTTGACGGAGCGACCGCCCCGATAGAGCGTCAATTCCAATTTCTCCCCGGCCCTCTTGCGGTTGATCGCCCTGCGCAACGAATCCGGGCTCGTCGCGGGTTCTCCATCGACATGGGTGATTAGGTCGCCGCCGACGCCGAGGCGGTACATCCCCACGATGACTGCCCGGTTCGGTCCACGCAATCCAGCCTCCTCCGCCGGGGAGCCGCGCTCGATTCCCTCGATGAGGAGTCCGCCCGATGTCGGCAACTCCAATGCCTCGGCCAAGTCACCCTGCACCAGCTGGACGCTGCTTATACCGAGGACCGGATGGGAAATGCGTCCCGTGCTGCGGTATTCCTCCAAAATCGCCTTCGCCCGGTTCACCGGCATGGCAAACCCGATGCCGATGCTTCCGGCCTCGCCGCTGCGTGTCTGTGCCCCGTAGATGGCGGTGTTGATGCCGATCACATTGCCGCGCGAATCGAACATGGGGCCACCGCTGTTGCCGGGATTGATGGCGGCATCGGTCTGGATCAATCCTTCCAGCATGCCTTCCTCGTTCTGCAAGCTGCGTCCCAGCGAGCTGACGATTCCCGTGGTCAGCGTGCCTTCGAGCCCGAACGGATTCCCGATTGCCAGCACTTTCTGGCCGACCTGCAGGTTGTCGGAATCCCCGAGATGAACAAACGGCAGCTTGCGGTTTGCCTTGATGGTGAGTAGCGCCAAATCGTTGCGCCGGTCAATGCCCAGCACGGTCGCTTTGTACTGCTTTTTGTCCGACAAAGTGACCGTGATGTTGCGCGAATTGTTGATCACGTGGTTGTTGGTGATGATTTCGCCATCCTCGTTGATGATGAAGCCGGAACCGGTACCTTCGCGCGGGTACACCTGGTAGAAAAAGTCGCGCTCGTAAACGACGCTGGTGATGTTGACTGTCGCCAGTCGGTTCGCCTTGTAAATGTCGATGTTGTTTTGCTCATCGGCCCCGAATCCGGCACCTTGGGCCGTCGCGGGATCGGCCCACAGCTTGCCGCTGCTGGTGAGCGGGCGCACCAAATGGCGCAGCTGCCACTGTCCGCGCGACGTTGTCAGCCAAAAACCAGCTACGAGCAAGAGTGTGAGAACTAGGGTGCGGGGTCTCATGCGATGTCTCTCAGACTTTCGTACACCATTTTAGTTTGACGCAATGTGTCCGCAACCGTCCCATCCGTATCAATCACATAATCGGCATGTTCGAGCTTGAACTTTAGGGGCAGCTGGCGGGAAATTCGCGCGAGAACGTCCGCCTTGGTGGCTCCGGGACGCATCAGCGCCCGTTCCATCTGGTGTTCGGGGGAGCAGGCGACTACGATCAGCTTGTCGAGCTCCCGGTATCCTCCCGTTTCGACCAGGATGGCCGCCGCGTAAACAACAATAGCCGCAGGTTCGGCGGCACCGATTTCGCGATACCTAGCCTGAGCCAAGTCGTGGACGGCTGGATGCACAATCGCGTTGAGCCTTTGCAGATGCTCGGCATCCCGGAACACGATTCCCGCAAGCCTCGCCCTGTCGATGCGTCCGTCTTCGGCTAAAATTCCAAGTCCGAAGGCTTGCACCACCGGCCCGAAAGCCGCAGCCCCCGGCTCCATCACCTCACGGCCCAACTGGTCGGCCTCCACCAAATGGGCACCAAGCCGCTGCAATTCCGAGCCAACGAAGCTCTTGCCGCTTGCCAACCCACCTGTAAGTCCAACGATCAACACAAACCGAGCCGCCGTTCCGCAGCCTCGATTGTATTGCGCATCAGCAAGGCAATCGTGAGCGGTCCCACGCCGCCGGGCACGGGCGTGTAGGCCGACGCCAACTCCGACATCTCAACAGGATGCACATCCCCAACCAGAACGCTGCCACGCTTGTCGAAAGCGGCCAATTTGGCCGGACCGAGCAGCTCCGCCTTCGCGCGGTCCGTCACCGCATTGATGCCCACATCGATTACAACGGCACCGGGCCGGATATGCTCCGCGCCGATTGCCGCGGGCTTTCCGATCGCAGCCACAACAATATCGGCTGTTCGGCAAACGGCGGCCAAGTCCGCCGTGCGGGAGTGGCAGACAGTCACGGTGGCGTTTTCCTCCAGCAGCAGCATCGCCATGGGCTTGCCGACAATGTTGCTCCGACCCACCACCACGGCGTTCCGGCCGGCAATCGGAATCTGATGGCGCTTCAATATTTCAATCACGCCTGATGGCGTGCATGGGCGCAGCCCCGGTGCTCCGATGGACAGCAGTCCGACATTCACCGGATGGAAGCCGTCCACATCCTTTTCCGGTGCGATGGCGTTGAGAACCTGGCGCGAATCGATGTGGGCAGGCAGCGGCAATTGGACCAGGATCCCGTCGATTTCCGGCCGAATATTCAATGCGCGCACCAGGCGGAGCAGTTCCCCGGTGGTGATCGAGGCGTCCGGGGTGATCGTCTCCCCGTAAATCCCCAAGCCTTCAGCCGTTTTGGTCTTGTTCCGGACGTACACCTGGGACGCCGGATCCGCACCCACCAGGACCACCGCGAGGCCCGGCGCTCGCCCAGCCGCGTCCAAGATCCGCCCGATGCGGGGTCGGCATTCCTCTAGAATAGATC
>CAIYDY010000273.1 GCA_903925015.1 uncultured Acidobacteriia bacterium
CCATTCACATTTTGGCGGATATTGGTATTGAGAATACGCCCGGCCAGCTTCACGCCGATACCGTCGGCCAGCACCATGCCGCTTTGGCGGAGGATTTCCCGGTAATCGGCGTCCCGGTACGAGATGTTCACGCAGTCGGCATTGATGAAGCTGGCCATCGTGCCACGGCCCGCAGGCCGGGACGACAGGGGGTGTTCGGCATGGGCAAGCATGCTTTCAATGGCCTCGTCCATGGACAGATTGTCGATGCGGATGCCGAGGAAGTCGATCTGGTCGGGTGCCGCAGCCACGCCCCCGCCGTAAAAAGCTGCCGGGATGGCACGCAAGCCAATCGCCATGTCGTTCCAGAGGGACTGGCTCTCCAAGTACTCAACATCGGATTCGGATTCGGAGCCGTAGGCTATATTGGCGCGCTGGCGGATCCACCAGAGGCATATCAGGCCTGGCCGGACTTTGAAACGGCGGAAAGCCAGGCGGTCGACAGGCGACACTTCGCCGGGCGAGACGGGGCGTGGACCGACGAATGCCAAATCGCCGCGCAGGACGTTCCACAAGGCGGGGAGCTGGCGAATAGGGCCGGAATCAAAAGCCAGTTCTTCAAAAACGATTCCCCAGCGGCCAAGGCGCTCCGTGCGCCGGAGTCCACCGCCACGTGCCCGCGACACGAAGTAGAGCAACACGAAAAGGGGGGAGAGCACCAGGAGAAGCACGGCGGACGCTACGATATCGAGCAGTCGCCGCGAGGCGCTGAGCAATTGTATCCAGACAAGCCAAAGACCGGTGCCGAAGGTTCTCTGGAACCGGCGGCGACGGATTCCCGCAGGGGAGAAACGCCCGCTCAACTCTTGGATGAGGCGCTCCCTCTCCGGGGATGGTTCCGACTTTGGAGTGCTGGGCGGCATTGGAATGGGCAAGCACTTCACGAAGCGTCTAGTAGGCACCCTTGCCGAAGATTACGGCGGGCGCGGTTTTTAACAGAAGGACGATGTCGACCCAAATACTTTGGCTCTCAATGTATTGGACGTCCAGCTCGACCTGCTTGGGAAACGGAATGTCTCCACGGCCGCTGACCTGCCAGATGCAAGTAAGTCCCGGCTTTACGTCCAAGCGGCGTCTATCCCGCAATGTGTAGAGCGCCACTTCGCGGGGAACCGGGGGACGGGGTCCAACGAGGGACATGTCACCGATGAGAACACACCACAACTGTGGCAATTCGTCAATGCTGGCCTTGCGGATAATGCGACCGATCCAAGTGATGCGCGGATCCTTCTTCATTTTGAAGGTGATGCCGTTCTGGTGGTCGTTCATCGCAAGCAGTTTGTCCTTGAGAGCTTCCGCGTTCGTGACCATGGATCGGAACTTGGGGAAAGGAAATTCCCTGCCCCATTGGCCAACGCGCTTTTGCCAGAACAGGATGGGGCCGCGATCGGTCAACTTAATGGCAAGGGCCACGGCGAGAAGGAACGGTGCCAAGGCAATCATCATGCAGACGGCTACGAGAACGTCGATCAGCCGTTTGGTAAGGGTCGCGCCGCCGACCACCAGCTTCCAAAGATATTTTTTGTGCCAGTATTTCCAACGAACTGCAAGGCTCTGGCCGCCGTCCGCACCGTAACGGCTGTAGAGTGCCTCGATTAGGTCCAAGCGGACCTGATCATCCTGGACAACGTGCACCGGGGTTGGAGCTTGGTTCACGACATCTGCTGGAGGCGTAGTTCCGATAGGGGGCGCGGGCATTGGGTCCACCGTTTATTCAAGCAGGTTGCCGGAAAATTGGAGGCGGTGTTTCACTACGCGCCTACTATAATGAGTGTACCTTGGAAAGAACATTCCTTCCACACCCGGATTCGTCACCCGCTACCGTGGCTGAAGGTCGGCCCAGTCGTGTTCTAGTGGTTGAGGACGAGCGCCATATCGCCCGGCTTCTGGAGCATGTGCTTGCCAAGGAGGGCTATTCGGTCAAAGTGGCCAACACCGCCGAGCAGGGATTGGAAATCATCGAAGAGTTTGCGCCCGACGCACTGCTTCTGGACGTTGTGCTTCCCGGGATATCAGGGTTCGACATGCTGAAAGTACTTCGGCAGAAAACCAAGTGGAAGGCGCTGGTGGTGATTGTGCTGAGCGCGCAGTGGTTCAACCAGGACGACCAGGCCTTGATCGAGGCCGGAGCCACAGCGCAGTGCCCGAAGCCGATAGCACCGTCGAAGCTCATCAGGAAACTGCGCGAGTGCGGAGTGCTTCCAATCGCGGAATCCGCAAGTGGAGAGCGGGAATAGGTACTCTGGATGCCCCTGAACACGCAACCGACACTGTCGCAAAAGGAGTTCCGGGCAACGGCTGAGAGGCTGCGCGTCGAGTTGGCGGAACTCGACGGGATACAGGGGGTAGGCATGGAGCTTGCCATGCTTGGATACGATTCCATCCGGATTCTTGGCAGTCCGGGGTCCGAGCCTCTCATTTTCGAGGTTGACAAAAAGGCAAACATTCTCCTCAAGGTTTCATGCAGCCCCAGCACTGGCCCCATGGCGGATTGTATCGGCGTTGCGGTTCGCAGCTTGATCGAACGCATGGAGGGTGAACGGCGCGAGGAATTGCTGCTGGAGGAACTGGGCAGCAACTGGGAAAGCCTCGACGCAATCTACGAAATCAGCGCCGACGTGCTGCGATACGCCGATGTCGAGACCGCACTGGAGCGATTGATCAACCGATTCACGTCGCTCCAAGAGGGCATGCGGACCGCCTTGTTTCTCACCCGCAGCGGCAGACTGAAACCGATTGCGGGCGATGCGACCGACACCTTGGACTGGGTGGATCTTGGGGGCTTGGAGAAGCCGGTTGGCGAGGGACGAGCAATCGTTGTCAGCCACATCACGGCGGAGACGGCACCGACAGGTCTGGCCCCGTGGGCGTGGGCACAACAGGTAGCGGCGGCACCCGTCACGGCCCGACTGAAAGTGATCGGATTTCTTGCCGCGTGGAGGAATGACCACAACTTCGAATTCGACGCCCCTTTTTCGCGGCTGCTGGAGGCGATCACGCACCAAGCGTCGATGCTGCTGGAAAGCGACCGTCTGAAGCGGACGATGCGGGAAAACGAGCGTTGGGCACAGGAAATCGAAATCGCTTCGTCGATCCAGCAGTCGCTGCTGTTCGGAGATCCCCCAACCGGCCTCGCCCGCTTCGACATGGCGTCGTTCAGCGCTGCATCCCAGCGCATCGACGGCGATTTCCACGATTTCCTCCGGCACTCCAACGAGTGCGTGGACGTGCTGGTGGGCGATGTGATGGGCAAGGGAATCGCGGCCGCGCTATTGGGTGCGGCCACAAAAAACCAGTTCCTGCGCGCAATCGCCAGTCTCGCCATTCAAGCGAACACGGGTGCCCCTTCCCCGGAGGCGATCGTAAACCGCGCGGCCCTGGGCGTCGTCGACCAGTTGATCCAGCTGGAACGGTTTGTGACGCTTTGTTACGCCCGTTTCGACGTGGGGCGCAGCCTGTTGGAGTTCGTCGACTGCGGCCACACCGGCATCCTTCTGTACCGGAAACAGACGGGGGAGACCACCTTCCTGCGTGGGGAGGACCTGCCCATCGGCATCATGCCTAAATTTTCCTGTCAGCAACAATCTCATCGGATGATGCCCGGCGACACCTACCTGCTGTTTTCGGACGGTGTCACCGAGACGCGCAACCCGGCTGGAGATCTCTTCGGCGAAGAACGGTTGGTGGAGTGCGTCGTCAACTGGAGTTCGCTGGGTGCGGATATCCTGGTGGACCAGATCCGGAAACACGCAGCGGCATTCGGGGAGAACCGTCCGCAGGCGGATGATTTTACGTGCATCGCCGTAACGATACGGGTCGACGAGGGTCCTCCCCCTGTCGCCGTTTGGCACGAAGAGTTTCGCTGCGACTTGGAGGAGTTGGAAAGAATGCGCCGGTGGATGGCGGCCGCGGCGACGGGAGTGCCAAGTGGCGGCTTGGGGGATGTTGGCTGTGGACAGTTGGAGCTGGCGTGCACCGAGTTGTTTGTCAATTGCATTGCCCACGGTGACACCGGGCTGTGCGGCGGCCCGATCCGGATGACGGCAACGGTCTACCAAAACCATATGAACGTGGAACTGCGGCATGACGGTATCGCGTTCGATCCGCTCTCGGTTCCGCCACCCTCGTTCGACGGCTCCCGCGACGGCGGTTTCGGCACCTACATCGTTTTCCATTGTGCGGACGAGCTGTCTTACAACCGGGTTGGCGACACCAACGTGATTTCCATATCGATTATCCGCAAGCATTAGCTTCCTGGAGAGACACGATGCACCTTACAATAGAAACCATGAGTATTGAGAAGGCGGGTGAGGTTTCGGTAGTTCTGGTCCCGGGCAAGGCCTTGGACGCCAGCAATTCGAAGGATTTCAAGGCAGGCATCGCCCCGTTGCTCACCCCGGGCGCAAAGATCGTCCTGGACTTGAGCGGTTTGGACTTTGTGGATAGCTCAGGGCTGGGTGCCATGGTGTCGTCCCTGCGCCAAATCAGTGGGGTCGGCGGCGACTTGAAGCTTTGCGCTTTGAAGAAACCCGTCCGGGCTCTGATCGAGCTGGTGCGGATGCACCGCGTCTTCGAGATCTACAACACACGGGAAGAGGCTCTGGCCGCTTTCTCCAAATAGTAGGAATCAATAAAGAACGGAAGCTGAAGGTTGACTGAAGAACGACGCGGCCGTACTAGTCTGTAATTTCCTCCGATGCTGTCAAAAGAGTCCAATTGCGAACGGCGGGTACTGTTAATCGCGGGAATTGACGCGGTCGGTATTGCGCGGCTTCCCAAACTCTTCGCCAAGGCGGGATTCCAAGTGACCCTCCTGGGCTCGACAGGGTTGGCGGCAGCAAGCTCGCGGTTCGTATCCAAACTGATCCCTTGCGGAAAAAGCCCCGACGCAGCCGCCGCAGCCGCGCGGGAACACTTGGCAGGACACAGGGCGGACTATGAACTGATCATTGTCGCCGACGAAGCGACATTTTGGGCAGCCGTTGACCAGCAGCCGCACGATTGGCTCATGGGATGGTTTCCGATTCCGGTCAATGCCGAATCTTTGGAACGCGAAGGATCCAAGATACGGTTCCTGTTGGACGCGCGCGCGGCTGGCATCGAAACACCCCGGTTCGAGATTTGCAGCTCGGAGGCCGAGCTACGGGCAGCGATCGGCAAGATTGGTATTCCCGTGTACCTGAAGGCCAACCGGGGACAATCGGGGTCCGGCATCTTCTTTGCCAAAACATTTGAGGAGTTGGAAAGCCACATCGGGGAAATGTCATTCTCCGAGCCGGTCGTGGCCCAGCAGGAGATTGTGGGGGATACGGTCTCGATCTCCGTCCTTTACGACCATGGCAAGCCGCTGTGCTGGTTTGGCTACATCATGCGGGACATGTGGCCGACACGGTTCGCCTCTGCCTCCTCTGTGGAGTTCTACTGGAGTCCGGCGGTCGACGCAATGGTGGAAGGTATCGGAAAGTTGACCGAGTTCAACGGGCTGGCGGGAATCGACTGCATGTTGGAAGCGGCCACCGGCCGGTTGCCACTGCTGGAGTTCAACCCCCGTCCGACGCCCGTCTACCACTTGGGACCCCATGTCGGCGTCGATTTCGCCAAGGCCATCAGTGGGATTGGATCTGGCATGCCGGCGCAAAGACCGGACGGGAAGGTCAATAAGACCATCCGGATGTTCCCGCAGAGCCTCTACCACTCCTTGGAGCAGCACGATCTGCCAAAGTTTCTTGACGCACTGGCGGATGCACCCTGGGGAGACCCTGCATTGGTGTTGGCGCAATTCCGGCGGTTGGTGACCCACTACGTTTCTGCGGAAACCAAGGACAAGCTCAAGGGCATTGTCCGGCGCAAGTCCTAAACAGGGGGGACAGAGGTCTTCCGCCCCCGCGTTCCGGGGAAGTCTACTTGTGCTGCAATTCCCAGTCGTAGTTGATGAGAATGTTGTCGTGCGCGATCCGTCCCTCATCGGCAGGATTGTAGAAGCGATCCGTCATGTAGATCAGGACCGATGGCTCCAAGCCCACGACCTTGTAGCCGTGCGCGACTCCCGGCGGGATGAGAATTTGCCAGGGACGCAGGTTGCCGACGTAGAGGGTGTTGCGGCGACCGAAGGTTTCAGAGTCCGGGCGCAGGTCGACCAGCGCCACTTGGAGCATGTTCACGGCCGGGGTCCAGCAATCCGTCTGGTGCATGTGGAAATGGAAGGCCTTGATAATGCCCGGGTAATTGAGGGCGGCCGAAACTTGCGAAGTTTCCGCGGGAAAGTGCGCCGCGAGGCCAAAGCCGATTCGCTGGACCTCCAGGAAGTACCCGCGGTCGTCCGGCCAGAGGGACAAGGCCTTGCACTTGACCCCCGCGATCAGCTTGGGGGATTCCGGCTGGAGGATGATGTCGCCGATGCCTTTGTCGCATTTGGGCAGGACCAAGCCGGACGGCAGGGTCGGGCCGGCGTGCTTGTCGTGGTGGTACGGCGTGGTGTTTGTCATGTCCGTTCAGTCCTCGTGGCGTGTTGCCGCTGTGCAGTCCGCCTGTACGCTAGTTTGGCATTCGGCTGGAAGTTCCGCAACCAATCCGCGAAGAAGCGACAACTTTTGGAACGGGACGGCGCGGATGTATATTATGGGACTAGCGGCTTGTGGAACTCGCGTCCGACGCGGAAAATGGCCGGCTTGGATTCCGTTTACGCAGGGTGGAAAAGGAGAACCGCTTCATGAGAGGCATTATTTTGGCCGGGGGCACTGGCAGCCGTCTGTTTCCTCTGACAAAGGTCACCAACAAGCATCTGTTGCCGGTTTACAACCAGCCGATGATTTACTACCCGATCCGGGCTCTTCTGGATGCGGGAATCGATGAACTGCTAATCGTGACCGGCGGCAACAATGCAGGGGATTTCCTGCGGCTGCTGGGCAGCGGCAGGGAGTTTGGCAGCATCCACCTGAATTACACCTACCAGGAAGGCGAAGGCGGAATCGCAGACGCGTTGCGGCTGGCCGAACATTTCGCAGATGGCGAAAAAATCTGCGTCATTCTGGGCGACAACATCATTGACGGCTCCATCCGGGCAGCAGCGGACGATTTCCGCAACCAGGACCACGGGGCACGGCTTTTGTTGAAGGAAGTCCACGACGCCGAGCGGTTCGGCGTGGCGGAGATGCAGGACGGGCGAATTATCGGCATCGAGGAGAAGCCCTCCAACCCGAAATCCCCGTATGCGGTAACCGGGATCTATTTTTACGACAACTCGGTGTTCGACAAGATCAAAACGTTGAAGCCCTCCAAGCGCAACGAGCTGGAAATTACGGATGTCAACAACGGCTACATTGCGGAAGGCAGCCTGACGTACTCGTTCCTGGATGGCTGGTGGACCGATGCGGGCACGTTCGAGTCGCTTGCGCGCGCGAACCGCTTGGTTGCGGCCAAACACGGTTTGATCCTCGATCAGGAACCTGGCATCAAGCTCTAGCTGGTACGCGGGCCATTGTGGCCCGGATTGGACTGCGGGTGCGAGCGATTTCTGTTACGGTTCTTGCGTTCGGTCTGGCTTCGTGCACTGGAGCATGGGCTTCTCCGAATTTGACCCGACCGACGTTTGGCAGGGACGTTGCGCCGATCCTGTTCCAAAATTGCGTTTCCTGCCACCACCAAGGGGAGGTGGCACCGTTTTCTCTGACCACATACGACGAGGTCCGTCCCAAGGCCCGAATCATCGCCGAAGTAACCCGCAAGCGCGCAATGCCGCCTTGGCAGCCGGTTGCGGGTTTTGCGCATTTTGCGGGAGAGCGCAGGCTCTCCGCAGCCCAGATCCGGACGCTGGAATTGTGGTCAGCCGCAGGTGCGCCGGAGGGTGATCCAAAAACCCTTCAAGTTTTTCCAACATTCCCGGACGAATGGCAACTGGGCAAGCCTGACCTTGTGGTCGAAGTCCCCGAGCCGATGGAGGTACCGGCGGACGGTCCGGATATCTACCAGTGCTTCGTGGTGCCAATGGAGGTGCCAAGGACCCGGTATGTTCGGGCAGTGGAGTTCCGTCCCTCCAATCGGCGCGTCGTCCACCACGCGCTGCTGTTCGCCGATGCCAGCCGCATCGGGAAGGACCCCAAATACCCGTGCTTTGGCACCATCGGCCTGTTGCCGTCCCTGGGATTGGGCGGATGGTCGCCAGGCAACGGCCCCATCCGTATGCTGGACGGGGCGGCCCCACCTCTGCAGGCCGGGTCCAGGCTGGTCGCCCAGGTCCACTACCATCCCGACGGGAAGCCGGAGATGGACAAGTGGAAAGTGGGCTTCTACTTCACCGACGAGGCTCCGGTACGCCGGGTGGTGGACGTGGGGCTGGCAACCCGGGCAATCGACATTGCGGCAGGCGACGCCCATTACGTGGTCAGGCAACACTTTACGATCCCAATCGCGGTGGATGCAGTGGGGGTGATCCCGCATGCCCACTTGGTGTGCCGGGAAATGCGCGCATGGGCCATTCTTCCCGGGGGGAGGAAGCAGTGGCTACTGAACATCGCGGACTGGAATTTCAACTGGCAGGATCAATACCGCTACGCCACGCCGATCCGGTTGCCGGCCGATACGCGGATCGAAATGGAATTTGTCTACGACAATTCGACGGCGAACCCGCGCAACCCGCACTCGCCGCCGCAGCGGGTGGTCTGGGGACCGGGAACGGATGACGAGATGGCGGGGATCCACGTGCAGTCAATCCCGGTGCATATGGAGGAACTCCCGGAGCTGGGACGGGCGTTGTGGGGAGCAGTGATGCGTTCCGTTGGCGGCCGGTTCTACACGCCGCCCGAGTGATCAGTTCAGGCTGAGTGTCTTCTTCAGCCAAGCGACCAGGCCGATCTTCCACGCCTCCGGGTCCGAGGTCTGCGCCCAACTGCCCATGCCATGGTGGCCGCCCTGTACCGTGATCAGCTCGCAGGCGACGGTTGCTTTCCGGAGCGCGTCGCACATCGAGGGTGAAAGCTCGTAGGCAACCTGGTCGTCGGCTGTTCCATGGAGGATCAGAAACGGGGCCATGCCTTTGTGCACGGCGTTGATCGCCGAAGCTTGGCGCAGACGCTCCAGCCCGCCGGGCTCGTCCAAATTCTTCAGGCCGAAGAAAGCGATGCCGCCGCCGTTGGCCAGATGCTTGTTCGCGGATTCCATGCCGAAGCGCTCGGGGTGGTCCCGCCGCAGCAGGGCGAGGCGCGCGTAGTCGGTGGGACCGTAGAAATCAACGGTGGCTGCCAAGCGGGTTTCGGGCGTCTCATGGGTGGCGGCATAGGTGATCAGGTAGGCTCCGGCGGATTCCCCCACCAAGGCGATCTTCGACGGGTCGACATGGTATTCGGCGGCGTGCGCCTTCACCCAGCGGATGGCATTGTTGACATCGTCCACCGGTTCCGGGAAGTGTGCGCCGGGGGCGAGGCGGTAGTCCACGGAAAACCAGGCAAAACCGGCCTTGGACAGGACCGACAACACCGGACCGACGTAGCTGCGCTGGTTGCCCTGGTCGAACCCGCCGCCGTGGACGACGATTGCGGCCGGGAACGGCCCATTCCCTTCGGGCGTGTGGATGTCCAGCAGCAGGGGTTTGCCGTTCGGCCGCGAATACTCGACGTCCTGCTTGTCGAGACCAGGGCAGGACGATACGGACAAGCAGGCGAGGAACAGCGTGAGACAGGCGGAGGCGGGACGGACCATTCGGGGATTGTATCGCACTCCGGCACATTCCACGGGGGTGTACCTTGAAACAAGGTATATCGAAAATGTTTTCCGCTCCAATAATTCTGGCGGTCGTGCTCGGTGGTATCGCGTTCGCGGTGCTGCTGGGTATGAACTTGTTGCTGCTCTCCCGGATGCGCAGCCGGGAAGCCGCGCAGGAAGGGGCCGAATCGCGCCTCCGCGACGAGCTCGCGCGCACACAGCGCTACCAAGCCGACGAGGGGCGGGCGTTGCGCGAGGAAATTGCCGCCGCAATCCAACGTTCCGGCGAACGCACCGACCAAAGGCTGGCGGAAATGCGAGCGTCCCAAAGGACGGAGTTGGAGCAGATCCGCACCGTTGTGGACCGGCGGTTGCAGGCAATCCAGACCGACAACGCCGAAAAGCTGGAGCAGATGCGGCAAACGGTGGATGAAAAGCTGCAGACGACGCTGGAGACCCGGCTCGGGGAATCCTTCCGACTGGTGAGCGAGCGGCTGGAGCAGGTGCACAAGGGGTTGGGAGAGATGCAGAACCTCGCTTCGGGGGTTGGGGACCTGAAGCGGGTGCTCACCAATGTAACGACGCGCGGGGCCTGGGGCGAAGTCCAACTGGAAACGCTGTTGACGCAACTGCTGTCGCCGGACCAGTTCGCACGCAATTTCTCCCCAACGGGTACGGGTGAGCGCGTCGAATTCGCCATCCGCATGCCGGGGATGGGATCGGGTCCAACGTGGCTCCCGGTCGACGCGAAGTTTCCTGCCGAGGCCTACCAGCGGTTGGTGCTGGCCGCGGAGCGTGGAGATCCGGTCGCGGTGGAGGCCTGCTGCAAGGAACTGGAAACAGTGGTGCGTGCGTGCGCGAGAACCTTCAGCGGCAAGTACCTTGCGCCGCCGTTGACCACCGACTTCGGAATCCTGTTCCTGGCGACGGAGGGCTTGTATGCCGAGGCGCTCCGGCGTCCAGGCTTGGCGGAATCGCTCCAGCGCGACTACCGGGTGGTCCTCGCGGGCCCGACAACTTTCGCTGCGCTGCTGAACAGCCTCCAGATGGGTTTCCGGACCTTGGCGATCCAGCAGCGCTCCAGCGAGGTCTGGAAGGTGCTGGGCGAGGTCAAGGTGCAGTTCGGCAAGTACTCCCAGGTTCTTGACATCATTCGGAAGCGCCTCGACCAGGCCACCCAGACAGTGGACGAGGCCGCGACCAGGACGAGGGTGATCGAGCGGCGGCTCAAGGACGTGGAAACCGACGATCTGGACGACGGAAAAGTGATCCCCATCGCGAGCGCCAGTTAGGACCGCGTGTACTCTGGAAGGAATGCGCTGGCGGTCTCCCGTACTCATGGTGTTGATCATCGTGGGTTTCTATTGGAAGCTCACACTTTCGCGCCAGTTCACGTTTCTGGAAAGCTTGGACCAAGCCGACCAAGTGCTGCCGTGGCTGGACTTGGTGACATCATCGATCCGCCACGGCCAGATACCGCTTTGGACTCCGTACGAATTGTTCGGGCAGCCACTGCTGGCCCAGATACAGCCTGGCGTGACCAGTCCGTTCGTCTGGCTGCTGGCGCTGACCCCGATGCGCGACGGACACCTGCAAATCCACTTTGTCCACTTGTGGTTCGTGCTGATCCATATCCTTGGCGCGCTAATGGCGTACGCGTTCTTGCGGGACCATGGGCTCCGCGAGGCCGCGGCCGTGCTCGGGGGATTGCTCTACGCCACGATGGGGTACTACGGAAACACGGACTGGCCGAATCTGGTGGCTACCGCGATTTGGGCTCCGGCGATTTTCCTGTTCCTTTTCCGGGCGGCGCGCGGACAGGAGCCGGTGGCTAGTAGCACCATGACCGGCCTGTTCGCGGGTTTGGCATGGATTAGCGGCTATCATCCGCCAGCCATTTACTACACCATTGGGACCTTGGCTGTAATCGCGTGGGTGCTTGCAACCAAGCGCCCCGGATGGAGGGCCGGAGCGCGGCTGGCGGCACCGTTTGTGGTGGTGCTCGGCTTGGTATCTGCGCTGATAACGATTCCAGCAGTGGAATACGGCAAGCGGGCTCTGCGCTACACGGCTAGTGGAGCCATGCGGTGGAACGACCGGGTTGGCTACCCGGAGCATGCCAGCAACGGCTTTGGTGCCAATGACTTGATCCATTTCGTGATCCAGGGCGCCGACAAGCAGGTGGAGCCATTTACGGGAGTGATCGCGCTGAGCCTGGCAGTCATGGGCATTCTCGCCGGGTTCCAGCGGGCGGAAGTCCGCATCCTGGCTTGCATGGCGTCGGCTTCCCTGCTCCTCTCGATGCCGTCCAGCACATTCGTGTACGGCGTTCTCTATTCGATTTTGCCGTTGGTGGAAAAGGCCCGCGCGCCATCCATGCTGATGTGCGTGTTCCATTTCGCGATTGCGATGTTGGCTGGTTCTGGGTTGGACGGAATCCTGTCGGCGGAACTAGACGGTCGAAAGATCCGTGCTGTTGCCAAGGGGGCGGCGGCATTCGGATGCGTTGTTTGGATATTTCTTCTGGCGGCGGAATTCCTGAGGCCGATTTTGTCCAATTTGAGCATCGTCACGGACCGCCGTCCGGCCATGTTCGCGCTCCTGGCGATTCTTTTCGCGGCCACATGCCTCGCAGCAGTGCGGAAGACGGTTGGGGCTTCGACCGTCGCGTGTTTGGTATGCCTGCTGGCCTTGCTGGAACAGGGCAACGTCTCCGGCTACGCATGGGTCCACAACTCGGAGAAGGAGCGAAAGACCTTCCTGAAGCCCATCTACGAAAGTGACGAACTGGCGCAATTCCTCCGGGCACGGCAACCGGCGCGGGCCGAGGTGAACACCAACGATTTCGGCCAGTTCAACCTGGGCGATTGGCATCGGCTTCCGGTCGTCCAGGCACTGGTTCCAACGGTGCTGGAGAGCACGGTCCGGCTGGGCTGGTGGAGCGACCGGACGGCGCAGATGTTTGGTGTTCGATACACTGTCAGCCGCAATGCAACGCGGAAAGGACAAACGGAGGTTTACTCGGACAAGTCCGGGATGAAGGTATTCGAAAACCCCGGTGTACAGCCCAGGGCATGGACGGTCCACACGATTGTTGGCGCAGACAGCGACGCAAAAGCTGCGGAAACGGTCTTCTATCCGGCGGTGGATATTGCACGCGACGCCGTGGTGGTGGGTCAGGCCCCAGCCTTGGAAATATGTGCGGGGCAGGACCATGTCTTGGAGAGCCGGTTCGAGTTGCAGCGGTTGTCTGTGGGAGTGGAAATGGACTGCCGGGGCATGTTGGTGGTTAGCGACAGCTGGTTTCCGGGATGGACCGCAACGGTCGACGGGCGGGCGGCACCGATCCGCGAGGTGGACGGCGGAATCCGTGCAGTGGTGGTGGAGAAGGGTCGGCATCGGGTGGACATGCGATACCAACCGAATAGTGTACGAATGGGTTTTGTCCTATTCCTAGCAGGCCTGACGGGTGTGGCCGTGGCCCAACGATTCCGCGCACCGGGGCCGAACCTTTTCGATGGGCTGAAATCGGCCTAGACATCGACCTTGGTGAGACACTGGGCTGGTGAGACACTGGTTCCTCCATTGGGTGTTGAAAGCGGTTTCGCTGCTGGTGGTGGCCCGGATGCTGCCCGGCATCCAGATAGACGGATTCGGCTCCGCAATGATCGCGGCCGCCGTCATCGGAATCGTTAGCGTGATCGTGGGCTCGCTCTTGAAATTGGTCCTCCTTCCGTTCATCTTCCTTTCGTTGGGATTGGTGTACCTGCTGATTAACGGACTCATGCTGAAGTTGGCGTCGGATCTGGTTCCCGGCTTCCGTGTTTACGGTTTCTTCACAGCTGTGATGGGTGCCATATTGCTCAGCATCGTGGATTTCGTGATGAACCGGTTGGCAGGATTCTGAAGGCCGGACCAACCAGATTCAAGCAACTCGTTCCCGATTCCTCTCGACAGCACTCTTACCGTCATAGAATTGAATCGAGGACGGACATGACGGAATCTAAAGGCAGCTCAAAAGAAGCAATTGAGCCGGGCAGCGAATCAGACGGGATGCACCGGCGCGGTTTCCATCAGACAGTCATTTACATTTTGAATGGGCTGATGGGCTTGGCGTTGGCCTTGCCAACGCTGGTCTACCTGTTGATGCCTCCGAAGGGTCGCAAGGAATCAGCCTATGTGGATGCGGGCGACATCAGCCAGTTGACGGTTGGCATCCCGGTTGAAATGAGTTTTCAACAGAGCCGTGTGGACGGCTGGCGGGCGCTGACCGAGAAGAGGACGGCTTGGGTTGTCAAGAATTCAGACAACTCGGTGGTGGCATACGGACCGCAGTGCACACACTTGGGCTGCGCATACCACTACGAGGAATCAACCAAGAAATTCATCTGCCCCTGCCACACATCGTATTTTTCAATCCAGGGAGCCGTGCTTACGGGGCCCGCACCGAGACCGCTCGACCGCTACGTTACCAGAATTGAGAACAACCGGTTGATGGTAGGCGCACTCAAGCCAACAGACGGGTCCAAGGCGTAGGAGAACCCCATGAAAAAGACGAAATTCGAAGAGTTCATAGAGGTTCTGGACGACCGAACCGGGCTTCCGTCCGCCGTGGCCCACTTCATGGGAGAGGATATCCCCGCATCGAGTGGTTGGCATCAAATTTTCGGCAGCGTGGCGCTGTTCATGATCCTAGTGCAGTTTTTTACCGGCATCATGCTGGCGTTCAACTATGCCCCGACCCCCGGCCAAGCATATGACAGCCTCCGGTACATCATGACCGAGGTTACGGCGGGACGTCTGATGCGCGGTCTCCACCACTGGGGTGCCAGCATGATCATCGTGATCGTAGTGCTGCACATGCTTCAGGTCTTCATCTGGGGTGCCTACAAGAAGCCCCGTGAAGCCACTTGGATGGTTGGCGTGGTATTGCTCCTGCTGACGCTGGCCTACGGCCTGACCGGATACCTTCTTGCTTGGGACAACCGGGCGTACTGGGGCACGGTTGTGACAACCCAGATCGGGGCCACGGTTCCGGTGATGGGCCCCTACGTCAGCCGGTTGCTGGGTTCGACTGGCGACATCGGCGTGGTGACATTCGCCCGGTTCTATGCGCTGCACGTGCTGGCGCTGCCGCCTTTGACGATGATGCTGATCGCGTTCCACTTGGTGCTGGTCCGCCGCCACGGTGTGGCCCCGCAGGTGGGTGACGAACTGAAGCCGAAGAAGAAGTTTTACCCCGAGCAGGTGTTCAAGGATACGGTGGCAATTTTCATCGCGTTCGCAATTCTGTTCACGCTTGCAATCGCGGTCCGTGTTCCGCTCGAACGGATGGCAGATCCGACGGACACCAAGTACATCCCTCGCCCCGAATGGTATTTCCTATTCCTGTTCCAAACGTTGAAGATGTTTGACGGACCGTTGGAAGTACTGGGCACAGTTGTCTTTCC
>CAIYDY010000274.1 GCA_903925015.1 uncultured Acidobacteriia bacterium
ACTAAGGGTCAATATTGGTTTTCAGAGGCAAACGATCCTAGCAAGCGTTTCAGCGTGGAAATCGGGGCACGGTTCAGCCACTACATCCCGACGTATACGGTTGCCAACAACATGTCGAACTTCGTGCCGGCATTGTACGACCCTGCAAAAGCGGTCCAAATGACGACGGCGGGCCTGATTGTGGCAAACTCGGGCAATCCCTACAACGGCCTGATCACGGTGGGTGACGGGATTCCCGCCAACCAAGCGAGCCGGGTCTCGAATGCCAACAACCTGCAGGGGATTCCCCATGGCGGACCACGCGGGCTGTACAACACCCAGAATCTGATCATGCCGCGCTTCAGCTTCGCGTGGGCACCCTTCAAGAACAACAAAACTTCGGTGCGCGGCGGCTTTGGCACCTACCATGACCGACCCGAAGGCAATCTTGTCTTCTCCCAGACCAAGCTGCCGCCGTTTACGCCCCAGGTGCAGTATCAATACGGCAACCTCTCGAATCCCGGCGGCGGTACGTCCCCGGCGGCGGCTCCGCAAGGCGGCATCACGGCGATTGACCAGAATCTGAAGGTGCCTGTGGTGGACACCTACAACTTCGGCATCCAGCGCGAATTGCCTTGGGCAGTGATGCTGGAAACTACTTGGGCCGGAAACGTGGGACACCATCTGATCCGCGAACCCAATATCAATACGCCGAGCTTTGCACTGCTGGAGGCGAATCAGAACCTGCCATCGGCCCAGCGGCTGGCTACGAATTCGCTGCTGCCCTACAAGGGCTTCACGACGATCGGGTACTACAAGAGCGATTCCAATTCCAACTACAACGCGCTGCAGGTCCGGGCAACGCGGCGCAAGGGCAATGTACTGTTCACGGTGAACTACACCTGGTCCCACGCGCTGGCCGATACGCCTGGGAACTTCAACTCGACCACCGATGCGATTGAATTCGACAACCGGCACTACAACTATGGGCCGACGAATTATGATCGTCGGCATCTGTTTGTGGGCACGTACACGTACCGGCTTCCGTTCAAGTTCAAGACGAACTACCTGGTGCGAAGCGCGTTCGCCGGTTGGGAGATGAGCGGCGTGATCCGCTGGCAGACCGGGCAATATTTGACGCCGGTGGGCAGCAACTACATTCCGAATACGCGGCGCGCGCAGTACCTGGGCCTGCCGGTGGCGTTGGATTCGGATGTGCGGTCGATTGCCAAGTGGTTCAATGCGGCGGCATTCTCGGTACCGCCAGCCACGGCGGAAGGCAACGCGGGTGTTGGCACGATTGAAGGGCCGCGCTGGCAGAACTGGGATATCTCGCTGCGCAAGGTATTCACCGTGCGGGAGGGTTGGACGTTGCGGATTCAGGCGGACATGTTCAATATGATGAACCATCCGAACTTCAACAACCCGGATGTGACGGCGAATAATTCCACGTTTGGGGCTGTTTCGGGGTCTCAGCCGGCGCGGAATATTCAGTTTGGGGCCCGGTTCGCGTTTTAGGGGCGGGGGAGCGGGGAGCGGGTGCTGGCGCCGCGGGAGTTCCGGTTATGGCCGCCTGAAAGGCGGCTGCAGGCAAGAATGCCTGCCCCACACTCGCGCCTTTATGGCGCGTGCGGAGGTCGGCGACCTCCGTGCAGGCTGCCAGCCCGCCTCACAACAGCTGGCGGCAGGATTAGACAATTCGGAAGGTTCCGAAGTGGTTTTCTCGGCGGCGGGCCCGCCAAGCGGCCAAGGCTACGGCGATTACTAGGTCGTCGTGCTCTCCGCAGCCATCGGCACCGATGCGGACTCGGCCGGGGGAGCGGTTGGTCATGCGGACGTCCATTAGTTCGCGGACGAGGGAGCCGCATTCCTTCAGTTGCTTGGCGATGCGGAGTTGCCCCAGTTCGAGGTGGACTTGGATTCCGGCGAGCAGGTCCTGCTTGGGGACGGTGTAATCGGAGCCGTTGGTGGATTCGTGTTCCCCAGCGGTGATGGTGACGGCGGAAAGCTCGCAGCCAAGTTGACCACGGCGGAGCATGTCCACAACCGGGCCGCCGACTCCGGTGGCATCCACAGCGAGAGCGCATTGCCCCTGGAGGATCGGGGTGTTTACGAGTCGCTGGACGGCGGCGACCACCGTTGTGTAGGGCGTGCCGAGGGGGATGCGCTCCAAGTGGATAACGTTGAGGGTGCCGAGGGTGGGGGTTGCGTAGGCGGAGCGGTGGTCTACGCGTTCGAGGATTGCGATGGCGGCGTGGTCGCGGCGTTTGCCCAGGTCGAGGCCGATGTTGTAGCGCATGGTTTTGAGTCTCTTCTTTTAGATTGAATTCTTTGATTTGGTTAGTTTGGCCAGAGGGCCAGACTGACGGGTAGGGGCTTCAGGTCGGGGTCGAGGGCGGCCTCGATGAGGTCGCGGCTGAAGACCGTTGAGCCGTTGTCCACGAATTCGGCCAGATACTCTTGGCGGAACCACATGGGTGCCATGTTGCGACGCTCGCGCTCTAGGTATTTGGGGGCGATGCGGGGGCACTCGGTGGCTGCGGCGCGGTGGCGCTCCCAGTCGTCGCCGCCCAGTTCCCACGCGTCGTAGAAAAAGCCCCGGCGTCCGCAGGGGGTCGACATCAGCCAGAGTTTGCCGCAGTTGTATTCCCCGTTTTCGTTGGTGGCGCCGCCGACGGCGAGCATGGGGCGGAGTGCATAGTAGATGGAATCGTCGAGGCGGGAGGCTTCGTCGATGAGGAGGAGCGAGGCTCCGGAATAGCCGCGGACGGTTTCCTCGTTGCCGGGTAGGCCGACCAGGGTGGAGTCGTTGGGGAGGAGGATGGAGGGGGTGTCGCCGCCGTCCTTTTTGAATTTGATGCCGAGCTGGCGGAACATGCGGGCGGCCTTGCGGATGAGGAGGCGACTTTGGCGTTCCGACGGGCTGGCGACGACGACGAGGCTGCCGGGTTGGGTGAGGGCGTGGTGGACGGCCTTGATGGCGGCCATGGTGGATTTGCCCCATTGGCG
>CAIYDY010000275.1 GCA_903925015.1 uncultured Acidobacteriia bacterium
CCAGTTTCGTTTACGGTCGACAACCCCAGTACCCAACGCGGCCCTGCTTCGCCAACCACAACATTCTCCTCCTTTTTCCTCCCCAATGCCGCCCGCCCCCATTTCCATCCGCTTGGGTGATTTCCGGTCATCAGTGTTTCGATTGGCTGGATTTCGGTGGTCGACGCAGTGGCCGGTTGCGGCGCGGGTGCTTGTGTCGATGCTGGGAGGGCCGGCGGGGTGGGTTCGGGGAGGTTGTCGGGAATATTTTCGAGAGCCGGGCTTGGGTTCGTTTCGCCAATTTTGAAATCGGCCATCCCGCGCGGGCGGACTCGACGCGTTCCAATTGACGCGGTTCCGATTTTGCGCCCGCCTGCGTTCCGCTGTTTTAGGGTCGAACTCATGCGCGGAAATTGTACCCCGCCTTGGTCCATTCCCCGCGCCGAAATATCGATCTTCCGTCCGCCCCTGTACGAGCTTCGCGTATTCTTTTCTTATTGTTACAAGCTTTCAAAAATACTTTCCAGGACGGTGACTGATCAAGGTATCAGCTGGAAAATGAGGTTCGTGGGTGTTTCGCGCCGAAATTCGCGGGGAAGGGTCTGTGGCATGGCGGCGGCGGGTTATAGACTAAGGAAGAATGGTGCGGGCTTTTGTCGAGTTGGGCAAGCCGGGGAGGGGAAATTTCTGCCATCACTTGGCCAAGTTGTGAAAGTTCGCAGCCGGCGATACCTGGTGGAAGCAGTCGAACCTGCAGCGGACTACGGCTGGGAGCAGACGCTTGTCGATCTCTCGTGCTTGGAAGACGATGCCCAAGGCGAGCGGCTCTCCGTCCTTTGGGAACGCGAGGTGGACGCACAGGTACTGCAACAGCCGGATTGGAGCCACCTGGCTTCGAAAGGCTTCGACGCTCCGCACATCTTTTCCGCCTACCTGCATGCCCTGCGGTGGAACTTGGTAACCTCGACCAACCCAAAACTATTCCAGGCCCCGCATCGAGCGGGGATCCAGATCATGTCGTACCAGCTGGAGCCGCTGAAGAAGGCTCTCCAGATGCCGCGCGTCAACCTGTTCATCGCCGATGACGTCGGACTCGGCAAGACCATTGAGGCCGGTCTTATCCTCCGCGAGATGATCATGCGTCAGAAGGTCAAGCGCATCGTCATCGCCTGCCCTGCATCTCTTCTCACCCAGTGGCAGGGCGAAATGGAAGCGCGCTTCGGCCTGAGCTTTGTGATCTTCGACCGCGACTACCTCTTCAATTGCCGACGCGAGCGCGGTTACGCGATCAACCCTTGGACGACCCACTCGCAGTTCATCGTCTCGCACTCCCTGCTGCGCGACGAGCAATACGCCTCCCCCCTGCGCGACTGGTTGAAACAGCACCGGTCGGGATCGATGCTCGTGCTGGACGAGGCGCACCACGCCGCCCCATCCACCTCTTCCTCATACGCGGTCGATTCACAGTTCACCCGCGGCATGCGGGAACTCACGCCCCTGTTCGAACACCGCCTCTTCCTTTCGGCCACACCCCACAACGGACATTCGAACAGTTTCTCCGCGCTCCTGGCAATGCTCGATCCCCAACGGTTCATCCGCGGCGAGCAGATCAAGGACCCCAGGCTACTCGACCAAGTCATGGTTCGACGCCTGAAGGATGAACTCCGCGAGGCGGTTCCCGGCCTGAAGTTGCCGAAGCGAGACGTCGTACAGCATGACATTTCAGGCCTGGCGGAAGATGCGCCGGATCTGGCACTGATGCGACTTCTGAACCAATACCGGACGTTGCGGGAGAAACGACTGGAAGGTGCGCGCCGAGGTCAGCAGACGGCAGCGAATCTGGTAATCACCACGCTGCAAAAGCGCCTGTTCTCGTCCATCGAGGCTTTCAACTCCACGCTCCGGGTTCACCGGAAGACTATGGAGAAGGCCGCCGCGGCTGCCGCGGCCGAGGTCATCGGGGATGCCGACGCCGATTTCCTGATCGACGTCCATGCGCCCGATGCCGACGACGAACGCGCCGAGCGCCCAGAAGACGAGGTAACGGAAGGGATCGAACAAGCCGTCGCCAGCGCAACCGAGAGATCTCGGGGTCCCCACCAGATATCTCCGGAGGAGGTCGCGATTCTGGATCGGATGGCCGAAATCGCCAGCCAAGCCCGGGGCAAGGCGGACCCCCGCCTGACCGACCCGAAAGAGGGTCTCATCCCGTGGATTCGGAGGAGCCTCCTGAATGCTGACGGCACTTGGAACAACCGGCGAGTTCTCATCTTCACCGAATTCACGGAAACCAAGGCCTACCTGCGCCAGCAGTTTGAGACAGCCTTCGCCACCACGGACCGCGCCGAAGAACGCATTGCCACCTATCAGGGTGGCCCCGGCGGCGGCAAGCTCGACGAAATCAAGAAGGCCTTCAACGCCTCGCCGGATCTACACCCGTTGCGTATTCTCATCGCCACCGACGCAGCCCGCGAAGGCGTCAACTTCCAAAACTACTGCGCCGACCTTTTCCATTTCGATGTTCCTTGGAATCCTTCGCGGATGGAGCAGCGCAACGGACGCATCGACCGGAAGCTCCAGCGCGAAGACGTGGTCCGCTGCCACTACTTCGTCTTCACCCAGCGACCCGAAGACCATGTCATCCGCACGCTGGTGCGCAAAACCGAAACCATTCGCAAGGAGCTGGGCAGTCTGTCGCCGGTGCTGGAACGCCGGATTGAAGACATGATGGCAGAGGGCGTCAGACCTTCGATGGCGGGCATGCTCGAAATGCTGGACGCTGGTGCGTATGGTCGGAAATCCATTGAGGAAGAGCTGGAGACCGTCCGCAAGCGCAGGGTACAGCTTGTGGAAGAGTTGAAATCCCTAGATGATGCGCTGCAAACCTCCAAGGATTACGTTGGCCTGACCCCGCCGGACTTCGTCAACGCCATCTCGACCGCATTGGAACTGAATCACTGCCCGCCGCTGCGGCGCTGCCAGCCAGAAACCGGCCCCGACCGCTGGCGCTTTCCCGCTATTCATGGTCCGGCTTGGTTCCGGGCCATGGATGCCCTCCGCGCCCCGAAACCAAAGGATCAGGACTTTTACCAGTGGCGTGCTGCGAGCCCCATCCGACCCATTGTCTTCCAGTCCCCGGACCATATCGACGAAAGCGCTGTACACCTCCACTTGGAACACCGCGTCGTCCAGCGGCTTCTGGGCCGCCTTCGCGCCCAAGGCTTCGTCCACAACGACCTCGCCCGCGCCTGTGTCGGGCAGACCGACGACGCAATCCGCCGCGTTGTCCTGCTCGGTCGCATTTCGCTCTACGGTTCCGGCGCATCCCGGCTTCACGATGAGATCATTGCAGTGGCAGCGCGCTGGATCGACCCGATTGCACGCAAGGGTCCGCTCGCGCCCTACGCCGAAGATACGGAAAAGCTGACCCTCGCCGCCTTGGAGAAGTCCTTCGAAAACGCGCACGCCCGCCGCGTGGACGAAGCCGTGGAACGAAAGCTGCAAGCCGCCGCGCCGCAAGATGTGACCGACCTACTACCGCACCTGCGGGTCCGTGCCGCGAGCCTTACCGCCTCGGCCAAAGCGGTCCTCGGAACTCGCGGCCGCCTAGAGGCAGACGCCATGCGCCGCATCATTGAAGACCAGCGCAAGCGCATTCTCCTGAGACAGGACGAGGTGCAACGGAACGAGGCCCAGTTGACGTTTGGCTGGGACAAATTGCAACTGCTACAGCTCCAAGACGAACGCACCGGTTGGGACAAGCGCCTCGATGAAATCGGCCGAGAGGTCGACGAAGAGCCAGCACGCATCCTGAAATCCTACGAAGTGCAAGCCGACCGCGTCGAACCCATCGGCGTGGTTTATCTTTGGCCGATCTCCGGATAACCGCTGATGAAAGACCTTGCTCCAGCACGTACACCTTCAACCCAGACCGCGCCACCGAATGTAGCGGGGCTTTTGGGCGATCTCACACTGCTGATCGATTCCACACGCCAGCGAGTCGCACGTACCGTGAACTCGGAACTGGTGCTTTTGTACTGGAAGATCGGTGCCCGGATTCGCCAGGACATCCTTGTCGAGGCCCGGGCTGCGTACGGGGGCCAAATTGTCTCGACACTGTCGAGACAATTGACCGTCAGCTACGGAGGTGGATTCAGTCGTCAGACTCTGTTCCACGCTATCCGCTTCGCGGAGGCTTGGCCCGACGAAACCGAGGCTACCGCGCTCGCTCAACACCTAGGCTGGAGCCACTTCACAGAGATACTTTACCTCGACAATCCACTTCAGCGCCAATTCTATGCGGAAATGTGCCGTGCGGAACGATGGAGCGTCCGGACCCTCCGCGACCGTGTCCGCAGCATGCTTTTCGAACGAACTGCGCTGTCCCGCCGCCCGGAACGACTGATCCTCCAGGAACTGCAACAACTCCGTGACACGGGCCGGGTCACTCCCGACCTCGTGTTCCGCGACCCGTACGTCCTCGACTTTCTGGGTCTGGCCGATACCTTCAGCGAAAGCGATCTTGAAACCGCCATCCTGCGCGATATTGAGCGATTCCTGCTGGAACTCGGTTCCGACTTCGGCTTCCTGACCCGCCAGAAGCGAATGACGATCGGTGGACAGGACTACTACTTGGACCTCCTCTTCTACCATCGCGGTCTCGCCCGGCTCGTCGCAATCGAACTCAAGCTCGGTCGTTTTGAAGCCGCCTACAAAGGCCAGATGGAACTCTACCTTCGCTGGCTGGACAAGCATGAACGACGGGTGCCATCAGAAAACCCGCCAATCGGCCTGATCCTCTGCTCGGAGAAGAACGAAGAGCAGATCGAACTTCTGCAACTGAATGACGGTGAGATCCGCGTTGCCGAATACCTCACCGCGCTGCCCGCGCGCGATGTGCTGGAAGCTAGGCTTCACGAGGCGGTGATTCGCGCCCGCGAACGAATCGGAGCCATTACGGATGAAAATGGCGAGGCTCCCGAGTAACGCCCGGATAACCATGGCAACCGACCCCGTCATCAAGGATCACCAACTCTGGATTGGCTTCGCCCAGCCGGAGGGCCTCGTCGTCTCCCCCGCCGCGCTGAAGAACGCGCAGGCCGTCCTCAGCCGCAACGTCGGACCCCAGCAGGAGATTCTCCGCCGCAACGCTGTGTCAGATTTTGACGGCAATCTCCGGCTGAAGAACTTCCCCGCCTTCACCCAGGAATTCTGGGGATGGCGTGACACCGACGTCGCCGCTCCACCTGAAGACCTCTTCGCGCGCCTACCCGAGTATGGTGAAACGCTGCGGCCCACGTGGGTGGTGCGTGGAGGTAAAGGCCAGCCCGAGCACTTGATCCTGGTCGAAGAGCTTCCCTGGGGAACTGACTTCGACAAGCCAGCCCAGCAATCTGAAGAGCGCCGCTGGCAAGCCTCCCCACAGGCCCGCTTCGAGCGTCTGCTCCGCGAAACCGGGGTTGGGATCGGGCTGCTCACATCTCCCGAAAGAATCCGCCTCGTCTACGCGCCCAAGGGCGAATCCTCCGGCCACGTCACCTTCCCCGTTCACCAAATGACGATGGCGGTGAACTGGCCGTTGCCGGCTGCGCTGCACCTCCTCCTGCACAGCGACCGCCTCTTCATTGGCCCCGAAACCCAGCGCCTGCCTGCCATTCTCGAAGCCTCGCGCCGCTACCAGAATGAGGTATCGATCCGCCTCGCCGGACAGGTGCTCCGCGCGCTGAACGAACTGGTTCGCGGCTTCCAGGAGGCCGACCGGGCAGCAAACGGTCGCATCCTGGGCGAGGCCCTGAGTCACGACCCGAGCCACATCTATGGCGGCATGCTCACCACGCTCATGCGCATGGTGTTCGTCCTCTATGCCGAAGACCGCAGCCTGATGGGCTCGGACGAAACCTGGCTGCAGAACTACTCGATTTCGGGTTTGTACGAACGGCTCCGGGCGGACGCCGGTCAGTACCCGGACACTATGGACAGCCGATACGGCGCATGGGCGCAGATCATCACGCTGACGCGACTGCTTTACGATGGTGGCGGTCACGGGACGTGGCGTCTGCCTCCGCGGCACGGAGGGCTCTTCGATCCGGACGCTTACCCTTTCCTCGAAGGCCGCCCCTGGCAATCGAAACGCACGGCAGGTGCGCTGATCGAACCGCCGTTGGTTTCTGACGGCATCCTCTTCCGCATTCTTCAGGATCTGCTCTATCTCGACGGCGAGCGCATCTCTTACCGCGCTCTCGACGTCGAGCAGATCGGCTCGGTCTACGAAGCCATGATGGGCTTCACGGTCGAGACTGCGCACGGGGTTTCCATAGGCCTCGGCTCCGACCATCTCGTAATCGACCTTGAAGCGTTGGTCACGATGAAGCCCGCCGACCGCGCCAGGTGGCTCAAAGAGAACGCGGGCTGCGACGTGACCGGCAAGGCCATCGAGCAGCTGAAGTCCGCGTCTTCCGTGGATGAACTCCTCGCCGCGCTGCGTCGCCGTATCTCAAAGCTCTATCTCGACCAGAACGCCAACCCGGTCACGGTACCAAAGGAAGGCATCTACCTGCAGCCCACGGAGGAGCGCCGCCGGTCCGGCTCGCACTACACGCCGCGTTCCCTCACGCAGCCGATTGTGAAGACCACGCTCGACCCGGTGCTGGCGCAACTCGGGGAGAATCCAAGACCGGAACAGATCCTCGCGCTGAAGGTCTGCGACCCAGCCATGGGTTCGGGGGCGTTCCTCGTTGAGGCGTGTCGATATCTGGGCGAGAAGTTGGAGAAGGCTTGGATTGCACATGATGAACTGCCGGGAATCCCAGCGGATCAAGACCCGCTGCTGCACGCCCGCCGCATCGTGGCGCAACGCTGTCTCTACGGCGTCGACAAGAATCCCTTCGCGGTCAACCTCGCCAAGCTGTCACTCTGGCTTGCGACTTTTGCCAAGGATCACCCGTTTACGTTCGTCGATCACACGCTCCGCTGCGGCGACTCGTTGGTTGGCCTGACGGCACAGCAGATCGAGGCATTCCACTGGCAGCCTAAGGAGGAGGGCGCGCTGCTTCGCGACCTGCCCTCCCGTTTGCGTCACATCCTGAATGCCCGCGCACATATCCTTGATGCCGCCGACGAAATCCCGTACGAAACGCTCGCCCAGAAGCTCGCGGTTACGGAAGAGCAGATGATTGACCTGCGCCTAGCGGGCGACCTAACTGTCGCCGCTTTCTTTGCTTCGGATAAGCCCAAGGATCGCGAGACCCGGCGGAAGGAACTGGCCGACAGGTTCCGCCGAGCGCAGGAGCGAGTCACGGATCTGCACCTCGAAGATGAACTGCAGGGTGTCGTTCGTGTATTGAAGACTACGCCGAAGGGGATCAACCCATTCCACTGGGAACTAGAATTCCCCGAAGTGTTTAGGCTGAACGAAAGGGATGTACCCGGGGGCGGCTTCGATGCCATCATTGGAAATCCACCCTTCTTAGGCGGAACACGGATCTCGACCGTTGCAGGGATGACGTACTTCCAGTGGCTAACTAGCAGGTTCCCGCCCTGCGAGCACTTGTGCGATCTCGTCGCTTACTTCTTCCGTCGTGCATACGCTCTTCTTCGCGCGCGGGGTGCTTTCGGCCTAGTCGCCACAAACACAATTTCGCAGGGTGACACTCGGGAGGGGGGCCTCCGGGCAATTCTGCATGAGGGGGGACAAATCTACAATGCAACCCGCCGTTTTAGATGGCCAAGCTCGGTTGCCGTCGTCGTCAGCGTGGTCCACGTGATTAAACAATGCGCCAGCACATCGGTCGTCCTCGATGGGAAGCGCGTATCTCGCATTAGCGCCTACCTTACGGAGGGAACCAATGATGAAAGCCCCGCTCGTTTCTCGGCGAACCCGTACTTTTCGCTTGGCAGCAAGATCTACGGGCAGGGATTCCTCTTTGCTGACGACGATCCCGAATGCACGCCACTTGACGTGCGCGACAGGCTTCTTGAGGAGCGGCCCGAACTTGGGGGGCGAATCCGCCCATACATCGGGGGAGAGGAGATCCTCTCACATCCGGCCCACATGTATCACCGATTCGTGATCCTATTGAGCGACCTCCAGTCTGAGGCTGACTTGGAACAATGGCCTGAGCTCCGAGATATCGTCTTCGATAAGGTGAAGCCGGGACGAGAAATCCTTGGTGACAACCCGAACAACATACCCCTAAAACGTAAATGGTGGGCCTTCCAGGCGCATAGACCAGAGCTATATCAGCGCCTTGCCAACATGGGGCGAGTTCTAGTTACATCTCAGGTGAATCCGCGCTTCGGATTTGCCTTCATGCCGGCCGACTGGATCTTCTCTCAGAAAGCGGTAGTGTTTTGCATCGAAAGCTATTCTGGTTTTGGGGCCATACAGTCCCGCGTTCACGAGGTCTGGGCGCGTTTTTTCAGTAGCACTTCGATTGAATTGATGAGCTACACTCCCTCCGATTGCTTCGAAACCTTCCCCTTTCCTGAGCACTGGAAAACTAATCCCAGCCTAGAAATGGCGAGCAAGGCCTACTACGAATTCCGCGCTGCGTTGATGATCAGGAGCGGCAAGGGTTTGACAAAGACCTACAATCGTTTCCATGATCCTGACGAGCGCGACCCAGAGATCGCGAAACTCCGCCAATTGCACGCAGAAATGGACCGGGCCGTTCTCGACTCGTACAGCTGGATCGACTTGAAACCACGACTCGACTTCGTCCTCGACTACGAAGACAGCGAGCAACATGAAAGCGATAGCAATGATCGCAAGAAACCATGGCGTTATCGCTGGGTCGATGAAGACCGCGATGAGGTCCTCGCCCGCCTCCTCGAGCTGAATCGCACCCGAGCCGAGGAAGAAGCGAAAACGGTGCCCGCCGCTATTGCCATCAAAACGGCGGAAAAACGCGGACGGAAGCCCAGCAAGGGCGGGCCAATTGCATCCCCCAGTCTTTTCGAAGTTCAGGACCCGCACGAATGACCTCTACCGAAGTCCGAGAACAGATTCTCGACTCCCTCATCCTCGACCTCGTCGGCCCAGTCGCTGGCCTCAAGGCAGGCAACTACCTCGAACAAGAGATCCTGCCGGGATCGACCGCACCGCTGCGTTGGTACCTCACCGGATTTCTCGCCCCCTTCTCTGCGAAACCCGACGAGAAAACCGACGAGGACAGCGGCGAGCAGATCGACCTGATCCCGGCCAAAACCGGCCTCGACGATGAAGCAGCCCCAGAGTCCGCATCGTCCCGGAAAACGCCCTTCCCTTCTTCCATCGGCCTGAGCATCCTGATCCCACCGCAATGCGAGTACATCAAGGCTACGGTCACGTGGGGTGACTATACAGCCGTCATGAAAGACGACTCGGTAACCGGGTGGCGACGAGCCGCGCGCTGGGCACAGGCACCGCTCCCGATCCCTGCTCAGGACACTACCCGCGACGCGGTGCGGCTCAAGGATTCCGGCGGCCTC
>CAIYDY010000276.1 GCA_903925015.1 uncultured Acidobacteriia bacterium
GTTGGGCCTTGCACCAGGTTCGGAGGCCGCGAAGAATGCGGTGGATGCCATGATGGCGATTGGACCGGATTCGGCCCCCTCGCCGGAGGAGTTCGTGAAGCTGGTGCTCGCGAAAATCCGGCAGTACCACGTCGAAGACCGGATCATTCTCCAGTCCTTCGATTTCCGCACGCTGCATGCGATGAAGAAAATTGCCCCGGAGATCCAGTTGTCAGCCCTGACCACGGACGGTAAGAAAAGCTTCGTGGAGATGGCGCAGGAGGCCGGTGCTCAAATCATCTCCCCGGTCTACCAGACCGTGACGCCTGAAAAGGTCAAGGCAGCTCACGCAGCGGGGTTGAGCGTTGTCCCGTGGACCGCGAACCGGCCGGCGGATTGGGACAAGCTGGTCGCAGCCGGTGTGGACGCGATCATTTCAGACGATCCGGCCTCCCTCATCGCCTACTTGAAGTCGAAGTAGGCGCTCATCCCTTTCGAATAAGGGAGAGGAACTCGTTGCGGGTTTCCTTGTCGGTACGGAAGCTGCCCAGCATGGCGCTGGTGACGGTGTCGGAGTGTTGTTTTTCCACGCCCCGCATCATCATGCAGAAATGCTGGGCTTCCGCGACCACAGCCACGCCCAGCGGATCCAGGATTTCCTGGATGCATTCGGCGATCTGCTGGGTCATCCGCTCTTGGATCTGCAGCCGACGGGCAAAGGCATCGACGATGCGCGGGATCTTGCTCAGGCCGATGACCTTGTTGCGCGCGATGTAGGCGATGTTGATCTTCCCGTAGAACGGGAGCATGTGGTGCTCGCACATGCTGAAAAACTCGATGTCCTTCACGATCACCATTTCGTCGTACTGGACGTCAAAAATGGCGTTGTTGACGATTTTTGAGATGTCGGTTGTGTAACCGCTCGTCAGGTAGCGCATTGCCTTTTCCACGCGCTCGGGTGTGCGAAGGAGCCCGTCGCGGGTTGGATCCTCCCCGATGGCCTCCAGCATGCTCGTCACAAGCGGGGCAATGGGCATTTCAGGTTGGGGACGGTCCTTGGGGGAAAGGACTTGTACGACTGCGCGCGTTCTATTCATGATCGGTCGGTCAAACTTCTAAGCTGATAACTCACAGATGTTGCGTTCGGTTTCCCAGATGCGAACCTTTTCGAGGACAACCTGTCCAAGTGCCGGTTCGGCGGGCCAAGCTTTCTTCAGTAGCTTGAGCACTTCGACTGCCAAGTTCTCAGTGGTGGGCACGGTTTCGCGGAACGGGGGCAGATCGTTCAGGTTGGTGTGCCGGAAAACGGAAAGGATTTCGCGCTCCACCATCGCATCCAAGGCGGGCAAATCTGCCGCCCTCCCCGTGACCGGATCCACCGGGCCACGCAAATCGAGTTCGAATTCGTAGTTGTGGCCATGGCCGTAAGGGTTGGCGCACTTGCCGAAGAGAGCCCGGTTTTGCTCCTCGTCCAGCAGATGCGAGTAGAGCCGGTGCGCCGCCGGAAAGCCGTAGCGGCGACCGAGGTGGACGGTCAAGCTTCCCCCCGGTATTCGGCAAACAATTCACGGGTTTCGTGGACGCGGACCGATTGCAGCGTTGCGGGCGGCGGAATCTCAGCCACCAGACGATTCCAGATGTCGATGGCGATGTTTTCAACGGTCGGCACCTTATGTGCGAATGAATCGACCTCGCGGTTGATCAACCGGTGGTCATAAACGTGCAGAACCTTGGCCTCGAGAATCTCCTTCAGGAGTTTCAAGTCCAGGATCATGCCGGTAACTGGATCGGGTGTTCCCTCGATCGCCACGTCCACCAGATAGTTGTGTCCATGGCTCAGGGGATTGGCAGCCGCACCGTAGACGCTCTCATTTTCGGCATCCGACAAGAGCGTGCTTCGGCAAATGTGCGACGCGGAGAACTCGACCTGCTTGGAAATGATCATGGATGAAATCTTGTGCTCCGACCGTCAGATAGAATTATAGGAAACCTTCTCATGAAGACGCCCTCAATAACCAAAGGCTCCCCCACCAATACCATTCTCCACGTCGCCCTTGCCGCGATGCTGGTACTTTTTTGCGGAGCGCTGTACAACGCGCTGCATGAAACCATCGTGAACGCTGGCGACAACGCTCCCGACTTCAGTATTACAGCCTCGGTGAACGGGCAGGGCTCGAAAACTGTCACCGCCAAGGATTTCGGCGGCAAGCTGCTGCTGCTAAACTTCTGGGCCACGTGGTGCCCGCCCTGCGTTGAGGAAATTCCCGGACTCAACGGTCTTGCGCAGGAGCTGGGTCCCAAGGGCCTGGTTATCCTCGGGGTCAGCGTCGACAAGGATGCCGACGCTTTCCAGCAGTTCCTCCGCAGGACGCCCTTGGCCTATCCCACAGCCCGCGACCCGGAACAGAAGATCAACTCCAGCTACGGAACCGTCCAGTATCCCGAAAGCTATCTGATTGACCGCAACGGCAAAGTGATTGAAAAATATATCTCCGTGCAGCCGTGGGCCTCGCCCCAGATGATCCAGCATGTCCAATCCCTCCTCTGATCCGCAAACAGCGCCGAGCACGCTCCCGGCGGCGGCGAAACAGCAGCTGAAAGATTTGTTGGGGCCAAGGGGGTTTCTGGACAAGCCGGAGGACCTGATCCTGTACGAGTACGACGGCTCGGTCGACAAGGCGCGGCCCGAGATGGTGGTGTTCCCGCGAACCACCGAAGAAGTGTCGGCGATCGTTCAGATCACGGCGGAGCACAATGTCCCGATTGTGGGCCGCGGTGCCGGCACGGGCCTCAGCGGTGGTGCCATTCCGATGGCCGGCGGCGTCACCATCGGGTTCTCGCGCATGAACAAGATCCTCGAAATCGATCTTGAGAATGAGCGTATGGTGGTTCAGCCGGGTGTGGTGAATTTGGACATCTCGCTGGCGGTGCAGGCATTGGGGTACTTCTACGCGCCGGACCCCTCCAGCCAGCGCGCATGCACCATTGGCGGCAATGTGGCGGAGAATGCGGGCGGACCGCACACGCTGGCCTACGGCGTCACCACCAACCATGTTCTTGGGTTGGAGTTTGTGCTACCCGACGGAACGGTCCACACGACCGGCGGACAGGAGTTGGATTCGCCGGGGTACGATTTGGTGGGGCTCCTGACGGGATCCGAAGGCACCATGGTTCTGGTGACCAAAGTCATCGTGCGCCTGATGCGCCAGCCCGAAAAGATCAAGACGATTCTTGCGATCTACGATTCGGCTTCCGATTGCGCGGACACGGTGGCCGATATCACCGCACGGGCAATTACGCCGGTAGCGGTGGAAATGCTGGACGGCGAGATGCTGCGGATGGTTGAGGATGCCACGCACGCGGGGTATCCAATGGATGCGGCCGCCGTGCTGCTGATCGAACTGGAAGGGCCTGTGGAGGCGGTGGAAGAGCAAACCGAGCAGGTGCGCGCGGCGTGCGAGCGGTGCAATGCGCGGGAGTTCCGAGTGGCGAAGTCGGCCGAGGAGCGGGACCTGTTGTGGAAGGGCCGGAAGAACGCCTTCGGGGCGGTGGGGCGGGTCAGTCCCTCGTACTACGTGCAGGATGGGGTGGTTCCGAGGACGCAGATTGCGCCCACGTTGCGCCATATCGCGGAGGTTGCGAAGAAGTACAACTTGGGGATCAGCAACATCTTCCATGCCGGTGACGGGAACATGCACCCGATCATCCTGTTCAACGCGCACAAACCCGAGGAACTGGAGCGGGCGAAGGCAGCTGGCGAGGAGATCCTGAAATACTGCATTGCGGTGGGCGGGACCATTACCGGCGAGCACGGTGTTGGGATGGAAAAGAACGAGTTGATGGGAATTCTATTTCCGCCAGCGACGCTGGATTACATCGGCCGAATCAAGAACCTCTTCGATCCTTCGGGCCGGTTGAACCCGGGCAAAGTGTTGCCGACGGGGAAGGGTTGTTTGGAAATCCGGCAAAGGTGGGCCGGGGCGGGGAAGATGGTCTAATCCCCGCCCGGTGCCGATTTTGAACTACGCCACCGCGAATTCGTGCTGCTTGCGGTGGTGGGGGCCGTCGTGCATATTGGTGGATTTGAACGTTTCGTAGCGACCGTCTCCCGCTTCCACATGCACCAGCGCCATCAGGGCGTCCTGCTCGGTCTCCGTCATGGGTACGAAATTCCTCGCCACGGACACCGACGCCTGCAATTGCGCCAGATCCGTTATGCCGACGACTTGGCTGCAGACCGGCTGGCTTAAGTTGAACCGCAGCAGGCTTTCCACCGATATACCGGGTCGCCCACCCAAGTTCTTCAGGATCTCCCCGTTGGGCCAGCCGCCGCCGAACCCCTTCATTCCAATGGGTGCCGCACCCATCGCATGGCAGCCCGGTACCACTTCATGCAGGAAACTGCGGTAGGTGGCGTCCATCACGTTGATCGGCATCAGGGAAGCGTCCCAAGTATTGGTCTTGGACAGCATCTTGGCGTGGATGCGAGGATCCTTGTGTCCGGTGAACCCGATGTAGCGGACTTTGCCCGCCTGCTGCGCTTCCAAAGCCGCCCTCATCGCCCCACGTTCGAAGATCCAGTCGGGGTCGTTGTCGTAGTTGCACTCGTGGAACATCCACAGGTCCAGGCGGTCTGTCTGCAGCCTGCGAAGGCTGTCCTCCAAGTCGCTCATGGAACCCGCATAGTCGCGCTCGCAATTCTTGGTCATCAGAAAGACCTGTTCGCGCTTGTTGTCGATCTTGAGCGCTCGGCCCATCACTTCCTCGGCGAAACCATCGTGGTAATCCCACGCGTTGTCGAAGAAATTGATGCCTTCGTCGATGGCGGCGTGCATCAGGCGGATGGATTCGAATTCCTCGGCCTGTTTGAACGCCACTTTGGCGACGGAATGCCAGCCTCCCAACGTAATGATCGAGACCATGTCGGACGCACGGCCGAACTGGCGGCGGGGCAAGCCTGATCCAGCGGTCTGGCCCGCCAGCACCTTTTCGGAGAGTTGCTTTACTGTTTCTGATCTCACGTCTAGACGTCCGTTCCGTGGCACTTCTTGTACTTTTTGCCGCTGCCGCAGGGGCAGGGATCGTTGCGGCCGACCTTGGGTGCAGCCGGAGCCGCTTTCTTCGGCGCTTCGGCGACACTGGTCCCCAACATCTGCAACGCCTTCATTTCCTTTTCATGCTGGCGCTGGATGTTCTTGGTCATGTCCTGGACGGCGGACTGCGCCAAGCGCTTTTGACGCTCCTCGGCCAAACGAGCTTCCTCGGCGGCTTGCATCTCCGCAGAAGCCTCGTCGTCCTTCATGCCTTCCTCGTCAAGGACGAAGGGCATCGTGGGTGCGTTCTGCTCGAACCGGAGGAAGTACAGATACCGGACAGTTTCGTCCTCGATCCGGTCCATCATGTCTTGGAAGAGTTTGAAGGACTCCTTCTTGTACTCGACCAGTGGGTCCTTTTGACCGTACCCGCGGAGGCCGATGCCTTCCTTCAGGTGGTCCATCGACAACAGGTGGTCCTTCCACTGGTCGTCGATCACGTGCAGCATAATGTTGCGCTCGGCATCGCGCAACAGCTCCGCACCAACCAACTCTTCTTTGGATTCGTAGGTCTGCCGGGCCTTTTCCAGTAGATGCGATTCGATCTGTTCGATGGTCAAGCCATCCAAATCGGTCGGGTTGATGCGGGACCCGAACTGGGTCAGCATGTCCGTTTGGAGGCCGGTCAGATCCCAATCGGCGGGGCGGGAACATTCGGGACAACGCTGGTCCACCAGCGCGCCGATCACGCCCTTGGACATTTCCATGATGCGGTCCTTCTGTTCCGCACCCTCCAGCAACTGGCGGCGCATCGTGTAGACTGCCTGCCGCTGCTTGTTCATCACGTCGTCGTACTCGAGCAGGTGCTTGCGGGACTCGAAGTTCTGGGCTTCCACCGCCTTCTGGGCCGCCGCAATCCGCTTGGTGATCATGTCCGATTCGATCGGTACATCCTCCTCCATGCCGAGGCGCAACATCAGGTTCTGCATGCGGTCGCCGCCGAAGATCCTGAGGAGATCGTCCTGGAGCGAAAGGAAGAAGCGGGAACTGCCGGGGTCGCCCTGCCGCCCAGCGCGGCCGCGAAGCTGGTTGTCGACGCGGCGGGAATCGTGACGCTCGGTGCCAACGATATGGAGGCCTCCCAGTGCGACCACTTCGTCATGTTCCACCTTGCATGACGCTTGCGTGGCTGCGAGTACCGCTTCCCAATCCGCAGCGAACTCGGGGCGGTCGGCGTCCTTGCCCTGTTTCCGCATGGCCTCCCGGGCCATGGATTCGGCGTTGCCGCCAAGCAAGATATCGGTTCCGCGGCCCGCCATGTTGGTCGAGACCGTAACCGCGAACTTCCGGCCTGCCTGGGCCACGATTTGCGCTTCCCGCTCGTGGTTTTTGGCGTTCAGGACCTCGTGCCTGATGCCGGCTTTCGTCAGAATCTTGGAAAGGACTTCGGACTTTTCAACCGACACCGTGCCCACCAGCACTGGCTGGCCACGCTCGTAGTATTCCTTGATTTCCTTGGCGGCGTTCCGGAACTTCTCGTCCGAGGTCCGGTAAACCACGTCCTGGTTTTCCTGACGGATCATCGCCCGGTTGGTGGGGATTTCCACCACGTCGAGCTTGTAGATCTTGCCGAATTCGGCTGCTTCCGTGGAGGCCGTGCCGGTCATGCCGGCCAGCTTCTTGTACATGCGGAAGAAGTTTTGGAATGTAATGGTTGCGAGCGTCTGGTTCTCGCGCTCGATCTTGACGTTTTCCTTCGCCTCGACAGCCTGGTGCAAGCCGTCGCTCCAACGCCGCCCCGGCATCAAGCGGCCGGTGTTTTCATCGACGATGATGACTTCGCCTTCCTTGACGACATAGTCCTTGTCGCGCTGGAAGATCACGTGGGCCTTGAGCGCCTGCTGGATGTGGTGGTTCCACTCCACATTTTGCGGCTCGTACATGTTGCCGATGCCGAGGAGTTTTTCCACCCGGAGGACGCCTTCCTCGGTCAGCGCCGTCGAGCGGTGCTTTTCATCCACCGTGAAGTCGCCGGTCGTGTACTTTTCGCCCGGCTCCTTGCCCTCGATGACTTCGCCGCGGACCAAGTGCGGGATGACTTTGTTGGCCTTGTAGTACTTGTCGGTCGATTCCTCGCTGGGGCCGGAGATGATCAGCGGTGTCCGTGCCTCGTCAATGAGGATGGAATCGACTTCATCGACGATGGCGAAGTTGTGCCCCTTCTGCATGACGCAGTTGCGGAGGTTGAACTTCATGTTGTCGCGGAGGTAATCGAATCCGAATTCGTTGTTGGTGCCGTAGGTGATGTCGCAGGTGTAGGCGTGCTGCCGTTCCTGGTCGTCCAGATCGTGCACAATGATGCCCACCGAAAGGCCCAGGAACTTGTAGATGCGGCCCATCCACTCGGCGTCGCGCTTGGCCAGATAGTCGTTCACGGTGATGACGTGAACACCGTTGCCGGCAAGGGCATTCAGGTAGACCGGGGCGGTGGCGACCAGCGTTTTGCCTTCACCGGTCCGCATTTCGGCGATGGCTCCGCGGTGCAGCACCATTCCGCCGATCAGCTGGACGTCGAAATGCCGCATGTTGAGCACGCGTCGACCGGTTTCGCGGACAACGGCGAAGGCTTCGGGGAGGATCTGCTCCAAGGTCTCGCCCCGCGAGAGGCGTTCCTTGAACTCGATCGTCTTGGCGGCGAGGTCGATATCGGAGAGCTCCCGCAGTGCGGGTTCGAGACCGTTGATCGTGGCGATGATGGGGCGCATCGCTTTGATCTCGCGCTCGTTCTTGGTGCCAAAAATTTTGGCGAGGATTGCGTCGACCATGTTTGGGGGGCTTCCATCATTTTAGCGTGGCTGGTTTGCGTGGCAGCGATGGGCCGACTCGGCAGCCGTATCACGGTTGCGCGATGGCTTCGTTCCCACCGGTGTCCCGGTCCCGCAGGCCCCCATAAATATAGGTGAGTTTCTCGATGAATGCTCCTCTTTTGGTCTCTCGACCTGCTGACCGCCCCCACCCGGTACCCTATCAGTTTGACCCACCGCAAGCGCGCCATCTCCACCGCTATCCTCCTCGCGATCTACGCGGCCGTGGTCTTCCTCCTCCCGCGCCCCCAAACCGTCAAGCCCGAAGGCTGGCGGCTGCTTGGACTCTTCGCCGCCACCATCGCCGGACTCGTTCTCCAGCCCATCCCGGGCGGCGCTCTCGTCCTCATCGCCGTCGGCCTCGCATCCCTGATCGCGGGCCTCACCATGGCCACCGCCCTTTCCGGTTTCGCCGACCCCGTCGTTTGGCTCGTCCTGACTGCCTTCTTCATCTCCTCGGCACTTCTGAAGACCGGCCTTGCCCGCCGCATCGCCCTCCAATTTGTCCGGCTCTTCGGACGCACCACCCTCGGCGTCTGCTACTCCTTGGGCTTCACTGACCTTATCCTCGGTTTCATCATCCCCTCCGCCGGAGCTCGCTCCGGAGGAGTCGTCCTCCCCATAGTCCGTTCCGTTGCCCAGCTATATGGCTCGGAACCGGGCCCCACCGCGGCCCTCCTCGGCTCGTTCCTGATGGCTGGTGTCTACCAAGCCATCTGCGTCACCTCGGCGGCACTCCTCACTGCCCAGGCATCCAATGCCATCGCAGCCAAAATGGCTGCCCAGTTCCTCCACTACCCCATCGACTGGCTGGGCTGGTTCCGGGCAGGAATCGTTCCCGGACTCCTCTCGCTCGCCGTCATTCCGTGGGTCGTCTACCGCCTCTACCCGCCACAAATCCGCCGCACCCCGGAGGCCTCAGAGTTCGCCCGCCGGCAGCTTGCCGAGATGGGGCCCATGGCGCTCCCCGAATACATCGTCTGCATAGTCTTCGCCGGAGTCTGCGCCGCTTGGATTCTGACCAAGCTGGACGCGAGCCTCCCGGCGCTCCTCGGTTGCTCCGTCCTCCTCGTCACAGGCGTCTTGAAATGGAGCGACGTCACCCGCGACCATGCCGCGTGGGACGTCTTCATTTGGTACGGAGGCCTGTTCGAAATGGCACGCGCTCTAGGTGAGGCCGGAATCACCAAAGCCTTCGCCAACGCCGTCGGCAACAGCTTGGCTGCGTACGGAACCACCACGTTGTTCGTGGTCGCCCTTCTGATCTACTACTTTGCCCACTATGGTTTTGCCAGCATCACTGCCCATACCTTGGCCATGTACCCGGCCTTCGCCGCCGTCATGCTCGCAAAAGGAGTCCCGCCCGGCCTCGCCGCGTTCTCCCTCGCCTGCTTCGGCAACCTCTGCGCCGGTCTCACGCACTATGGAACCACTCCAGCCCCCATGTTCTTCGCCCAGGGCTATGTCCCTTTGGGGACTTGGTGGCGCATCGGTATCGTCACCTCCCTGGTGAATCTCGCAATCTGGAGCACCGTGGGTTTCGCTTGGTGGAAGTATTTGGGAATCTGGTAGAAGCCCTTTATGATCAAAACCGTCATCTTCGACTTGGGCCGTGTGATCGTCCCCTTCGAGTACGAACGCGCCTATGCCCTCGTGGAAGCTGCAGGCGGCGTGAAAGCTGTCGACATCCCGGCGCTGTTGGCCCCCACCGGCCTATTCCAGAGGATTGAAACAGGCACTATCGACCCGCACGATTTCGCCGAGCAGATCTTCCAACTCCTCCACTTCCGCGTTTCCTACGCCGAATTCTGCCACATCTGGACGTCGATCTTCCTGCCAAATACCTTGGTGTCGGACGCCTTGGTGGAAGGTATCGGACGCCACCACCGCCTCGTCCTGCTGTCGAACACCAATGTGATCCACTTCGACATGATCCGGGCCAACTACCCGATCCTGCGTCATTTCGACCAGTTTGTGCTGTCGCATGAGGTGGGCGCGATGAAGCCGAGTCCAATGATTTACGCGGCGGCCATTGCGGCGGCCCGGTGCGAGACCTCCGAGTGTTTCTTCACGGACGACATTGCCGAGTACATTGACGGTGCGCGGCGATCCGGCATCGATGCCGTGCAATTTCAAAACGAGGCGCAGTTGAAATGGGAATTGGACAAGAGGGGCGTCATTTACTCGTAGCGCCGCAGGTTGTCCAGCGCACGGAACAGCACCACGCCAATGAGGGCATTGATTCCCGCCAGGATCAGTTCCCCGGTGATGTCAAACGGGAATGACTGGTCCAGCAGGGCACGTTGAAGCACCCAATAAAGAAACTGGTGGAATAGATAGAAAAGAAAGCACATCACTAGACGGATCATGGAGTTCTCCACGTCGAATTGCATGCCCAGTGAGGCTGAAAAATACCCCGCAATCGTCTTGCAGATGCCGAACATCCCGATGTAGTACCGGGAGAAGGAATCCTGCGCCAACCCGAGGGCGATTCCAATGCTGAGACCTCGGATCTGGGAATGGCTCATCAGCGCAAAATAGATCGTCACCAGCAGCGGCAGTTCAATACGTGCCACGAAGCGCAGTGTTTGGAACAGCGGCAGGTAGACTTGGATTAGCAGCGCGGCCAACGGCACAACGATGTACACCCACATCGGGTACTTCGCACTCTTCAGTTGCCGGGCGTCGTCCACCAAGATTCTGTTGGACTTGTAGGGCGTCAAGGCTTGGGCCCCGCTGGCGCTGTCGGTGGCACACCAGTGGCCCCCCCGGTACCCGTGTTCGGAGGCGGCACCTTGATGTTGAAGTTGGGCACCGAAGAGTTCAGATCCCCGAAGACGGTCTTTTGTGCCTCGCCGATCCGGCGGTACTGTTCCATCGTCTTGTCAGCTTGGGTTGTGCCGCGACCTCGTCCCAAGGTTGTCGGGGGTGCCCCCGTAGTGCCCGTAGAACCCGCCGTTCCGGGAGGCGGCTGCGGTGCCGGATCCGGCTGGACATCGGGAGCAAGGAACACAGGCGTTTCCTGGGCCAGTGCCTCCGGGATTTCCTGGTGGATCGGATCCACAATCACCAGAACCTCCTCCGGGGCCGCCTCGACACCGCTCGGCTGGACAAAAACCTCTTGGAATGTCGCCCCGTCCTTCACCGACGTAACTTTTCCCACCGGCAGGCCCTTCGGGAAGATGCGGTCCTCCCCTGAAGTGAAGAACATCTCGCCCAGTTCCACTTTCTGGCCGCTCGGCAGGTAATCCACCTTGGCGATGGCATTTCCCGTACCCTTCAGGACACCTCTGGCGTGGCTTTTCTGCGATTCGACCCCGGCGGCGAATGCCGGGTCGGAAACCGACATCACTTGGCTGGCGAACGGATAAACCGCAAGGATCTTACCCACGATGCCAGCAGGTGTCACGACTGCCATCCCCTTTCGAACCCCGGCCGCCGAACCGCGGTCGATCAGAACCGATTTCGCACCGGAGCCGGATGTCGTTCCGATGACTCGCGCCCCCACCATCTTGGACGGTGTGCGCGCTTGGAATCCGGCCAGCGCCCCGGCCCGTTGGGAAGATTCTAGCTCATTTCGCAGTAGCTGGTTCTCGATCCGCAGCCGGTCCACCTCGGATCTCAGTTGTTTGCTCTGCTGACGGGCGTCCCTCAGTGCGAAGTAGTTTCCGAAGAACCCGGTTGTGCCGTTCCGCACATTCTCAATCGCGCTGGCGACGGGAGTCACAGCCGTGATGGCCCAAACACGCACCAATGGGACATCGTTCTCGCTCTTGATCTGCCAGGCGAGCAGGATGAGTTGGGCGAAGATGAGCACCAGCAGTACCGTGATGTTCCGGTACCGGTAGAAAATCGAATCCATTTGCGGCGCGAAACCCGCGGCGGTTCCGGGGTCCTGCTATTAGTCTATCGAGATCTTCTTCAGAAGCTTGAAGTCGCTCAACATCTTCCCTGTCCCAAGGACCACGGACGCAAGCGGGTCGTCGGCAATCGATACCGGTAGTCCGGTCTCCTCGCGGATGCGCTTGTCGAGGTTCTTGATCAGCGCGCCGCCGCCCGTAAGTACGATTCCACGGTCACTGATGTCGGCGCTCAGTTCTGGTGGTGTCCGCTCCAAACACACCCGGATGGCGTTCACAATGGTCGCGATACACTCCGAAAGGGCCTCGCGGACTTCGTCGTCCTGGATTTCGATCGTCTTCGGCACACCCTCGATCAGGTTCCGACCCTTGATCTCCATCTTGAGTGGCTTGTCGAGCACATAGGCCGACCCGATCTCCACCTTGATCGCTTCAGCTGTGCGCTCGCCAATCAAAAGGTTGTACTTCCGTTTCATGAACTGGCCAACCGCCTCGTCCATGGCGTTGCCGGCAACGCGCACCGACCTTGAGTACACGATGCCGGAAAGCGAGATGACCGCCACGTCGGTCGTGCCGCCGCCGATATCGACGACCATGTTGCCCGAGGGTTCCGTAATCGGCAGACCGGCCCCAATTGCCGCCACCATCGCCTGTTCCACCAAGTACACTTCGCTGGCCTTCGCCCGGAACGCCGAGTCCATGACGGCGCGCTTTTCCACCTGGGTAATTTCGCTGGGGACCCCGATCACGATGCGGGGGTGAACCAGCATCTTGCGGTTGTGCGCCTTCTGGATGAAGTAGTTCAGCATCTTCTCGGTGACTTTGAAGTCAGCGATGACGCCGTCTTTCATCGGCTTGATGGCCACGATGTTGCCGGGAGTGCGCCCCAGCATTTCCTTGGCTTCCTTACCGACAGCCTCCACTTCCCCGGTGTTCTTGTTGAGCGCAACGATGGAGGGCTCGTTGACGACAATGCCCTTGCCCTTGGCATAGACAAGCGTGTTGGCGGTTCCGAGATCGATTGCGAGGTCGGACGAGAAAAGGCTGAAAAGTGACCGGAGATTCATCTAAGTTGTTGGAACGGAAGGCTCGTATACAGCTTTGGCGGGCGCTGTACCTGTTTCAAGGGTAGCACAATCCGGGGCTCAATCCAGGGGAACGTGGCGCTCGAGGTCGCGGCTGTCGTTCAGGATGCGCAGGAGTTCGATCGTGGTGTGGTCCTTGGCGCGGTACACCAGAATGTGCCGGGGTTCCTTTACAGTCCGTCCCGATACACGGGCGCGGCTGAGGGATATGTGGTACGTCGCCATTCCACGGATCGGTGAAGTCGCATGCGACTTGGCACCGGCCATCGCCGGGTTTCGTCCAATGTCCTCAAGCGCTTGATTGATCAACGTAGCGTATCTGTCTGCGGAACGCAGTCCGAATTTCCTGATACTCCATTTGCCGATTGCCGCGAGGTCCAACTTTGCCCCCCGCGCCAGGACTACGCGGTAGGGCTCGTGATCCGGTTCAAGCAACGGCTTTTCCTCGATCCTCCTCCTCGATCTCCCGAGCCGTTTCGGCCCAGATCTGCGCGGTGTAGGCGTCGATCTCCTCCCGCGACGTGAGGGTGTCGAAATGACCAGCCTCAATCTGGTCAATGCTGTCCTGTGCAGCTTGGGTCAGCCAATCCAGCTTGGCTTGGTCTTCGCGCTCCCGCTCCTCCAAGTCCCTCAGACTCTCGACCACCGCCTCGCTGGTGCGGGAAAACCGACCGGACCGCACCCCGGCTCCGACAAACCTAGCAAGCTGCTCTGGGATGTCGACGCTAACGATTGGCATGATCTCGTCAGAATGATAACAAAATGTACGCCCTATCGGACGCCCGCAACCGCGTCCACTGCGAATCCGGCATCGTTCGACGCCACGCCCTCAAACGCCATCACCGAGACCGGCGCGCCGCCTGTGCGGAGCTTCCGCGCGAGCTCCCCAACTGGCCACGAGATCGGATAAAGGTTCGTGTAGACCAGGTTCGCGGCTGTGGCACCAGCCTCCGCCAGATCCCGGTCGAGTCTTTGGAACGCCAGCGCCATGTCCTTTTCTGCCGACCCAAATGCCACCCGTGTTCCCGAAAATGCCAACTTTTCCGGACCCGCGCTGCCCGTCCGCGCGACTCCCTCGCATTTCGCCATCGCCTGGTACGATCCCCGCTGCGCCATCACGAGCGCCACCGGTACTGCCGCGAACTTGGCCGATACCGCCGCAGCCAATTCCGGCGCGCCCGGAGGCGATGTGATGAAACAGCTAACCCTCAACGGCGTCCCTTTCATCTTCAAGGCAACCGAATCCACCGCCCGCTTCAAAAGTGGTGCCACGGGTGCGCCGGGATCCTTGTCGACCACATCGTCCCCGGCGACGAATTCCAAGCCGCCCGTCCCCAATTCCTTTTTCGCCATCGAAACAGATTCGATCAGGACTTGGGCATTCTCCACAGGCAGACCGCCCGCCAGCACCACGCTGACTGACGGAATCGGCTGCTTCTTCTCGGTAAATACTTCGCTTACAATCTGCGGAACGCGACGGATGTCGCCACTCCCTGCCACGAATGCCCGGATATGCACAACCTGCGCCCCATTGTTGAGCTTCAGGATCGCCTTCAGTGCGTCGCGGGTCTGTTGCGACAGCAGACCCTTGCCTGACATAGGGGAGATGTGGAAAACCAGCTTCCGTGTCTCGCCCACCGCCACAGCGGGCGGATCCTTGGGCAGCGCCAGTACCTGCGTGATCTCGTCGGGATTCTTCTTCCCCCCGACCAGTGTCACTGCCAGGCACAGCCCAGCTACCGCATATCTGCACAGTGTGGGCGATGGAAACCGCATTACCTTGGATTGTAGCGACCCCGGCCAATCCAGATCAACAGCACCCCATTGGACTGACATTCGCCAGTCCAAATTGGCATGCTACACTACGGCCAAATGGTCCTGCGGCCCGAGCTCGACGAAAACTCCGATGTGCCCCTATACCGGCAGCTCGGCGTGTATTTGCAGCGCCGCATCGAAACCGGGGAAATTTCGCCAGGCGATCGCCTGCCTCCGACCCGTGAATTGGCTGGCCAGCTTGGACTGAACCGGACCACCGTTTCCGCCGCCTACGAACTCTTGGAGTCCGATGGTTGGATCAAGGGCGCTGTGGGGCGGGGAAGCTTCGTCCGCGGCCTTCCCGAACGCGATTCGGACGCAGTCAATTGGTCCAGGCTCCTGACTCCTTCGAACGCCGCGGCCTCCGCAAGCCCCGGACGCTCGGGGACGATCAATTTTTCAGCCTCCAGACCATCGGAAAAGCTGTTTCCGGTGGATGAATTCCGGCAAGCGACCGCGGAGGTCCTCTCCAGCGACCTCCTGCGCCCGCTTCTCCAGATTGGGTCGCCCTCCGGCTATGAGCCACTCAAGCAATTCCTGCTTCGGAGGACCTCCGAAGCGTCCGACTCCGACGGGATCCTGATCACCAATGGTTGCCAGCAGGCCATCGACTTGTTGCGTCGCGCGCTCCTCGGACCCGGTGCCAAGGTAGCACTCGAAGAGCCTGTTTATCCGGGATTGAAGAATCTGTTCCTTGAAGCCGGCGTCGAACTCGTGGGTGTTTCCGTGGGTCCTGATGGGACCGAGCCCCATTCTCTCCGGCAGGCACTGGAACGCGGCGCCAAACTTATAGTCCTCACGCCCTCTTTCCAGAATCCAACAGGCGCGTCCATTCCGGTCGCCGCCCGCAAGCAGATTGTTGCGATGGCCCGGGCCGCCGGAGCCGTCATCGTGGAAAACGACATCTACAGCGAGCTCGATTACGCCGGTCGCGCTTTGCCGCGGCTGAAATCGCTTGATCCCAACGTGATCCTTCTCGGTAGCTTCTCGAAAATCGCCTTCCCCGGCATGCGCTGCGGGTGGATCATCGCCCCGAAGCCGGTGATCTCGCGGGTTACCGAGCTCAAGCAGCTTGCAGACCTCCATACCGACCAGCTGTCGCAGGCGTTTCTCCTCCGTTTCGCCGAGTCCGGCCGGTTGGCTGCCCACCAAGCGAGAATGGTCGCCGCCGGCAGGGAGAAACTACGGGCAGTGGAGGAATCCGCCCGTCGCCACCTTTTCGGATGCCGCTACCGGCTCCCCGACGGCGGAATGAACATGTGGGTGGAATTGCCCGACGGTCTCGACTCCAGCTCCCTGCGCGGCTTGGCCCAGCAGGCGGGCGTCGATTTCCTGCCGGGACGCTATTTTTCCGTGACGCGCCCCTTCGATTCGGGGCTCCGGCTCAGTTTTGCCGGCTTGGAGCCCGACGAGATTCGCCGGGGCGTCGAAATTCTGGGCGAAGTGATTCGCAATGCCGCCGGATCGCGCGATGAAGCGACGAGGCCGGCTTTCGCCATGGTCTAAAAGAAAGTCTTACAAGGGAGAAACGCAATGATCCTGAACGTCCTCAACGATCCGAATTTCAAGGTCAAGCTTGGGCTGGCCGAAATGATGAAGGGTGGCGTCATCATGGACGTCATCAACGCCGAGCAGGCAAAAATCGCCCAAAACGCCGGGGCCTGCGCCGTCATGGCGCTGGAGCGCGTCCCCTCCGACATCCGCAAGGAGGGCGGCGTCGCCCGCATGTCCCCCGTCCGGATCATCCGGGAAATCCAGGCCGCCGTCACCATCCCCGTGATGGCCAAGGCGCGCATCGGACACTTCACCGAAGCCCGCGTCCTGGAAGCCCTCAAGGTGGATTTCATCGATGAGAGCGAGGTCTTGACCCCCGCCGACGACGAACACCACATCAACAAGGGTGATTTCACCGTCCCCTTCGTCTGCGGCGCCCGCAACTTGGGCGAGGCCCTTCGCCGCATCGCCGAAGGTGCCGCCATGATCCGCACCAAGGGTGAAGCCGGTTCCGGCAACATCATTGAGGCTGTCCGCCACATCCGCACCATCGTCAAGGAGATGCGCCACCTCACCATCCTGGGTGAGGAGGAACTGGTCCACGAGGCCAAGATTCTGGGCGCGCCCCTGGATCTGGTCCAGTGGGTTGCCAAGCACGGCAAGCTGCCGGTTCCGAACTTCTCCGCCGGCGGTATCGCCACTCCGGCCGACGCGGCCCTCGTAATGCAGCTCGGTGCCGAGGCTGTCTTCGTCGGGTCCGGCATCTTCAAGAGCAACGACCCGGAAGCGCGCGCCAAGGCCATCGTGAAAGCCGCCACCTATTACAAGGATCCCGCCATGCTGCTCGAAGCCAGCGAGGAACTCGGAATCGGCATGCCCGGTCTCGATCTCTCCAAGCTGCCGGAAAGCGAATTGATGGCGTCGCGGGGCTGGTAAACACACATGTCCAAGCGCGTCGGCGTACTCGCGTTGCAAGGTGATTTTGAAGCGCACGAGCGGGCAATCGCCCGCTCCGGCGCCGAGCCCGTCCAAGTGCGCACGGCCGCCGAACTGGCTTCCGTCGACGGACTCATCATTCCGGGCGGCGAAAGCACCACCATGCTCAAGCTCATCGACTACATGAAGTTGTGGGAGCCGCTCAGCACTTTTGCGCACCAGAAGCCGGTTTTTGGTACGTGCGCCGGGGCAATTCTACTGGCAAACGAAGTCCTGAGCCCGTCCCAGCCCAGTTTCGGCGTCATCGACCTCACCGTCGAGCGGAACGCCTACGGTCGGCAAGTGGATAGCCGTGTCGTCGAACTGGAGCCAATCGCGGAATTTGGCGAACGCGTAGGAGAAGGGCCTTTGGAAGCCGTTTTCATCCGAGCTCCCATCATTCGCCGGGCTGGCCCCGGGGTGAAGGTTCTCGCCCAATACGACGGAGATCCTGTACTTGTGGAACAGGGTCACCACTTGGTTGCAACGTTCCATCCTGAGCTGACACAAGATTCGAGGGTACACCAATTATTCCTGAGCAAACTCTAAAGGACGTGTTGTTCGTCTGTATCGGAAACACGTGCCGCAGTCCCATGGCCGAGGGTTTCGCCAAGCACTATGGCCGCGATGTCCTCCGGGCATCGAGCTCAGGACTGTCTCCGGTCGAGACCGTGATTCCTGAAACTGTCTTCATCATGAACGAGGCCGGGATCGACATTTCCGGCCACGTTCCCATGTGGTACCAGCCTCTCCAAGTGGCCCGCTACGACGTGGTGGTGAACATGTCCGGCTATCGCCTGCCCGGAAAACCGCCCAAGGAATTGATTGAATGGAAGATTGAAGACCCGTTCCAAAAGTCCGCCGCCGTCTACCGCCGCGTCCGGGCCGAAATCGAGCAAAATGTCATGCAGTTGGTCCTCCGTCTTCGGCGCGAACAGCGCAGGTAGCTCGAAGACGGACTGGGCCCACGCATACCGGCCGGCCCCAAACAGTTGTTAGCTCGTTACCTCGAATGCGGCAACTCCATAAAATCCGTCCGCCCACGCTATAGGTTTGCCCTGTCGGCGAAAGGCCGATGTGTAATCAATCCAAGCTCGGAACTCGTCATTCACGTTGCCGAATTCGTCAAAGATAATGACCGTTCCCGGCGCTATCCTCTCGTCCAGCGTCGCCAACACGTAGAGCGTCGAGCTATACAAGTCGGCGTCCATGTGAAGCACCAGGCGATTTCGCCGGTCGAAAGTCGCCAGGAAGTTTCTCAGCGAATCTTGGAAGTAGCCCTTGACCCAACCAACGCGCGGGTCGTCGATTTTCGGTGGCTGGCCTCCGGTTGAGAAATACCCTTTTTCGTATGTTCCTTCCCAATCTTCGGGAAGACCCTCGAACGAGTCGAATCCAATGAATCGGGAATCCGGCTTTTCATTGATCTCGATCCACTGCCGCATGGAAGCGCCTTTGAAGACACCAAACTCGAGGTAGTCGATGGCCTCGTTCCCGATCGCATTGTCGTGAATATACCGATAAAGGTCCTTTCGATGGTTAAACGAAGGGCGCTCGGTCAAGCCCGTGGAATGGGCGAAGGTGATGAATTCTGACAGCTGGTGTACAGCGCCAAGCCGACGCGGTGCACGAAGTTTATTATTCAAGAGTCCGAATTTTACATCTCGCACCGTGCGGTACAGCAAGGATTGTTGCACGTGCGTGTGCAGGTCTCTATTGTCAGGGTAGTCCACCGGTTTGTTCACAACGTTGAGCATAGCAAACAGAGTTTGGACTTGTGCTGCCGAATTTCAACATCCTCCCCGGCCTTGGCCGGACCGCAAGTTGATCGGTGTTCCAGAAATCGGCCCCTTCGGATATTCTGGAATCGAATGCCCGAGATCACCGTTTCGTTGGCCAACCCGGAGCAACTCCAGGCCTGCTACCGCCTCGCCTACCAAGTGTTTTGCCAGGAAATGGGCACCATGCGAGAAGACGCGGACCACGAACTGGGCATTCTCTGCGACGAGGCCATTTTGCGGTCTACAGTTCTCTGCGCCGAGGTGGACGGCGAGGTTGTCGGCACCCTCGCCATGCTGATGGGCGGGGCCGGACGCTTTCCCGAACATTTCGAGCACGGTTTCGACCTTGAACGCTTCGTCCCCGTCGTGCCCCGCGACCGCATGTCCATCATGATTCGGTTTCTCGTCAAGCCGGAACACCGCGGCTCCTCGGTCCCGATGAAGTTGATCGCCGAGTCGGCCAAGTACCAGTTCCAACTCGGGCTCAAACTGTTGTTCTGCGATTGCCAGCCGCACTTGGTGAACTTGTACGAAACCTGCGGTTTCCGCCCCTACGCTCCCGTTTTCGAACAACCAGGTTTTGGTATCATGGTGCCTCTGGTTTTCGTAGTGCCGGACGTCGCGCATTTGCGGTCCATCCGGTCGCCCATCATCCGGTACGTGAAGGGCATAGACGACCCAGCCTTGGCGGCGTCCATTCTGGATCTGCTCCCAGACGATGCCCCCGTCACCAGCATCGGCGACTTGGAGCGGACCGCTTGGGCCGAGGCTGTGGGCTTTCTTGGCCAGCCCCGTGAGAATACTGGTGCTTTCGAAGGCTTTTCCGAGGGTGAGATGACCGCGTTCCTCGAGCGCAGCCAAGTTCTGGACTGCGCCGACGGCCAGCAGATCGTCGTCAAGGGCCATGGAACCCGGTCGGCATACGTTATCCTGGAGGGTGCGGTGGATGTCCGGTCCGGCGGAACCTTGGTGGCGCGGCTCGGTGCTGGCGAAATGTTCGGGGAGTTTGCCCTGCTTCTCGACACCAAGCGAACAGCCGACGTCTTCGCCAAAGGTGATCGCGTCCGGCTCTTCGTCCTGGACGAGCGCAACCTCCAGAAGTTGCTGACCAACGAGGCCCAACTGGCCGCCAAATTCCTGTTGAACTTGTCCCGCTCCCTGGCGGTCCGCCTGTTGAATCAATCCGCAGCCAGATGACACACCTCGATTCCGATCAAATTCGCGCACTCGGCACCCGCGTGGTCGACCGGATTGCCGAGGAATTCTGTGCCACCAACCGCCGCCCCGTCTTCCCGTCTCCGCAATCGCTCCAAGCGATGGAAGAACTCTTCGGCGGCTCTTTGCCGATGGAGGGGACTGATCCTTCCGAACTACTTACCCTGGTTCTGGACCAATTGTTGGCCGCCGCCGGAAATCCCAACCATCCTGGCTCCATGGGCTATGTGCTCACATCCTCAATGCCCCTTCCGGCACTGGTGGAATCATTGGTTGCTGCCGTCAAGCTGCGGCCCACCACGTGGAAGAACCAGCCTGCCAGCTGCCATATCGAAACAACGGTGATCCGTTGGCTGGGCGAAATGGTCGGTTTGTCATCCCAGGCGGCGGGCTATATGACCACGGGTGGTTCGTGGGCGAACTTGGCCGCCGTGGCCGTGGCCCGTGTTCGGAAAGCTGGCTGGGATATCCGCTCGGAGGGCGCTCTGGGCGGGCCGCAATTGGTGGCGTATGCGTCGGAGCACACCCATTCCTGCGTCCAGCGGAGTTGCGAACTCCTGGGCATCGGATCGAAGTGGCTGCGCAAAATCGGGCTCGATTCCGGTTTCCGGCTGCGAACCGACCTCCTCTCCGAGGCTATTGAAGCCGATATCGCGGCTGGCTTGAGGCCGTTCCTCGTGGTCGGCAATGCCGGTACCGTCGAAACCGGTGCCATCGATCCGCTGACTGAAATTTCCGCAATCGCGCGCCGTTTCGGGATGTGGTTCCATGTGGACGGGGCCTACGGGGCGTTCGGTGCATTGTCTGACTCGGTCCGCCCACTCCTTTCGGGGATTGCCTTGGCTGATTCACTCACCGTCGACCCCCACAAATGGCTCAACACCCCCTTTGAAGCCGGCTGTGTCCTGTTCCGGGATTGGGATGACCTGCGTGCCACTTTCAGCCTTGTCCCCACGTACCTCGCTGGAGCGATGGGCTTGGAGCACAACCAGTACGAATACGGGTTCGAGCTCAGCCGCACGGATCGCGCGCTCAAGGTCTGGTTGGCCCTGCGCCAACACGGTGTCCGGCAGTTTGCGGAACTTGTGTCGTCACATATTGCTCTTGCAAGGTACTTGGCCGACTTGGTTCGTGCCTCTGACGATTTTGAACTGGTCGTGGATCCGGAACTCAGCATCTGCTGTTTCCGATTCGTTCCGGGAGGCACCGCATGGGGAGCAGAATATCTGGACAGCCTCAATTTCGACATCGAAATGGCATTGATGCGGGATGGCCGCGGCTTGGTGTCAGGCACGGTCTTGAACGGTAGGCGGGTTTTGCGCGCGTGTATTGCCAGTTCTTCCGTCACGCGGCAAAGCGTTTTGGAGACCTTTCAGTTGCTCGGCAGGATAGGACGGCGGATCAATTCTGACCGTTCCAAATCTGGCGATAGCTCCGCAGCCTCGTGAATTACCATGGGAGAGTCCAAATGTCGCACGAACTTTCAACGGACCAGCAGTTGGAATGCCTGAACTGCGGGACACCCCTTCTGGGTCAGTTTTGTTCGCACTGCGGCCAAGCATCCCACGAGGGACGCCACCCGACCATCGCCCATTTCGGCCATGAACTAGTCCACGAGTTCGTACATGTCGACGGGAAGATTTTCCGGACCCTCAAGGCGCTTCTATTCCAGCCGGGTCTTCTCACCCAGGAGTATTGGCAGGGCAGGATCACGCCCTGGATCCGTCCACTGCGCATCTTTCTCGTCGTTGTGGCGCTCAACCTCCTGATCGTGCATGACAAGGTCGGCCCCATGAACTTTCAGGTGGGGGTCTACAGGGACTCCAAGGGCCAGCGCGACGTGGAAATCAACAGCACCGGCAGCGCACCGTCCAGACGCAAGGATTTGGTTGCGGCCCCGGAGCACGACCGGCACGAATTCGAGGCGAGCTTCCGCACTGCGTACTCCAGTATTCGCTATTTTTCTGTCATTCTGTATGCTGCCGGAGCTTGGCTGCTATTCCGGAGGCGACAGAAGTTTTTTGTCAATCAGCTGGTGGCCTCGTTCCACATCTACAGTTTCTGGTATCTGATGGCCGCCGCCGGTGGACGCTTCGACCTCCTGCATGTACCAAGTGCCATCTTGGTCGTACTTTACCTGTTCTTGTCCATTCGCCGCCTATACGGCCACGGTTGGTTGAAATCGGTCCTGCAGACCGCGCTCTTGGCGTCGTGGCTGGGCTTGATTGAGCTGGTTCTTGCCTTCGCGGCCGCCCTGATGGTCGAACATGGATGGGTCCTCAATCTCGCGGCCCACTAATTAGGGCTCGATTCAGGTCCGATTCGGACCGCGGACGGTTCGTCTCCTCCCGCCTCCTGAGTCCTTGCGCACCGTCCTGCGCTCCTATAATCTGACAAATGCTTTCGAGACCTCGAATTGCATGCACAGATTTCCGGAGACCATCTTCTTGACCATTTCCGCTGCCAAGCCACGGCTCAGCCCGAATCCTCTTTACTTCGTCATTTCCGCCATATTTGCCCTGTCCGGCAGCCTTCAAGCCCAGTCCGAGACCCCACCGGGACCCGGCGGCGAGGCGCACTTGGTCCTGCCAGACCTCAGCCTCGGCGAGTTCATGGGCCTGAACGGTCGTGAACTCCTCATGGGCGGCTTGGTCGTCTGTGCGCTCGGGCTGCTGTTCGGCCTCCTCAGCTACCGGAACCTGCGTAGCCTGCCAGTACACAGTTCCATGCTTGAGGTTTCCGAGTTGATCTGGGAAACCTGCAAGACCTATTTATTCAAGCAGGGCAGGTTTCTCTTGATCTTGGAGTTGTTCATCGGCACAATCATGGTGTTCTACTTCGGCTATTTCGAACAATTCGAAGCCGTCAAGGTCGCAATCATCCTCCTGTTCAGTCTCGTCGGCATTGGCGGCAGCTACGGCGTAGCATGGTACGGTATCCGCGTCAACACGTTCGCGAATTCACGGACCGCCTTTGCCAGCCTCCGGGGCAATCCGTATCCTTGTTACGCGATCCCGCTCCGCGCTGGCATGAGCATCGGCATGGTGCTGATTTCAGTCGAGCTCGTGATTATGCTGTTCATTCTCCTCTTCATTCCAGGCGACTACGCCGGTCCATGCTTTATCGGCTTTGCGATCGGCGAGTCCCTTGGAGCGGCGGCCTTGCGCGTCGCAGGCGGCATCTTCACCAAGATCGCTGACATTGGCTCCGACCTGATGAAGATCGCCTTCAAAATCAAAGAGGACGACGCGAGAAATCCCGGGGTTATTGCGGACTGCACCGGCGACAATGCCGGAGACTCGGTCGGTCCCAGCGCGGATGGCTTCGAGACCTACGGCGTCACAGGGGTCGCCCTTATTTCGTTCATTCTTCTTGCCGTCACCAGCCCGATCATCCAAGTCCAGTTGCTCGTGTGGATCTTCGTCATGCGGATCATGATGGTCGTGTCATCGGCTGCCTCCTATTTCATCAATGAAGCCGTGGCCAAGGCCAAATACCAGAACGCGGCAAACTTCAATTTCGAGCATCCTTTGACGTCCCTCGTCTGGTTGACCTCCATCGTTTCCATAGCCCTGACATATGTTGTTTCCTTCTTCCTCATCCCCGACCTTGGCGGTGACGGCTCGCTTTGGTGGAAGCTTTCATCCGTCATCACCTGCGGAACGCTCGCAGGCGCAGTCATCCCCGAACTGGTAAAGGTCTTCACCTCGACCCAGTCGGCCCACGTCCGCGAGGTGGTTACCTCGTCTCGGCAGGGCGGCGCGTCCCTGAACATACTATCGGGACTTGTGGCCGGAAACTTTAGTGCATTTTGGATCGGTCTTGCAATGATGGGCCTGATGGCTGTGGCCTATGGTGTCAGCACGCAGGGCCTCGGGAGCCTGATGGTCGCGCCGGCCGTCTTCGCGTTCGGCTTGGTGGCCTTCGGCTTTCTCGGGATGGGCCCAGTGACCATAGCCGTTGACTCCTACGGACCTGTAACCGACAACGCGCAGTCCGTCTACGAGCTGTCGTTGATCGAGGATATCAAGGGTATCAAGCAGGAAATCCGGTCGCAGTTTGGATTCGATCCCGACTTCAAGCGTGCCAAGGAAAATCTTGAAGAGAACGACGGGGCCGGGAATACCTTCAAAGCCACCGCCAAACCCGTCCTGATCGGCACCGCAGTCGTGGGTGCCACCACCATGATCTTCTCGATCATCATGGCGCTGACCGACGGCCTAACGAGGGACTTGCAAAACCTCTCGATCCTGTACCCTCCATTCCTGCTCGGTATGCTCGCAGGCGGTTCGGTCATCTATTGGTTCACAGGTGCCTCGATGCAGGCTGTTACGACGGGTGCCTACCGGGCAGTGGAATTCATCAAGGAGAACATCAAGCTCGAAGGTGTTACTAAGGCCTCGGTCGCCGATAGCAAGGCCGTGGTCGCAATCTGCACCCAATACGCCCAGGCCGGGATGCTGAACATCTTCCTGGCGGTCTTCTTCGCGACGCTGGCGTTCGCGTTCGCCGAGCCATTCCTCTTCATCGGATACTTGATTTCCATCGCCTTCTTCGGGCTTTTCCAAGCCATTTTCATGGCCAACGCCGGTGGCGCATGGGACAACGCCACGAAGATTGTGGAAACCGAATTGAAGCAGAAGGGTACCCCCCTCCACGACGCGACCGTGGTCGGGGATACAGTCGGCGATCCCTTCAAGGACACTTCGTCGGTTGCCTTGAACCCCATCATCAAGTTTACGACCCTGTTCGGGTTGCTCGCGGTGGAACTGGCCGTTTCCCTCGAGGCCAAAATGGGTCCCGTTCCGGGTCACGTTCTTTTTGCCGTCTTCCTCGCGTTGGCGCTGGTTTTCGTGTGGAGGTCGTTCTACAGGATGCGGATTGTGGAAAAATAATTGTCCGACGGCCTAAAGTTTCTTTCTCGTGCAGCCGATAGTAGGGCATGCAATGTCCCAAATGCAGGTCCGAATTCCTGATGATCCGGATGAACAAAGGTCTAGAGCGGCTGCTGATCCTATTAACAGGGCTCAGGGAGTACCGCTGCCGGGATTGCGACCAGTGCTTCCGGGCACCGGACCGACGCAAACGACCGCGCCCGGAGGGTGCCCTTTCGATTCCGAAGGCTTTTTTGGGGTCCCGCCCGTGAGGCGTCACAGGCGGAACTCGCGCTTGGGATTGCCCCTAGGCGATTTCGGGCCCGGTCGCCCGGACCTTTTCGATGTCCTTCGCTTCCCCGACTACTTGGCACTGGGACCCGGGAAGGATCGCGCGCAGGAGTCCCGAGAGCACGGCCCCGGCACCCACCTCGAACCATCGTTCGACCCCGGCCGAGGAGAGGACTCCTACCGAGTCGGCCCATCGAACCGGATTCGGAATTTGATTATAGAGGCCCTCGCGCGCATGGACACCGAGACGGATTTCGGTGGCTGCCCAGTTGTTCACGAGCGGCACAGCCAAATCGGCGAAATCGGTGGCGTCCAGTTCGGCCCGCATTCGTTGCTGGGCAGGCTCCATCAAGGGGCAGTGGAATGGGGCGCTGACCGGGAGGGCTATGGCCCGCTTGGCCCCGGCGGCCTTAGCCAGTTCCATCGCGCGTTCGACGGCGGCCTTATGGCCGGCGATAACAATTTGGTCGGGAGAGTTGAGGTTTGCCGCGGTCACGGTCTCGGACTCGGCCGCTTGTTCCAAGATGGCTGGGAGTGCCTCGGGCCGCAGTCGGAGGAGCGCAGCCATGGCTCCGACGCCTTCGGGTACGGCCTCCTGCATGAAGCGGCCCCGTTTTCGTACAAGCCGCAAGGCGTCCGAAAATTTGAGCGAGCCCGCCGCCACAAGCGCCGAATATTCGCCAAGGCTGTGGCCCGCCACATAGTGGGGCGGGCCAACTTCGGACACCAGCACCGACCACGCCGCCACGGATACGGCGAGTAGCGCCGGTTGGGTATTCTCGGTCAGTTTGAGGTCGGCCTCGGGCCCTTCAAAGCACAGGGTTGAGAGCCCGAATCCCAATGCGTCATCGGCTTCCTCGAAGCGGGCTCGGGCGGAAGGAAAATTCTCTGACAGGGAGCGTCCCATTCCAGCGAACTGGGACCCTTGGCCGGGGAAAAGAAATGCTGTCTTCATCATTCAGGCGTTCCGGGTAAAACTCTCATTATCGTGCACGGACTGAGAAAGGATTGAAATTGGTGGTACGGTCGTAAAAGTCAACATCCTCCTCCCGCTTCAGGTAACCCACAATCAGGTACGTGAGCGGCGTTGCAAGGACTTCGTAAACCACCTTGAAAATGTATCCGGAAACAATCAATTGGTACATGACCCCCAACGGTTGGCCCCAGAAAATAAACACGACCACGATCGTCGTGTCCACCAACTGTCCGACGATGGTCGACCCGACCGTTCGAGTCCAGAGGTGGCGTCCATTCGTCCATATTTTCATCTTCGCGACGGTGAGTGAATTTGCGAATTCCCCCGCCCAGAAGGCTAGGAGGCTCCCAACGACATTCTTCGGCACAACTCCGAAGACGGTCACAAACGCGGCTTGGTCCTTGAACTCGGGCGCTGCCGGCAACCAGATCGCGAAGACTCCGATCGCGACCATGACGGCACTGGCCATGAAACCGGTCCAAATTGCCTTGCGTGACGCGGCGTAGCCATAAACCTCGGTAAAGATGTCGCCGAAAATGTACGTAATGGGGAACAGCAACTGTGCCGCGCTGAAGCGGAACCAGCCCACGGCCACGAACTTCGGCGCAATCAGGTTCGACAGCAGCAGCACGACGATAAAAATGTTGATCAGTAGGTCCAAGTATCGGTATTGCCGCATGGGGTTGTAAGCTCAACATAACAGCATGCTCCCCGTTTCCTTCGACTGGCACGTCTTTGTTGGCATCGCGGCAAAAATTGCCTTCGCCTACGCTCTTGCAGTCCCGACCGGCTGGTGGCGCGAAAAGCAGGGACATGCCATCGGGATCCGCACATTCCCAATCGTTGCAATGGCCAGTTGCGGCTACATGCTGATCTTTGGGGATGTCAAGGGCACCGAAGGGCTGACGCTCAATTCGCATATTA
>CAIYDY010000277.1 GCA_903925015.1 uncultured Acidobacteriia bacterium
ACCATCGCCAACGCCCGCTCCTTGGTTGTGCGCTCCGCAGTGATTTTGGTCTCGATGTTGAACTTCACCTTGCTCTTGGCCGCCAACTGGAACACCTCGTCCAGTGTCGGCATTTTGGTGCCGGGAACGGGCGTCTGGGTGGCAAACTCGGGATTGCGCACTTTGCCGCAATCCCACTCGCGAACCTCGGCCAAAGTCAGCTGGCGGATAACCGCCATGGAACCCTTGTAGGACGCGGGCGGTGAACACACCGGTGCGCGGAGGATGGGGTCGTGGGAAATCACAACCACGTTGTCCTTCGTCACCGCCATGTCCAGCTCAAGGACATCCACTCCGATTCCGATCGCGTACTCAAACGCCGGAAGGGTATTCTCCGGACGCATCGCGCGCGCGCCTCGGTGACCGTGGACTTCAATCTTTTTCGTGGGCTCGGCCGCCATTAGGCTTGCCGCCAAGGCACCCGCAGCGACAAGGGATTGCATAGTTTTCTTCATCATCAACCCAGCATCTTACCGGAATCAGCGTTTCATTCTGGTGACAAGCGAGCTAATTCCCGCAGTGTAACCGAGTCGTCATCCAGCACACATCCCGATGTTACTTAGGATCCCTACCATGAAAGAATCCCCATGAAGAGACTTTTCCCCCCATTGCGTGCAGCATTGCTTCTGCTGCCACTTTTCGCATCGTCCATGTTCGCCCAATTTGACGCCGCCGAAGTCCTCGGCACCCTCCGTGACGCTTCCGGCGGGGTGGTCTCCAAGGCGCGCGTCGTCCTTACGAATCAGGACACGGGCATCCAAGCCAGCACATCGACCGACGACAATGGCGCCTACGTGTTCTCCAACGTCCGCATTGGCGTCTACCAAGTCGGTGCCACGGCGTCCGGCTTCTCCTCGATCACGGCCAAGGACATCCGCGTCAGTGTCAACGCCCGCCAGCGCGTCGACCTCACACTCCAAGTTGGCGGCGTTGCGCAAGCCATCGAGGTGACCGGTGCCGCCAGCCTCGTGGAATCGGATTCCAGCGAACGCGGCCAGGTGGTTGCCCAAACGCAAATCGTGGAACTACCGCTCAACGGCCGGGCCTATTCGGACCTCGCGCTGCTGACCACCGGCGTCAACAAGTCGCCGTCCTCCTCCTCGCGCGAAGGGTCCTTCAATGTGAACGGCCTCCGCAGCACCTACAACAACTACCTGCTGGACGGCGTGGACAACAACGCCTACGGCACCAGCAACCAGGGTTTCGCAAACCAGGTGGCGCAGCCGTCACCGGATTCCGTAGCCGAGTTCAAGGTCATCACCAACAACTACAGCGCTGAATACGGCCGCAGTGGCGGTGCCACCATCGACGTCTCCATGCGCTCGGGCACCAACAAGCTGCACGGCACGGCGTACGACTTCCTTCGGAACACCGATCTCAACGCCATCGGCTACACCTTCGGAGCCCGCCCGGCCACATTCCTGAAGCCCACGCTCCAGCAGAACCAGTTCGGCGGCAACGTCGGCGGCCCGGTGATCAAGAACCGCGTCTTCTTCTTCGGCGACTATGAAGGCTTCCGCAACCTCCAGCGCAGCCGGACCTTCGCGACCCTGCCCTCTCTCAACGACCGCGCTGGCATCCTGCCCGTCACCGTCGTCAACCCGCAAACCGGCGTCGTCTATCCCGCCAACACGCCGATTCCGCAGGCAGCCATCGCCGCGTTCGCCAAGAAAGTCCTCAACGACCTGCCGCAACCGGTCTCCGCCGGCCGCTCCAACAACTTCCAGCAGCTCTCGCTCTCCAAGACCTACAGCGACAAGTTCGACATCAAGATGGACGGCCAGATCAACGACCGCATGTCCAGCTTCCTCCGTTTCAGCAAGAACACCTGGGACCAGTCGAGCGACTCCAGCTTCCCCGGCCCGTCGGGCGGCAACGGCGCGCTTACCCACATCTACAACGAGTCGGCGACCGTTGGTTACACCTGGACCGTCAACCCGACTTCCATCTTCGAAGCCCGCGCCGGTTTCTCCCACACCGCCGCCGGCAAGAAGCCCCCGTTCACCGGCGGCCCGGACGCCGCAGCCATGTACGGCATCACCGGCCTGCCCGGTGACCCGCTGGTTTCCGGCGGCCTCCTCCCGATTTCGATCTCCGGCTTCACCGGACTCGGCCGCCAGTCCACCAGCCCCCAGTTCCAGAACCCGCTGGTCTTCGACTACAAGCTGAATTACTCCAAAGTGTGGGGACGCCACAACCTCAAGGTTGGCTATGAATTTGTGCCGATCCGCGTGCAGGTCCTCGACGTGAACCCGCTCTACGGTCTCGATTCCTACCTCGGCAGCTTCAGCAAGCCCACTTGCGCCCAGCTGGGCCAAGCCGCGGGGTGCACCGTGCCCGCCGATGCGTCTTCGTACTCGCTGGCAGACATGATGTTCGGACTGCGCAGCGCGTACTCGCTCGCCACTGACGTGATCGGCAACTACCGGCAGCACGAGCACTTCGCATACGTCCAGGACGATTTCCACTTCTCCTCCAAGCTGACGCTCAACGTGGGCGTCCGTTGGGAATACGCCTCGCCCCGGTCCGAGCGCGACAACGTGCTTTCCAACTACGACCCGGCCACAAACAAAATGGTCCTTGCCAAGAATGGCAGCACCTACGACCGCACCCTGATCAACCCCGCCTACAAGGATTTCGCGCCGCGTGTTGGCTTTGCCTACAGCGTGATGCCGAAGACGGCCATCCGCGGCGGCTACGGCATCAGTTACGCGCACCAAAACCGCATGGGATCGGGCGATTTGCTGGGCATCAACGGGCCGCAGGTCGTCATCTCGACCGTCAACCAAAGCAACCCCCTCGACCCCTCGTTCCGCACCGCACAGCAGGGCTACCCGGTGGGACTCACCAGCCCGGCCAACTTCAACCCGACCTCGGCCAACGTTCTCTACATTCCCAAGGACCTGCCGACCCCGTATGTGCAGAGCTGGTTCCTTTCCGTGCAGCGCGAACTGCCGTGGAACCTGCTGGTCGACCTCGGCTACGTCGGCAACCACTCCGTTGCGCTGCCGCTGATGGCGGACTACAACCAGGCGAATCCGCAACCGACGCCAACCTCCAACCTGACGCTGCAGGCCCGCCGTCCCAACCAGGCATTCAGCGCGATCAGCTGGCTCGACCCGGCTGGGTTCTCCAGCTACAACGCCCTTCAAGTGAAGGTGGAGCGGCACCTCTCGCACGGCGTCCTGTTCCTGAACTCGTTCACATGGTCCAAGACGATGGACAACAGCACCCAGGCACTGGACGGCATGAACGGCAACCAGGCCAGTGTGCAGGACGTGCGCAATTTGGCGGCCGAGAAGGGCGCGTCAGCATACGACAAGAAGTTTGTGGATGTGCTGAGCATGGTGGTGCAGGTTCCGGTTGGCAAAGGGCGCAAGTTCGGAGCCAACATGCCCGCCGTGTTCGACCAGATCCTCGGTGGCTGGCAGTTGAGTGCGATCAACAATGCCCTTTCCGCCCCGCCGATCACCCTCCGCGCATGGAGCGGTGCCGTTCCCCCGCAGTTCCAGACCGTCGGCAACCTGGCGGAATGGAAGGGCGGCGAAGCGTTCCGTCCAAACATCACCGGTCCGATCCTGGCCGCCGACGGTGTCCGCACGGTGGACAACTACTTCAACATCGCGAGCGTGCAGCTCCCGACCGACCCCAGCCACCCCTTCGGCAATGCCGGACGCAACATTGTCCGCGCCCTGCCGTTGAACCAGCTGGATCTGGGCATCGACAAGAACTTCCACCTCCCGTTCGAATCGATGAAGCTCCAGTTCCGGGGCGAGATGTTCAACGCCCTGAACCACACCAACTTCACGGCCCCCACCAGCGACCGCTCCAGCGCGGCATTCGGGACCATCCGTGGAACGTATGCAGTGCGGCAGATCCAGTTTGCGCTGAAGCTGTCGTTCTAGTTTTTTGCGGTGATCGAAGGGCCGGACAGCTGTTGCTGTCCGGCCCTTTTCTGTTTGTTCTGTCCGGGGGACTAAACTACGGAAGTATCCCGATGCGATTCCTAACGCGCGTTGTCATAAAGAACTTCAAGAGCATCGCTGCCTGTGACGTCACTTTGGGGGACTTGACCTGTTTGGTTGGCCCAAACGGATCGGGCAAGAGCAATTTTCTGGACGCATTGCGATTCGTGTCCGATGCGCTCAACACGAATTTGGCGAATGCCATCCGGGCTCGGGGAGGTTTGGCTTCGATTATGCACGGGGGGTTGACAGGCGGGCCAATTGGATCGGCGCACAGATTTGGAATTCGGGTAGAGTTCGATTCCTCTGGCACTCCCGGACATTACTCAATTGAGATCTCTCCGGGAGCCGAAGGAGCATACTTGATCGCCGCCGAAGAGTGCGTGGTGGGGGACGCGTGGTTCCGGGTAGACAAATCCCCCATTCCCACGGTCGGCCAGCAACTTGCCGTCCTGAAGAGTTCCGTTTTTCCCAATATCTTGTCAGTTTCGCCGGACCAGCTGTCCCTGTCCTTGGCAGGTGCGTCCAGCCCAGTGTTTCAACGGGTCTACGGACTCTTGATGTCCATGAAGTTTTACAATCTCGTAGCAAGTCAGCTGCGCAGGAAGGAAATATTCGATCCCGGGTGGGGAATGGCTGGTGACGGGGCCAATGCGGCAAGCACGTTGCTGCGGATGTCTGAAACGCCAGACAAGGCAAGAATCCTTGAGTACCTGAAGCAAATTCTGCCAACGCTGATTCAGATTGACACGCTGCAATTGACAGACAGCTCATTGCTCTTGAGGTTTGAAGAAGAGTTTGGCGATGGCATCAAATACTTCTTTCCTCATGACATTTCAGATGGAACCATGAGGGCATTGGGGATTCTACTGGCCCTCTTCCGGCCGTATGGCGGATTTATTGGCATTGAGGAGCCCGAAACAGCTCTACACCCCGGTGCCTCCGCCGTCCTGCTGGACGCCCTACGGGAAGCGAGCGAGCAAAGGCAAGTCCTGGTCACCACCCACAGTCCGGACCTGTTGGACTTGATGGATGTGCACTCCGACACGATCCTCGCCGTGTCCAAGTCCAACGGTGGCACGGTAATAGCTCCAATCGACTCCGTCGGTCTGTCGGTCATCCGCGAAGGGCTTTACAAGCCCGGAGAGCTCATGCGCATGGAGCAGTTGATACCTGCAACCAACAGCCCAGAGGCGCGAGAAACCAACCTTTTCGATCTGGGGCAATTGTGAACACCTTCCGCGTGGCCTGCGTGATTGAGGGGAAGGGCGAGCGGAGTGCACTACCGGTATTGTTGAGACGCATCGCAGATGAACTGACCGGATACACCATTCGTCTTGAGATCACGACAGTTCATCTCGACCGTTCGAAACTGACGAAGGCCGGTGAACTCGAACGCGCGTTCAATACGCAGAGAAAATGGCCGGAACCGCTGGTGCCATCCTGATTTTGCATGACGCCGACGACGCGTGCCCCGTACAATTGAGCGCCGAACTACGCCAGAGAACCGCCCGCGCGGATCGAGTCATTTCAGTCGTCCTGGCCAACAAGGAGTTCGAGGCTTGGTTCATCGCGTCCGCCGACTCCCTGCGAGAAATAGGATATCTTACGCGGATTTCGGACCCGTCTGAGTCGGGTCCCGACTCAGTTCGCGGAGCCAAAGAGTGGCTATCCACGAGACTGCATCAAGGAACATACAAGCCCACCGTGGATCAACCAAAACTCGCTGCCGTCTTCGACCTCCAGGAGGCCCGCCGCAATTCCCGCTCATTTCGAAAACTATGGCGCGAGATGAAACTCCTCCTAGCTCCTTGGATTTCGCCGACCAATTGATCCACCCCACCCCCCAAGCGATCATAGTCTATTGGACCCATCTTCCGTAAAACCAGAAATTTCCATTACCCGCAAGGGCACCGTCCGCATCCGAGAGGGCCATCCCTGGGTATTCCGCGGTGAAATCGTGGGCACTCCCGCAGCGCAGCCCGGTGACACCGTCCGCGTCCTCGACGACACAGGCCGCTTCATCGGCCAAGCCCATTACAGTTCCAGTTCCCTGATCGCCATGCGGATGCTTTCCCGCACCGGCGAGGGCATCGATTTCGCAACCCGCATCGCCGCCGCGCAGACCCTGCGGGACCTGGTTGTCTCCAACACCGACGCCTACCGCCTAGTCCACGCCGAGGGCGATTTTCTCCCCGGTCTCATCATCGACCGCTACGCAGATTGCTTCACCGTCCAAGCTCTCGACCAAGGCATGGACCGCGCCCTGCCCAAGATCACCGAAGCATTGGAACGCCTTTACTCGCCGCGCGCCATAGTCGCCCGCAATGACGCCTTCGTCCGCACACTGGAGCAGCTTCCGAGGGAGACAAAGATGCTTTCCGGGCATCTCGATGCCCCCGTCCCCGTCCAGATGAACGGCCTCGCGATGGAGGCCGACCTCCTCCACGGACAGAAAACCGGCGTGTTCCTCGACCAGCGCGAAAACTACGAAGCCGCAAGCCGCTACGCCAAGGGCCGCACCCTCGACATGTTCACTTGCACCGGCGGATTCGCCATGCATCTGGCCAAAAGGGCCGACACTGTGGAGGCCGTAGATTCGAGCGCACCCGCCCTGCTGACCGCACGCCGCAACGCCGCAGCCAACGGGATCACCAATATCGCGTTCCGAGAGGCCGACGCGTTCGATCTGCTTGCCAGCTATGTCTCGTCGCGGAGAATTTTCGACACGGTGGTGCTGGATCCCCCGGCCTTTGCCAAATCCCGCAACCAGATCGATGCCGCGATCCGCGCCTACAAGGAAATCAACATGCGTGGATTACGGCTGCTGGGGACCGGCGGTATCCTGGTGACGAACTCCTGCTCCCACCATGTGGACGAAGCGACACTGCTGGGAGTACTGGCGGACGCGGCGATCGACGCCGGAAAGACCCTCCGGATTCTGGAACGCCGAACCCAGGCGCAGGACCATCCGATCCTGCTCTCGGTGCCGGAAACCATGTATCTGAAGTGCGTGATCGCGCAGGTCTGCTGACCGGCCCGACTATTCCTTCGCCTTGCGGGAAAACATCCCAAACACTTCCTGCAGGGCGATCCAGATGTTGACGAGCCCAAATCCGCTGACGGCTCCCCGGAAGTAGGCGCTGTTCCAGAACTGCCTCCAGACGGGCAGGTACTTCCCCGGCGCAATCATGGAAAAGTAATTCTGGCTCCATGGGTCCAGCCACGGGAACACGACAAGAAACAGCCCCATTTCAAAGCAGAAAATGATAAAGATGATGGTGGAAACGTGCCGGTACCATGAGGGCATTCCCGGACTTGCCGCTACGACCGGCGCTTCAATGGGAGTGGCGACCGGTTCTTGCACCGTTGGTTCTTCGTGGATGTCCTGGGGATCCTGGTTCATGCGTTAGTCCGCGAACATCTCCATTTGACGGTTTGAGGCCCAGCTGGAAAATGGTGCATTTCTGCGGACCGGTTCAAAGCTGAGCCTGTGCTGGGGGGTAGGTCCGAGCCTCTCGATGGCGGCAATGTGCTCGGGCGCGTGGTAACCCTTGTGGTTGGCTAGTCCGTACTCGGGGTAAAAGGGGTCCCAGAGCCGCATCAGCGCGTCCCGGTGAACCTTGGCGATGATCGATGCAGCCGCGATGGCGTGGCAGCGCATGTCGCCCTGGATCAGCGGTTCCTGCGGTATTGGAATATCCAGCGGCACGGCGTCCACCAGAACAAAATCCGGCCTTTGGCTCAAACCCAACACGGCGTGCTTCATCGCCAATCTGGAAGCCTCGTAGATATTGATCCTGTCGATGGTGGCAGCGTCCACTCCGCAAACAGCCCAAGCGACCGCACGCTCCTTGATCCTCTCCGCAAGGACTTCACGCTGCTCCGGCTCCAATTTCTTGCTGTCATCCAGACCCCGAATCGGGTTTTCAGGCGACAGAATCACCGCCCCGGCCACGACGGCACCGAAGAGCGATCCCCGTCCGACCTCGTCGGCACCCGCAACGAAAGAAAACCCACGGGCGCGGAGTTCGCGCTCGTGGGTTGCCTCACATTTCCAAGATTTTGGCTTGCCGGGTCCTGAACGGTCCATGGGAATGTCCGCGCGGAGACCTTGGGCCTGCTGGAAAACTAGGTGCGTTCCTTCAGACGGGCAGCCTTGCCACGCAGCGCGCGCAGGTAGTAAAGCTTGGCGCGGCGGACGCGACCGGTGCGAACCATGTCGATATGATCCACAACCTTGGCGTGCAGCGGGAAAATGCGCTCAACGCCGTGGCCGAAGCTCATCTTGCGGACGGTAATGGTCTCGCTGATTCCCGAGTTGTTCCGGGCAATAAACACGCCTTCAAAAGCTTGGAGGCGCTCTTTTTCGCCTTCCTTGATTTTCACGTGCACGCGGACCGTGTCACCGGGACGGATCGCCGGGTGGGGGGTCGTGCGGAGATTCTTCTGGTTGTACTTGGTTAACAGCGGATTTTGCATCTCGGGCCTAACTTTCAATTGTACTACAAAACGGCTCGCAGGACTACTTTTCGAATACGATGCCGACAGACGGCAGGATCGGCAGCATCGAATCCAGGGTGACGGAAGTCTGCCCTGTCTTTGTATTGTAACTGTTCAGGCTGTCGAAAATGCGGTTGGTCCTATTGGTCATGTTCACCAGCTCCCCGTACAGCGTGATTTTGGACTTCCGGCGCGTCCACGACTTGTTGATCCGCAAGTCCGTACGCTGGTAGTAGTCGAGCCGCAGCTGGTTCCGTTGGGGCCCCAGAAAGTACGTCGACCCGCTCAGCCTCAAGTAGCCGGGGATCGGGAACCCGCTTCCATAACTCGAGTGCACGCTCAAATTCACGCTTGGACGCAACCGGTAGCCGCCGTAGATGTTGACGGTATGCTTCTGGTCGTAGTCTGTCGGAAAACGGCTGCCCGTCGCACCGTCGCGCATTCCGGTCTTGCCGTATGCATAGGAAACCCAGCCGTTGAAACGATTTGCGCTGCTTCTTTGAAGAAACACTTCCACTCCGCGCGAGTAGCCCCGCAGCGAATTGCGGTACAGACTGTTGACCGCCGGAACCGAAGCAGCACCTGAGGGAAGGCGTGGTTCCGCAAACGGCTGCCATGGAAGGTCGCGGTCAGCACGGTTGTAAAACTCGGCGCGCAACCGGAGCCGCTCCCCCAGCCGCTGCTCCAAGGCGGCAATCACATGGTTCGAGCGGATCGGCTCCAAATGGATACTTCCAGCAGGTGACGTCAGCACCGAAAGTTCCGGAAACTGCGAATACTGCCCCCAGCCTAACTGAATCCGCGTGGCCCGCGTCACGATGAACGAGGCACTGGCCTGTGGGGTGGCGGTGGAAGCGGAGCCTGTTGAAAGGTGGTCACCACGGACTCCGGCGGAAAGATGGACCCGCCCGGACATGCCGGTCCAGGATTCCTGCGCAAATCCACCACCGAGGACACCCGTGCCCCGGTGCGAATCGAGCAGCCGCGGAGGGGCTGTCAAGGATTGGAACTGGGCGGAAATGCCCTCGTCCCGCAGACGGCGCATGGAAAAGCCGGCATCGAACGTTGCCGCGGGAGTCTGATTCCAGGTCGCCGCCGAGTTTGCGACCCACTCGCCGTAGAACCCGTCACCCAGCCGCAGCCCGTTCGGATTCAGATTGTCGTACTTCTCCCGCATCCAAGCCGCATGGCTGACCACCGCCAGATTCGACGCCGGAGTCCACCGCCAGCCCAGATTCACCAGCGAATAGTCGTACCCGGCCTTGGCCAGCGAATTGATGCCGAGGCCCGGCCGCGAGCGGTCCAGCGACGAGTAGCTCTCCAAAAGATAGAGCCAGACCTGGTTTTTCGGGGTCAGGTCGTACGTCAGCCGGCCTTGGACATCCTCCAGCCCGAACACCAGCGAGGTGTCCGTAGTGATCCGCCCAACAATGTACTGCAGGTAGCTCTTGCGGGCTCCCACCAGCCAAGACCCGCGCTTTCCAGGACCCAAACGACCCTCCGCCGTCGCCCCAGCATTGGACATGCTGGCCTCGGCCCGTACAGAAGTCGCATCCCGACCACCCTCACGCGTGTGGACGTCCAAAATTCCCGCGCTGCGGTCCCCGAAACGCTCCGGATAGGCACCCTCGTGCAATTCGAGATTCTCCACCATGCCGCCGTTGAACGCGGCACCGGAGCCCGTAATGTTCTGGCCCGCCAGCATTTGGAAGGGCTGGTGGAGCATCACGTCGTCCAAATACAGCCCGATCCGGTTGTAGGAAGCGCCGCGCAATGAAAAGCGGGCCTCGAAATCGTTGTTCGAGCTAACGCCGGGCAGACTCTGGACGGCCCGCAGTGGGTCGTCGGCCAGAACGCTCGCCAAGTTCTTCACGTCGTTGCCGGAAAGCGAGATCGCGGCCGGGCTATCCTGCCGCAGGGTCTCAAAGGGCCCCGCCGTAACGACGACGGCGTCGGTACGGCGCAGCGTGTCGGGACTCAGCACGATCTCGAACTGCCGCGTTTCATCGCCAGCAATTTCGAATGGCCGCTTCACCACGTGGTAGCCAACCGTCGCCACAATCAGCACATGGGGGCCCGAACCGACTCCCGGAATCTCGAAAGTTCCGCCCGGCCCCGTGATTGATTTCGGGCCATTTTCCACCGACACTGCCACGTTCGACAGCGCTTCCCCGCCCCGCGCGTCAACCACCTTGCCGGTGGCCCTGCCCGACTGCGCCACCACCGGCCACGCCACCAGTACGAATACCAGAAATCGAGCAACCATGAATCTTCCATGATTCCACGTCCCGCCCCTATTCGGCATTGGAAAAAGAGGATAAGCTGGACTGGAGGTCCTTAGAGAGGAATCCAATGAACAAGAAAATCGCAATTGCAGCCATGGCCGCAGCCTCCGCCGCAACCATCGCACTGCTCGCACAGGCACCGGCCGGCCCGCCCAGCACCCCTGCGGCAATTTTGAAGGGCAACTACGCCCGCATCAAGACCAACTTTGTGAAAGCTGCGGAGAAGATGCCGGAAGACCAGTACGGCTTCAAGCCCGCCGAAGGCATTGAAACGTTCGGGCAGCGCGTGGCGCACATTGCCAACCAAATGGGCACATGCTCCGCCATCAATGGCGCGCGCAAGCCCAGCTCCGCCCAGGGCAAGACCGCGAAGGCCGACTTGGTTGCCGCGTTGAAGGAATCCTTCGACGAATGCGACAAGTCTTTTGACGCACTCACAGACGCCAACGCGATGGAATCGATCGCCGCAGGCCGCGGCCAACAGCCCCGGATCAACGCCCTGTACGGCATCGTCGTCCATGCCAACGAAGTCTACGGCGCCATGGGCGTCTACATGCGCGTGAAGGGTCTTGTTCCGCCTTCCAGCGAAGGCCGCTAAAATCACGGGGCGGTTGAAATATCCCGCCGCCCCTTTGCGTTCTACCGTCCTTGGAGCGATTTCAGCAGCGCCTGCGCCCGCTCGTACTGCGGATCGCCCAGCCTGATTTCCTCCAGCAACTTTCGGGCTTCTTCCACCCGCCCAAGCCTTGCGATCACGGCGGCCAACAGATACCGAGTGGTCGAATCCGGATTCAGTTTCAAACTACCCTCAAACGCCGGTGCTGCCTTGGTATCGTCCCCGGACAATTGAAAGAACCTGCCGGCAGCGAATTGCTGCGCGGCATCGTCGGTATTCAGTTTGGCCCGGGAATCGTAGAGCAAGCGCGAGGATGCCAGCCGCTGCCCGTCCTTTCCCGGAAGGCTGCGAATGCCAAGGCCCGTCAACGCCACGGCTGCCCCGAGCCGGACCGTCGCGGCGTCGTCGCCCAGCGCCCGCGCCAGTTCCAATATTGCCGCCTGCCTGTCGGCCTGAGTCGGCTGGATTCGCAGGGCAGCTAGCGTCCGGAGCACCGGCTCGGACTCGCCCAAGGCCCAACGGAACATCTGGAACACCCGGCGGTCGGTCGAGAACTTGGCCAGGTAGCCCAGCGCGTTGGCCCGCAAGAGCGGCGGCTCCCCGCTGTCGGCCACCATCGCAAGCAGTGGCTCCACCGTGGACCGGTCACCTTTCCGAGCTCCCGCGAAGGTATCCGCCCGACGCACCGCACGCCACCGGGAACTGCCCTCCCCTGCTGGACCCCACCATTTGTCCATCGCCTGAACCGCCCATTCCGCAGTCTGATCCTTGTGGCAATTGTTGCAAGCATTCGGGATAGCGTGGCGCGCCGTATTCTCCGGGACTGGAACCGTGATCGAATGGTCCCGGATCTCGGCCTTCACACTCAACACCGTGCGGGGCATGTGGCATTCCACACAGGAGCTTCCGGCGGATTTATCGGGATGGTGCGTATGGGCAGCAGTCGCCTTCCCGGCATGGCATCCGGTGCAGATTGCCGACGCGCCCGGACGCAACTGCTGGTTGTTCTCGATACCTGTGTCGTGAGCATCGGCGTGGCAGTTCAGGCAGGTCGCTTTGCCTCGGAGATAGCAGCGGCTCTGCCAGAACCCCAGCGCATCGTTGGAAAACCGCCGGGTGCGGCCATCGGGCCAGTAGGCCGGGTCCTTGTCCACGGGCTGGTCGTACTCCAGGATCGGAACGAAATAGTCGTAGTAGTTGTCACCGGCCTTGTAGCCGTTGATGAAGATGTCACGGAAGGAATGGCACTGGGCGCAGACCATCGTATTGCGGTCCGGCGCAAGCTTTGTCTGGACGACCGTGTCCGGTTCCGAACCCTTCGCCAGCGGCTTGCGCGCCGTCCTATTCGCTACGTGCCGGGCCGACGGTCCGTGGCAGCGTTCGCAATTGATCCCGAAATCCTGCCACGCCGTCTTGTACTCCAGCCGTTCCACATCGAAATTCTTCTCCTCGCGGCTGACGTGGCAGGAATAGCAGTTCTTGTTCCAGAGCTGGACTTCGACCTCGCCGCTCTCATCCGGGTCGCCGATGTCGAAATTGTGGAACCACTGCTTGCGGGCAATGTCCCAACTCGGGGGAAGCACGATGATCCGCCCGTCGGGTAGGGTCGTCAGGTAGTGTTGGATGCGCCTGTTCCCCAGCGTATAGTCGACCCGGTGCAGATGGGGCTTCCCGGTCAGGTAGGATTCGGTGATGTAAAACTTCCCGGCGCGGTTGGTCAAGAGATAGGGCTCGTTGCGCAGCACCACCTGGCGACCCGAAAAGTCCCCTTGGACGCTGGTGGCGGTGGCTGGCTGGACCATCTTGCTGTGCCGCGCACCGGCCCATTTCTTCTGGATTTCGGCGTGGCATTTGCCGCAGGCAGCCGCTCCGGCGTATGCGGCGGCGTCCGTTTGGGCAGCAATGCCGAACGGGGCCGCGATGAGCAGAAGTGGCAGGAAATACCGCAATCCGACACGTTACCATGTCAGCCCTGCAATGCTAGACTACGGCAAATGCGCCGTATCCTGCTCATCCTCCTTCCCTCTCTTTTGTTCGCCGCAGAACCGACCAAAGAGGCCGCCAACTGGTGGGGCCATGTGAAGATTCTTGCGGCTGACGGCATGGAGGGCCGCGACACCGGGAGCGAAGGCTACCGTCGGGCCGCCCGATACGTGGCATCCGAGTTCGAGCGTGCCGGGCTGAAACCTGCGGGCGAAACGGGCTACTACCAGACGGTGCCACTCCGCGACCTGCGCGTCGAACCAGCATCATCCTCATTCGAATTGGTCCGGGACGGTGCCGCCAGAAAACTACAGCTCAACCAGGAAATCGGGATCACGCCAAGCGCGTCGCTACCAGGTGCATTGGAAGCTCCCCTAGTCTTCGCGGGTTCGGCCTCGTTGACGGGAATCGATGTGAAGGGGAAAATAGTGGTGGCTTTCGCCGGAGCGGTCCCGACACTGGCCCAAACGGTTTCCAAACTTGGCGCACTCGGCGTGCTAACCATTGACAACCCGCGAGCGCTGGAGACTCCCCGCTGGCCCATCGCCTACGCCCGTGTGATGTCGATCGAGGGCGGAGCGGGAAGGGCAGCTGGAGCTGGTGTCGCCATGCGATTGAATTCGTCGGTGGCCGACGAGTTGCTGAAAGGTTCGGGGCATACCTGGAGCGAAATCCTCGAACTCGGCTCCACGGGCAAGCCACTGCCGAGCTTTGAAATCCCCGGCACTCTCCGCGTCAAGGTCACCATTCGCGAAGCTGCCGTGAAGTCCGACAACCTGATTGCCGTGCTCCCAGGCTCGGATCCAGCCTTGTCCAGCGAATATGTCCTGGTCTCCGCGCATCTCGACGGCTACGGCTTCGGAGAACCGGTCAACGGCGACGGCCTCTACAACGGTGCGTTCGACGATGCCGCATGTGTGGCCAATTTGATCGAACTGGCCGCGGACTTGAAGCGCTCCGGCAGGAAACTGCGCCGCAGCCTGCTCTTCGCGGTCTACACGGGCGAGGAGAAGGGGCTGCTGGGCTCGAACTACTTCGTCTCCCACCTGACAGTCCCAAAGGAGAAGATTGTGGCCAATATCAACCTCGATTACATTCGCCCGATCTTTCCGCTCACCATACTCACAACGCTGGGCTTGGAGGATTCCACCCTGGGCGACACCGCCCAGGAGGTCGGCAAGCCGCTGGGAATCCGTATCCAGACCGACAACGAGCCGGAGCGCGGCCTGTTCCGCCGTTCCGACCAGTTCAATTTCATCCGCAATGGCGTGCCCGGCATCGCCTTCATCTTCGGCTATGAAAAAGGTTCCAAGGAGGAGGCCATCTACCGGGCTTGGTACCGGGACCGCTACCACAAACCGCAGGACGATCTGCAGCAGCCGGTCGATTTCGACGCGGCAGTAAAATTCCACCGTTTCTTCAGTGCCATGGCGGAGAGCGTGGCCAATGCGGATGGACGCCCCACCTGGAAGCCGGGCAGCACCTACGCGGTTCCGCCTGCGCGGCAGTAGCACCAACATCTCCCGCGCTCCCCCCGGCTACACTGGAATGCGTGGCCGCCCTATCCTTTCTTGATGCTCGATCCACCGTGCTGCGGCAGGTGGGGGCGTCCGTATTGCCACCCGGCATCGAGGTTGTACCTCTTTCCTCGGTAGTGGGCCGGGTGTTGGCCCAAGACGCCGTTGCTGATCGCGACTACCCTCCGTTCGACCGCTCCGTCCGCGATGGCTTTGCCGTAAGATCCGCCGACCTGCCCGGAAGTTTGCGAGTGACCGGCGAAGTCCGGGCCGGCGAGGTTTATCCGGGACGGGTCGGAGTCGGCGAGGCCGTTGAAATCATGACCGGAGCCCCGGTTCCAGCCGGTGCCGACTGCGTCGTCATGGTGGAGCACTGCGTCCGAACATCCGACGGCCGCGTTTCCACGGAGAAACAACTCGCGCCCGGCACCCACATCGCGCCCCGTGGTTGTGAAGCCCAAAACGGCGAGGCCGTGTTGAAAGCGGGCACCCGCCTCGATTTCGCCCATGTTTCCTGGCTCGCAACAACCGGATACGCCGAAGTGCCGGTTTTCAACCGCCCTCGCGTAGCCATCATCACCACCGGCGACGAAATTGTCGATATCCACCGGACACCCGCCGACCACCAAATCCGAAACTCCAATGCCTGGTCCATCGCGGCACAAGTCATCCGGGCCGGCGGCGATCCGGTGGTGCTGCCCATCGCACGTGACACCCTCGAAGCCACCCAACTGTTAATCGAACAGGGGCTGCAAAGCGATCTGCTGCTGCTCTCGGGTGGGGTTTCCGCCGGAAAATACGACGTCGTCGAGCACGCGCTCGCCGCCGCCGGTGCCGAATTTTTCTTCGACCGGGTAGCTGTTCAACCCGGACAACCCCTTGTTTTCGGTCGTGCCCGCGGCACATTTTTCTTCGGCCTCCCGGGTAATCCGGTTTCCACCATGGTGACCTTCGAACTATTCGCGCGCGCCGCACTGGAAATGCTGGGAGGCATCGCGGACCCGCAATTGCCCCTCACTCTGGCTCGGCTGACGAAACCATTCCGCCACAAGACCGGGCTGACCCGCGTCCTGCCCGCCCAAGTGCGTGGCACGATGGTCACACCTGTGGACTGGCAGGGTTCGGGGGACGTGGCCTCACTCTGCCGCGCCAACGCCTACCTGGTGGCCGACCCCGACCGCGCGGAATACTTGGAGGGGGAGACCATTCCCGTACTGCTTCGATGAGCCAACTTTCCCATTACAATGACGCCGGAGAGGCGCGCATGGTCGACGTTTCGGCCAAATCCGATACCCGCCGCACCGCCCGAGCCCACGCTTTTGTGAAAATGTCGTGCGAGGTCCTCGACGCGCTGCCGAAGAATCCCAAGGGCGATCCCCTGGGCGTGGCGCGCGTGGCGGGAATTCTCGCCGCCAAACAGACGGCGCAGTTGATTCCGATGTGCCACTCGCTGCCGCTTTCCCGTGTCGACGTGGATTTCGCGATCGAAGACGGCGGCATCCGGATCACAACCCTGGCCATCACCACCGCGCCGACCGGCGTCGAAATGGAGGCGCTGACGGCGGCCTCGGTGGCGGCGCTCACCGTCTATGACATGACCAAGGCTCTGGACAAGCGGATCGAGATCCAGGACATTTATCTATTGGAAAAGACCGGCGGCAAGAGCGGGGATTTCCACCGGTGAGCACTCCCTGCCGGGCTACGGTCATCACCGTCAGTGACAGTACCTTTGAAGGCACGCGGGTCGACAAGTCGGGTCCTGCCGTGGTGGCGATTCTGGAATCGAATGGCTTCGAAGTCTTGGGGCTCGTGGTCGTTCCCGATGAGCGGGCGGTCATCGCCCACAAGCTTCGCGAACTGGCCGATGCCGGTCCGGCCCAGGCGATCTTCACCACCGGCGGCACCGGAATTGCGCCGCGCGACGTCACGCCGGAAGCAACACGGGATGCAATCGAGCGCGAAATCCCCGGCTTCGGCGAAACAATGCGGGCCGTGGGCCGCACCAAGACCCCCTTGGCCGCCCTTTCGCGCGCCATCGCGGGCACGCGGCAAGGCTGCTTGATCGTGAATCTGCCAGGCTCGCCCAAGGGTGCGGTGGAGTCGATCGATGCTATTTTAGGATTGGTCCCGCACGTGCTGGACTTGATCAACGGACGCACTGGCCACTAGCTGTTCCGAAAGTACCGTGCCTCAGGAGAAACGCCCCGAATGAGATTTGTTGGCTTTGTTTTGTCCGCCGCTATGTCCGTCCTTGCGGTTTCGGCCCAGATTCCGGGCACACCGAAATCGGACCAGGCGATTGAAATGGATACGCCGATCATCAAGACCAGCGTCACCAACATCGTCGCGCCGGTTCTGGTCACCGACAAGGAGGGCAATATTGTCGACGGCCTCCAGCCCAACCAGTTCCACCTTTGGGACAACGGCAAGGAGCAAAACATCCAAGTCGATATCACCTACGAGCCGATTTCGCTGGTGATCGCGATCCAATGTTCGGCCCGCGTGGAATCCATTCTCCCGCAGATCAAGCACTTGGGCTCGCTGGTCCAGTCCATCATCGGTGCGCAGGGCGAGGCGGCGGTGATCAAATTCGACGGCCGCATCGTCAACATGCAGGACTTCACCAACGATCCGGACAAGATAAAGCTCGCCATCAACCGCATTACCCCGGGCAGTTCCGGCAACCGGATGATCGATGCCGTCGACCGGGGCGTCTACATGCTGAAGAAGCGCGCCAAGAACAACCGCAAGGTGGTGCTCATCATATCCGAAACCCGCGACGAGGGCAGCGAGACCCGCCTCAAGGAGGCACTGATTGACGTCAACCTGACCAACACGCTGGTCTACACGGTGGACATCAGCCAGATGATGGTCCGCCTGACGGAAAAGCGGCCCGACTCCCGCCCCACCCCGCGCGACCCCACCGTGATGAACAACCCGCTGGGTGTTCCCAACACCCCAACCACCATGGAACAGCAATACGGCATGAAC